>CALMRZ010000001.1 GCA_937872225.1 uncultured Spirochaetota bacterium
GTTTACCCGCTTAATTCAACCCATTAAAATTCCCGTTTGGGTGAAGCGAAACAAACTTTGTATGATTTTTAAATGCATATGGATATGACAGATACCCTTAGCCCCCTGGCAGATCGGTGTCGCCCCCGAACTATCGAGGAGTTCATCGGCCAGGAACACCTTCTTTCGGAACATAAAATACTTAAAACTATCATAGATAAAGGGACGGCCTTTTCCCTCATTCTTTGGGGAGAACCCGGTTCCGGAAAGACTACTCTGGCTCGCCTTATTGCCTCGTATTGCAAGCTGGATTCTCATTTTTTAAGCGCCATATCAGCCGGTGTTGCTGATGTTCGAAAGGTTATAGAGAAGGGGAAAGAGAATAGGCAGAAAGGAGCCCAGACGCTGCTTTTTCTTGATGAAATTCATCGTTTCAATAAGGCCCAGCAGGATTCCGTTCTTGGTTCAGTAGAGTCAGGTGATATCATTCTCATTGGTGCCACTACGGAAAATCCTTCATTCAATGTTATATCACCGCTCCTGTCCCGTACCCGGGTCCTTAAACTTTCGAAGCTTTCAGAGAAAAACCTTCTGGCGATACTAAATCAGGCATTACGCAGCGATGATATTCTTAAAGAAGGAAATGCTCGTTTTAGCGATGAAAAGGTTAAGGATAGGCTCGTTGCCATATCCAATGGCGATGCTAGGCGCATGCTGAATATCCTGGAAACGGCTTTTACTCTGACCCCTGATGGTCTTATTACGACTGATCACCTTGAGGAGGCCGTCCGCAACAGCATGCTCTACTACGACCGCGCCGGAGACAGGCACTATGATACCATTTCCGCCTTCATAAAGTCCCTGCGAGGCTCTGATCCGGATGCAGCGGTATATTACCTTGCGCGCATGATCCTGGCGGGAGAAGACCCGGTATTCATTGCCCGCAGAATGGTCATATTCGCATCAGAGGACATAGGAAATGCTGCGCCGAACGCCATTTCACTTGCAGTGGCAGCCATGACCGCGACCCAGAATATCGGCCTGCCTGAAGCACGGATAATCCTCTCCCAGTGCGCCACATTCCTGGCTTCAGCACCAAAAAGCAATGCTTCGTACCTTGCCATTGACGGTGCCATGGCGGCGGCCAAGGGTTCTAACTATGAAATTCCCCTCCATATCCGTAATGCCCCCACGGAACTCATGAAAAGCCTCGGATACCATAATGGCTATAAGTACCCCCATGATTTTAACCGTCATTTTGTAAAGGAAGTATATCTTCCAGCTGAATTAAGGGAACAGGTGTTCTATAATCCATCCGAGGAGGGGGGAGAAAAGGCAATTCGGGAGCGTTTAAAGTCCCTCTGGCCGGAACGGTATAAAAAAAATTGATTTTACTCTGACCCCCTGACAGACTGGGAAAACAATATAGGCTGATTACATCAATTTACTCTGACCCCTGGATCTAACCAAATGGGATGAAACCATCATGGATACTAAATTTACTCTGACCCCCACATATTTCATAGACAGCGATAATCCGGCCATTATCGACCGGGCCCTCGCCATCGCCGCATCCGGCGACACCGCCCTTGACAAGGCCGTAAAGATTTTCTACTGGGTCAGGGACTGTATCCCGTATAATCCTTACCGGACTACCTATGACCGGGACCATTACCGGGCAAGTTTCATCCTGAGCCAGGGGGACGGATTCTGCGTGCAGAAGGCGGTCCTCACAGCCGCTCTGTCCCGGGCCGCCGGCGTACCCTGCAGGCTCCGCTTCGCCACGGTGCGCAACCACCTGGTGACGAAACGCCTCAGGGAAGCGATGCGGACCGATATCTTCGTGTTTCACGGCCTGGTGGAATTTTTCCTGGAGGGCAGATGGATAAAGGCCACGCCGGCCTTTAACCTGTCCCTCTGCGAGAAGTTCGGCATCCTGCCCCTTGATTTCAACGGCCGGGAGGATTCGATACTCCATCCCTTTGACCGGGAGGGCCGCAGGCACATGGAGTATCTCCATGATTTCGGCCCCTTTGATGATTTACCTTTCGGGCAGATGGCCGGTGAATTCAGGCGCCACTACCCCCACCTTGAGGAACTGCTGAAGATGGCAAAGCGGACCCGGGCGCCGGCGGCGGATTTCGAGAAGGAAGCAGAACAGGAGAACAGTACATGAGCGGCGGTCCGAACATAACGGAAATCCTGGAATACATTCTGCGCCACGCCACGCGGCATGAGCTTGAGCTGGTAGGGGAGGCCCTGCGGAAGCGCATGGAGCGTGAGTCGACCCTGGGCCTCGGGCAGATCGATGTCAACCAGATGGCCCGTACCATCGCGGAAGACATCGAAAAGCAGATGGGGATCGGCGGCGACCAGGTGCACGAGATGTCGCGCCGTCTCGTCGCTGACATGATACGCCGGGAAAAGCCGGAGATACCGGAGCGGGAACTTCAGGCGCTCCTGAACCAGTGGGTGCCAGGAAGGAACAGCAGAAAAGCGGGAGAGATGCCGCGGGAAATGCTCCTCGCCATGATAACCCAGTTTGTTTCATACGGCATGGGCGAAATGAGCGAGGAGGATAAAAAGCAGTTTCCCAAGGGATGGCACAAGAAATACTGGGAGGCCTTCCCGCCCCAAATCCAGGTCCTCATCCGCGATTACATCATGGGCAAGATCGGGAAGAACCAGTTCTGGAAGGGGATCGGGGAATCTCCTGCCATGCGAAAATAATACTTGCCTTGAGATAATGGTGCGTCACATCGTGTAATAAATACGTTCTCCCCGCCTTCATGTAAGACATGCAGGAAGATTGTTTCTCACGTGCCCCCTTCGGGGGACAGGGGGGCAAAGATATCCAACGGGCCGGGGGGTAATAAAATTCGAGGTCATTCCATGAGTTCCAATCGCGACAAATTATTCGACATCCTTTACGCAAAATCCTTCATCTACCGGGAAGACCCGCCCTTCACCCTGGTCTCCGGCAGGCAGAGCTTCTATTATTTTGACTGCAAGGCCACGACCCTTGACGCCGAGGGCGTGTCCCTCATAGGCGAAGTCATGTTCGAGGCAATCGAGCCTTTCCTCGTCCCCCTGGCCATTGACGGCATCGGCGGGCTGACCCTCGGCGCCGATCCCATATCCATTTCAACGGCCATAGCGGCAGGAAAGAAAGGGCGCAGGATATCGCCCCTCATCGTGCGGAAGGAGCCGAAAAAGCACGGCACGCAGAAATGGATCGAGGGCGACGCAGGCCGGGTCAGGAACGTGGTGGTCATCGACGATGTCATCACCACGGGCGGGTCCACCGTTACGGCCATCGAACGCCTGCGCGAATCGGGGCTCACGGTGGTGAAGGCCGCGGTCATCATTGACCGCGAGGAAGGCGGCCGCGAAGGCATCGAAAAAACCGGCGTCGAGGTGATCTCCCTCTTTAAACGGTCTGATTTTGACGCCCGGAGGCTCGGGAAGTAATCAGTCGATGGTATCCATGAAGGTGACGGAACAGTCGGCGTTTATCCTGACGGTGTAATCGACCGGTTCCGTCGAGAAGGTCGTAAACCTTATCCGGTACACTGAGTTGCCGTCCAGTTCCCTGAAGGGCACGGTCTTCTTCGAGACCAGGGTTATCTCCTTTTCCCGGTTCCAGTCAGGGTCGAAGTTCCTTCCGAGTTCCGCGTAATGGATCCTGTTTTTCGCCAGCTTGAAGTGGGACATGTCGACGGCTTTCTCCACGACAAAATAGGTTTTCCTGACTTTTTTCGTGCCCATGATGTCGGCAGTGTGTTCCGCCGTGATGGAGATGGAAAGGGCGTCGACGCTTGTGTCCAGCTTGAAATATATCATTGAAGCGGCATGCCGGTCGATCGGTTCCGCAGATTTTACCGCTTCGATGCTCGAAAAGGTTTTCACGCTGCTCTGCTTGTATTTCCTGTCCTTATTAATAATACCCGCGGTGGCGCACCCTGACGAAAACAGGGCAGGGAGCCCTGCGAGGGCAATGATAATAAGGATGTTGAATATCCTGTAAGCCGGATGGCGGGTATCCATGCTTTTGGATGGCGGTTGTTTTGACGATGAGTCAAGGACAATTTTCCGTATTGGATATGATTTTTTTTTGGTTTATTTTAAAATATTCTTGCATTATGTCGTCATAATTACCACTTTCTGCTAGGGCCGGGCTTAAGCGCGGCCCTTATGCGGGCTGTACCCGCATCACGGTGGGAAATGCTTGACCTCGTTTATAAGCAGTTACAATTCCTCAATAGTGAAATGATGCAGAATTACTGACACGGAAACTGGAAAGATCTATGTTTCTTAAATCGATGGATTTATACGGCTTCAAGTCCTTTGCCGACAAGACCCAGGTCACCTTCGAGCCGGGGATCACCGTCATCATCGGCCCCAACGGGTGCGGCAAGTCCAATGTCGTTGACGCCATAAAATGGGTCCTGGGCGAGAAGCAGGCGAAGAACATCCGCGGCGAAAAGATGGAGGACATCATCTTCGCCGGCACCGAGCACCGGAAGCAGCTCTCTCTTTCGGAGGTCTTCGTAACCATCGACAACTCCAACCGTGTCCTTGATTTCGATTCGGATTCGGTCACCGTGGGCCGCCGCATATTCCGCGACGGCGAATCGGAGTACCTCATCAACAAGTCTCCGGTCCGCCTCAAGGACGTTGAAAAGCTCTTCATGGACACCGGCATCGGCAAGGCTTCCTACTCGGTGATGGAGCAGGGGAAGATGGACCTCATCCTTTCGACGCGGCCCGAAGACCGGCGCTATATTTTCGAGGAAGCGGCGGGGATATCCAAGTACAAGTTCCAGAAGAAGGAGTCCCTCAGGAAGCTCACCGAAACGAGCGATAACCTGGAGCGGATCAACGATATCATAAAGGAAATCGAACGCGAGAAGGACTTCAAGTCGAAGCAGGCCGAGACCACCAAGGTGTACCTCTCGCTGAAGACGGAGCTTTCCGAGCTTGACATAAAGACCAACGTTCTCCGCTTCCGGGAGCTTTCGAAAAAGCAGGCGAAGATACAGGAGGATATCGAGCGGCACAACATGGAGCGCGAGGCGATATCCTCCCGGGTCTCCACCACCTCCGCCGACAATGAAAAGGACGAGAAGCGCAAGAACGACATACAGCACCAGCTCTTCGAGTTGGAGAAGCGGCTCCATGCCTACCGGATACGCGTCGAGGACATCGACGTAAAGACGGAAAAGAACCGGGGCCTCATAGAAGAGGAACAGAACCTCAAGAAGGGGATCGAAAACAAGATCGTCGAGCGCACGAAAAACCTGGACCGCCTCCTGGAGGAAAAGCAGAAGAGCGAGCAGTCCGGCGTCGAGATCGGCAGGAAGATCGAGGACGACAGGGAGAAGCTTTCGGCCTTCTTCACGACGCGCAAGCGGAAGATCGATTCCATCCACGCCTCCCGGGACTCCATTGAAGAGAAGAAGGCGGCCATAAAGGACGCCGAAAAGGGCCACAAGGAGCTCCAGGCCCTGCTCGAGGAGGTTATCCGCAAGCTGGTGGACGCCATTGAAAAACGCAAGGCCGAACTGGAGGGTTCCGAGCACGAGCGGACCCAGGTGCGGGGCGTCATCCATGAACGGTTGCGCGCCATTGAGGAATCGCTCCGCAGGGCGGCGGCCGACCTCCGCGGAGGCATGCCGGACAGCGCCCTGGCCCTGCTGGAGACCATCGACATGGATTCCTTGAAAGATGATATCCTGAAATTTGAAAGCTACGAGGACGGCTTCCGGTCCATCCTCTTCGACAAGACGGGCATCCACGCGGAAAAGGAGAGCCTGGACCGCAAGATCCGGGAAAAGCTGGACAGCATCGAACGGCTCCGCGGCGAGATTACCGCCCTGGAGGCCCACATCCAGCACGAGCAGGTGGAGCTGGAGGACGTCAACCAGATGATCACCAGGGTGGAGAAGGACCTCTCGCGCAACGAGAACGAGCGCGACTGGATCGAGAAGCACCTCCAGTCCCTGGGAAGCCAGATCGTCGACTTTAAAAAGCAGATAGACAACTACCGCGAGGAGATCCTGCGGGCCGACAAGAAGATAAAAGAGCTCTCCGAGGAGATCAAGGAATGGGACCAGCGCCTGGTCGAGTTCAACGAGCGGAGCGAATCGCTGCTGAAGGAGATAGCCGACCTCACGGCGAAGAGGGAAGAGATCGAGAACAAGATCCACGACCGGAAGAACGTGGCGCGCAAGGACGAGGAAGAACTGCAGCGCATCGTCGACAGGATCACCGCCCTGGACAAGTCGCAGGTGGAGCTTATATTCAAGAAGAACAGCATCGAGGAGCACCTCTGGATCGAATACGAGAAGAAGATCAAGGACGTCGAGGCCCTGAACGTCCTGGAGTCCCAGATGGAAGGCCTGATGTCCCGAAGCCAGGACATCAAGAAGCAGATACAGGACCTGGGGCCCATCAACAACCTGGCCATCGAGGAATACCGCAATTTAAAGAAGCGTTTCGAGTACTACATCAAGCAGAAGAAGGACATCGAAAAGGCGCGGGAGGACATCTTCACCGTCATAGAGGACATCAACCGGACCTCGATCGAGATGTTTATGGAGACCTTCAAGAGCATCCAGAAAAATTTTTCCGATATATTCCGCCAGCTTTTCGAGGGGGGCGAGGCCGCCATCGAGCTGAACGAGCCGGACAATCCCCTGGAAAGCGGCATCGAGGTCATGATCCGGCCGCCGGGGAAAAAGCTGAAAAACATCAACCTGCTCTCCGGCGGGGAGCGGGCGCTGACCGCCATTGCGCTCCTGTTCGCGACCTACATGGTCAAGCCGTCGCCCTTCTGCTTCCTTGACGAGATCGACGCGCCCCTGGACGAGCAGAACATCGGCCGGTTCGTCAGGATGCTCAAGGAGTTCGCCCGCGGGTCACAGTTCATAATCGTGACCCATAACAAGAAGACCATGAGTATCGGCGAGACATTGTATGGCGTAACCATGGAAGAACCCGGCGTTTCAAAGCTTGTGTCTATAAAAATGGACAAGATTGAAGGGAGTAATTGAAAAAAACTTGACATTTCATATAGATTAATTTAAATTTCTAAATGAGCAGTAATGTGTATCTAATGACCGCCAGAATTTAGAACTGTATCACTGCCCGGGCATGAGGTGGCCCGTGATGACACAAAGGAAGGTGTGAAATGAAAATATCCATTGATGGAATCCTCGGTACAGCGCAGAAGATCAACAGCCAGAAGGAACTGGAAGAAAACAATCCGAACAAAAAACGAAGCGACGTCAAAACCGATTCCGTTTCCATTGGAAGCAGGGTCAACACGCGTCTTGACGCCATGGAAACCGAGTTCAGGGAAGTGCAGTCGTCCCTCACGCGCAACCAGATCATCCGCGACGGCATCGAGCAGCTCAGGACCGACCTCCAGAAGGGGGCGCCGGAACAGAGGAACATCCTCGATACCGTGACCTTTGAGGGGAACCGGGTACTCCGCAGCTTCATCGGCGAAACGATCACAGAACAGCAGATCTCCGAGAAGATGGAAATAAACAGCAGGTACATCAACGATGATGTCACCAGGCTGAAAAAACTCCAGGTGGAGCTTGACAATATTACCGCCTCCGACCTTGTGGGCCAGGACAGGCTGAAGAATATCGTTGCCAATGTCGATTCTATCTTCACCCGTTCAGGCGCCGCCAACCTGGAGAACATATCGACCCTCAGGCCGGACGCCGTCATGAGGCTCATCAAATAGGGGCCGGTTGTATCCGGTCCACGGCCGCGGATGTCAATGATCGTTACGGATGTTTCAACGCAAGCGAAATAACCTGACACCTTTCTTCCTGGTTTTCTTCCTGTGCATTCTTTTCCCCTATCCGGCCTACGATAGGGACAGTCACTTCGTCAACGTGGTAAATCCTTGCTCTGGCCGTTATGAACAGCACATGAAAGACTGGCGTATGCCCTTCAGCCGTCGCGACATCAGGGAATGGGGAGCGTCCCGGGCAATGACGCTCCTGGAGGACCGCGAACCCGTCGTGGATGATACGGCCGCCTACGTGGGGCCCTTTGGCTCGTCAATTCAGATCAACGGCTTTTCCCGGGAAACAGGGTACGTGATCTGGATAGATTTCGTCAGGTTCACGGCGCGGGGGGCGTATCCCGATTCAGTTTTGAAGATATTCGCCGCCGCCCCGGGAATGGAACCGCGCCTGGTCGATGCGGTAAGGTATTCCGATGTTCATAATTCCTATTACCATGTTGATATTCCCCCTGCCGTTACCTCCCGGGGCAGCGCCGAGATACGCTTTGTGGAGTTCTCCGGCGCTCCCGGCGCCTGGGGCATCTGGGACATCATCGTGACCGGCGCCGGTGATTTGCCCCGCCGTAGCGAGATCCCCGGCGATGAAGGCGTTAACCTTGAGATCAATGACAGGATTGTACAATAAGTTTTATATGTAAATGTTTTGCCATGTTTTCCGGCATATCCGGGAATTATTGATATCCTTCACTTTCCTTCCGGGGCTCCGATACATTTCAACATCACAGTGCCGTCATCTTCAAGATTGTCATAATCCATAACTATTTTATTTTATAGAGATGAAAAGGATGAATTGAAAATGGTTCTTTCCCGCACGCGCCCTCCGGAGGATGTTGGGAGAAATTTCATGCCAACAGGATTTAATCCTTATATAAAAACATGTTTGGGTGGAATTTAATCTGCGATTTTACTCTGACCCCGCCGGGGCGGCAGTAAAAATTTTCATCGATTAACAGTGCCCGGAGCGCCCTTGAATAATTTATTCAAAAAAAAGAATTTTTTTTGACAAAAAAAAGGGGTGATATTTTCTGATTCACATATTTACACTGGGTGAAAAAAGTGTTATTTTAGTACCGTGTATTTCGTAACGTCAGTGTAACCCGGCAGAACTGACGGAGTTCCGCGGGTCCGTAATTTAATCATGAGAACCAGGGTGGGGATATGGCTAAGGACTTCCACGAAAAAGATTACGATGATGAAGTATATGAAGACGACTATTACGAAGAGCATTATGAAGAGGAAGAACTGGCGGACGAGTCCGACCTGATCGAAGAGGAGGAAGGCGAGGACCGTATCGTTGACGAAGAAGCCGAGGAAGATGCCCATGGCGAAGGCGATGAAGAGCTCGATGAGGTCGGCTTTGACGATGACGACACCAAGAAGGTGACGGTCAGCTATGCCTGCGAGGAATGCGACTACCGCTGGGACGATGTCGTTATAAAAAAGAAAAACGTTATCGAAGACGAAGAGCCTGATGTCATCTGCCCCATGTGCGGTTCAATGAACGTCACCCTGATATGAGCCGGTCCATTGTTATCAAGGGAGCGCGCGAGCACAATCTCAAGAACATATCACTGGAAATCCCGCGGGACAAGCTTGTCGTCCTGACGGGCCTGTCCGGCTCCGGAAAATCATCACTTGCCTTTGACACCATCTACGCCGAAGGGCAGCGCCGGTACGTGGAGTCCCTCTCCTCGTACGCGCGCCAGTTCCTCGGCCTCATGGAAAAGCCCGACGTAGACTACATAGACGGCCTCTCTCCGGCGATATCCATCGAGCAGAAAACAACCCACCGGAACCCGCGGTCCACCGTGGGGACCGTGACCGAGATATACGACTACTTCAGGCTCCTCTACGCGCGCATCGGCGTTCCCCATTGCCACCAATGCGGAAAGAAAATATCGTCCCAGTCCCTCGACCAGATCGTCGAGAACCTGATGACGTACCGGGCGGGGACCAAGGTGCAGGTCCTGGCCCCCCTGGTGCGGGGACGGAAGGGGGAGCATGCCGACAGGCTCGAGCAGGCCCGGAAGAAGGGTTTCGTCCGGGTGCGTGTCGACAACCAGGTGCGCGAGCTCGAGGAGGAGATCAAGCTCGACAAGAACAAGAAGCATTCGATCGACATCATCGTGGACCGGATCGTCATCAAGGACGGCGTCCGGCCGCGCCTGGCCGAGTCGGTTGAAACCGCCATGGAGATCGGCGAGGGGCTGGTGACGGTGCTGGCGGACGAACCGTCTTCGGGCGGGGAAGCGGAGCGCCTGTTCTCGTCCAAGCTCTCCTGCACGGACTGCGGCATATCCATGCCGGAGCTTTCCCCGCGGATGTTTTCGTTCAACAGCCCCTACGGCGCCTGCCCGGCCTGCGGCGGCCTGGGCTATATCATGCAGTTCGACCCGGACCTGATTGTCTCAGATCCGGACCGGTCCCTCTACGACGGCGTCCTCGAGGTCTGGGGAAAGACCACCAGCTACTGGTACCTGGAGCAGATCAAGAACCTGGAAAAGAACTTTGGTTTTGACGCCCACACGCCGTGGAAAAAGCTCCCGAAAAAGATAAAGGACATCGTACTGTACGGCTCCGAGGGGAAGAAGATCGACTACCAGGTCAAGCGCGAGAACGCCGAGTACCGCTTCACCAGGGCCTTCGAGGGGGTCATCCCGAACCTTCACCGCCGCTACATGGAAACCAAGTCGGAGGACATGAGGATCTGGATGGAGAGCTACATGTCCAACACCCTGTGCGCTGAATGCGGCGGGAAGCGGCTGCGGCCGGAGAGCCTCGCCGTGAAGGTGGCGGGGCACACCATCGACCAGGTCACGGGCCGCTCCATCGGCGAGGCCTGGCGCCTCTTCCAGGACCTTGAGCTCTCGGACACCGAGAAGAAGATAGCCGAGCAGATCATCAAGGAAATACGGGTGCGCCTGAAGTTCCTCACCGATGTGGGCATCGACTACATCACCCTGGACCGCGCCGCGGGGACCCTCTCCGGCGGCGAATCGCAGCGCATACGCCTTGCCACCCAGATCGGGTCGAGCCTCACCGGCGTCCTCTACGTGCTCGACGAACCGAGCATCGGCCTCCACCAGCGGGACAACCGGAAGCTCCTGGCCACGCTGAAGCGCCTCCGCGACCTGGGTAACACCGTCATCGTCGTCGAGCACGACGAGGACACCATCCGGGAAGCGGACTATGTCGTTGACCTGGGGCCCGGCGCGGGCCTCCACGGCGGCTACGTGGTGTCCGTGGGCACCCCCGCAGAAATTGAATCAGACGGCAAGTCCCTCACCGGGCGGTACCTGGCCGGCGAGAGCTTTATCCCGGTGCCCGCGTCGCGGCGGCAGGCGTCCGATTTCATCGAGATACAGGGAGCGAAGGAAAACAACCTCAAGAGCATAACCGTGAAGTTCCCCCTGGGGGTGCTCTGCGCCGTGACCGGCGTGTCAGGTTCGGGCAAGTCCACCCTGGTGATCGACATCCTCTTCAGGGCCCTGTCGTCCCTGGTGATGAAGTCGAAGGAGCACCCGGGGAAGTTCGACAAGTTCATAGGGGTCGAGAAGATCGACAAGGTGATCGACATCGACCAGTCCCCCATCGGGCGGACCCCCCGGTCCAACCCCGCGACTTACACCGGGCTGTTCACGCCGATACGCGACCTCTTCGCGAAGCTCCCCGACTCGAAGATTCGGGGCTACCAGCCGGGGCGCTTCTCATTCAACGTGCCCGGGGGACGGTGCGAGTCGTGCTTCGGCGACGGCGTCATCAAGATCGAGATGCATTTCCTCCCCGACGTGTACATTACCTGCGACGTGTGCAAGGGGAGAAGGTACAACCATGAGACCCTCGAGGTCCGCTACAAGGGCAGGAACATCTACGAGGTCCTTGAAATGACCGTGGAGGAGGCCCTCGATTTCTTCAGCGCGGTACCGTCGATTCACGGGAAGCTCGACACCCTGAACAGGGTGGGCCTCGGCTACATCAAGCTCGGCCAGCCGGCCACGACCCTGTCCGGGGGCGAGGCGCAGCGGGTCAAGCTTTCGGCCGAGCTTTCAAAGCGCGCCACGGGCCGGACCATCTACCTCCTCGACGAGCCGACGACGGGCCTCCATTTCGCCGACATCCAGCGCCTTATCGACGTGCTCCAGTCCCTGGTGGACAAGGGGAACACCGTGATTGTTATCGAGCACAACCTCGACGTCATCAAGACCGCCGACTGGATAATCGACCTGGGGCCTGAAGGGGGCGACGCCGGCGGCACTGTTGTCGTCGCGGGAACGCCTGAAGATGTTGTGCGCGTGAAGGAGTCCTATACCGGGCAGTTTTTAAGGAAGATACTGAAAAACAAGCGATGATGACTCCCGGCGTTGTCCCGCCCGGGAGGTGGCCCGGATCTCGGGGAAGGGCGGAGCCGTGACAAAAAAATACTTGTCGATTTATCCAAATCCGATAAAGTTGTGTTAACAAACGGCAATTTTTCAATGCTGTATGGATCATTGGGGGGTGGTTCTGCGTCAAACAAGGAAAAATCATTTCGGGGTGGCATCATGAAGATGAACAGTACAGCACTCATCATGGTTCTTGTCATTGCTCTCTTTGCCGGCTGCGGTTCACTGTCTCGATCGGCTTACCGCGGCGACCTTGAGGGCGTTAAAAAGCACCTCGAAAAAGGGGCCGATATCAACCAGTATGACCGGTGGGGGTGGACGCCGATCATGTGGGCCATATATTACAATTACTACGACATCGTCAAATACATGCTGGAAAACAAGGCCAATCCCAACCTGCGCTCGATGCATGATTACGGCTCCATCGCAAAGGACAGCACTCCCCTCATGATCGCGTCATACTACGGGAGCGCCGGCATAGCGCGCCTGCTGCTCAGGTACGGCGCCGATAAAAACATGGAAAACCGCCAGGGCGAGACCGCTTACTCCATAGCGGAAAAATACAATTTCATCGAGATCATTGATCTCCTCGGGGGCAGGGGCGCCAACCGGTCCGCGATTGAAAGAAAACCGGTGGAAACTCCGGTACAGGATGAGTCACGCCAGGTCATCCTGCTCAATGACGGGAGTAAAATCGTGGGTACCATACTTTCCCAGACGAGGACGACCGTGACGGTAAAAACAAAATATAACACGATGACCATAGACAAGAGCAGGATCACCGAGATGAAGTACAAGTAGGGGCGATCCCCGCCTGTCAGGCCCGCCAATGATATACGGTGGAAATATATGGGGGAGGGAAGTGCCCGCTGCGCGCGGGCTACCTCATCCTGATGTTTTTGATGCTGCTTGTGGGCACCTGGATGACGCCGCTGGAGGTATGAATTTTCGCCACCGAGGCATTCTGGAATATGACCGCGCCCACGAGGGTTGTGCCGTCATCAAGGTCCACCTCTTCGAGTTTATGATAAAACTCCTTGATGGCCGCTTCGGTTTTAAGCACCGGCGGCGTTGACCCTGCACGGGCGGGAGTTTCCTCTTTCTTCTTGACAGTCTCCTGCTGGACGGTGCCGGCTTTACCGAGGTCCTTTTCCTCTTCCTGGAGCTCCTTCATCTCTTTTTCCGGTATGGTCTTTTTATCTTCCACCACCGATTCATTGGAAAGGGCGATCATCTCTCCTTCGCTGACCATGGCGCTGACCTGCGGTTTGTCCTTCGCCTCGACGTAGACCGTGCCGTTCAGGACCCTGACGTCGGTGACCCCGCTTGTTCCTTTTGCCGGCGCTTCCCTGACGGACACGTCAAAGGTCGTGCCCCGCACCGCGGCGACGGCGGTCGGTGTTTTAACCCTCAACCGGTCACCCTTAGCCAGTTTCTGCACGATGAGCATGGTCCTGCCCCTGTCGAGGCTGAGGACCGTGTCTGCTTCCCTCCCTTCTCCGGCGGCGATTCGGCCGGACACCGTAAATTCCGATTTTTCGAATATCCTTACCAGGGACGTATCCGGCAGGATCAGCGTAGCCATGGATTTCTCGCCGGTAATGATCCTGTCACCTGCTTTCACCGCGTCGCCGGGACGCAGCACGCTCCCGGGCCGGTTGAGGCTGACGCTACCGAGTATGGCGGATACGGTCATGGGCTCCGCCTGCCGTGCTGCTTTCATGCACCCGGCGGCACCGAGAATTATCAGCGAGAGCAGCAGTGTCCGCTGCAGGTTGTACGTCATAGGATCTGTCCCCCGTGCCACGAGATATAGTTGTAACAAAAATGGTAATGCATATCCGGGACATCGTCAAGGATATTTCGAGTTTTTCGATGTCAGGGAAAAAAAACTTGCATTATGTCTCATTTAATGCTAGATATGCAGCACCGCGTGAGGGCCCGGTTCGGGCCAAAAAGTTACGAAAAGCGGCACTGTTTGAGACGATAATATAAGAGTATGGCATCTATCCGTTCAAACATCATAAAGCGCTCATGGGCGCCGGCTCTTATCGCCGTGCTTATCTGCCTGTATCCTCCCCTGGCGTTTTCCGAAATGGCGGACATGGTGAAGTTCGAGATCGCCAAGAAATATTTCCGCCAAGGTACCGTCCACTTCAACAGGATGCGCTATCTGGCCGCGGCCGAGTATTTCCGGAAGGCCGTCAGGGAGTACCCGGACTACTATACGGCGCGGGACCACATGGCCCGGGCATACAAGCTGGCCGGTTTCACCGATTCCGCCCTGAAGGAATGGGAAAACCTTTCAGAGATGTCCCCTGACAACGTGGCCGTCACCAGCAAGATCGAAAACCTCCGCTTCCAGGACACCCTGCTGGACCGGGCCGATGACAGCCCCGAGTATGTCCTGTACGAAACCTATAAATCCTCCGATTATAACCGGTTCCGCTTTAATAATCCCGTCGATATCGCCGTAGACAATGAAAAGAACATCTATATCACGTCCTTCCATGACGGGTCGCTGGTTAAGATTGATTCGAACGGCAAGGGCGTTTTCTCGATCCGGACCTCCATCGACAGCAGGCTCTACGGCATCGATTACCGGGCCGGCAGGCTCGCCGTCACGGACTTCAAGAAAGACCGGGTGTACATCATGGGCCTGAACGGCGAGGTCCGGAAACGCTTCGGCGCGAGCGGCAACAATGAAGGGGAATTTCACGGCCCGGAGGGACTCTGCTTCAACAGCAAAGGCGAGCTCTACGTGGTCGATTCGGGAAACAGCCGGGTACAGAAGTTCGATGACGCCGGTACGTTCATCCTCCAGTTCGGGAAAAAGGGCGAGTACGAGGGCGAGCTGTCCAGGCCCACGGACGTGGCCGTGTACCGTGACCGGGTCTATGTCACCGACACCGGCAACAGGCGGATCGCGTGCTTTGACGATTCGGGAAATTTCATCGAGAACATCACCGTCGACGGTGTTGAATCCCCACGGGGCATCGTGAGATCCGGTGAAACCCTCATGGTCTCGGACGAAAAGGGGGGACTCCTCTGGTTCAATCCCTCGAACGGGTCCGCGTCGCGGCTCAGCGCCGACGCGAAGGGGAACAGCCTTTCGAAGCTCATGGCGGCCGTGTCGGACCGCGACGGGTACCTCTACTGCCTCGATTACAGCAGACAGGCGGTAGCGCTTTTTTCCCCCGCCCATAAGCAGTATTCGAACGTAAGTCTTGAGATCACTTCGGTGGACCTGGGAAGCTTCCCGGTGGTTGCCTTCTATGTCAACGTGCGCAACAGGGACGGCAGTCCCCTCTACGGCCTCGATAAAACGAACTTCACCGTCACCGAGGACAGCGCCCTTATCACGAACCTCTATACCGACTATCTGAAGCGGCTCGCGCCGTCGGTGTCCATTGCCCTGTGCGTGGACCGCTCCGTCAGGGCGGAGGACCACCATGGCGACCTGCCCTGGACGGCCGAGTTCATTCTGCAGAAAATGAGAAAGAACGATTCCCTCGAGGTGCTGAATTTCAACAGCGAAACGTGGATCGGCAACAAGTTTGACTGGAGCAGACGGAGGGCCCTCAGGGCGCTCAGGGAGCGCGATTACGCGGAGGGGAAAAACGTCGGCAAGGCCCTCTATGACGCCGTCGGCGACCTGGTGCCGCGGCTGAACCGCCGCGGCGTGGTCCTGGTGACCGACGGCAGCGTCGATGACAACTCTTTCAGGAGCTACACGCCGACGAACATCATACGGTTCGCCCGGTCCCATTATATCCCGATATACATCATATCCTTCAAGGAGCCCCATGAGCTTCTCCGGAGCATAGCCTCCGAAACCGGCGGAGCGATTTTCCGGCCCCGCGACGTGGACGGTCTCAGGTCCATCTATTCGCGGATCAAGAATTCCGAGGAATACCGGTATGTGCTGGTCTACTCCACCTTCAAGCTCAGGTCCTTCGCCGGGTGGTGGTCCGATGTGAAGATCGAGGTGAACCATAAAGGCCAGAAGGGCGTTGAGTGGGGCGGATATTTTGTGCCATAGGAGCGTGACAGCCGTATGCAGTACATCAAGCAGGGCCTGATTGCCGACCTGAAAAGAAAGGGCATCTCCTCCGGATCGGTGCTTGAGGCAATGGCCTCCGTTCCCCGGCACCTCTTCGTGTCGGAAGCGCTGAGGTTCCACGCCTATGACGACATATCCCTCCCCATCGGCAACGGCCAGACCATATCGAAGCCTTCGGTTGTCGCGAAGATGGTCCAGGCCATTGGGCTGACCGGCGACGAGCGGGTCCTCGAGATCGGGACCGGCTCCGGCTACCAGTCCGCCGTCATATCCCGCCTTGCCGGCTCCCTGGTCACCATGGAGCGCATCGAAGAGCTGTTCAACCGGGCCCGCGGGGTGCTCTTCGGGCTCGGCTATCGCAACATAACCTTCCTCCATTCCGGCGACTTCAACGAGGCGAAGGGCGTGTTCGATGCCGTCATCGTCGCCGCCGGGGCGGACATCCTGCCGGTATCGCTCTTCGGCAAGATCGCGCCGGGGGGCAGGCTCGTCATACCCGTCGGGAACAGGAGCGGTCACCGCATTAAGAAATTCATCGTCAAGCAGAACGGCGTCGTCATAGAGGAGGATATCGGCGAAGCCATCTTTGTGCCGTATATTATAGAAGAAACGGCATAGCTCTCCGCCCATGCCGTCAGCATGTCTGTATCACTCCGCCACGGCAGTAACACCGGGTTATTCAGAACTTCGACCCGATGAATTTCGCCAGGTTCGTCATGGCAAAATTCAGCTGACCCTCCATGGTGAAGTTGCCTATGCCGAAACCGGAGGAATCGATCATCACGTCCCCATAGTACTTCGTCTGACCGGTGGCCATGTCGGTGAACCGTATGTCCAGGTAAAGGTACTGGATCCGGTTCATTCCCGTCTCGATCTCGTGTTTCTTTAAATGCAGCTTGACGTACAGGTCGTTTTTCGCCGGCGCATCGGCGCCCCTGGAACCGGTGACGGTCCTGCCGGAAAGCTCGGAACGGCAGTAGTCCTGGAGGGCATTGACATTCAGTTCCCTGATCGCATTTGACCAATCCTTCGGCGCTTTAAAGCCGTATTTTCTCCAGTTGCCTTCGCCGAAATCAAGCCATCCGATATAGACCTTCTTGTAGTTTTTGAGGTTCGGCGACGCCGGCTGTTCGGTCCGGATCGTTGCGCCCGATGAACACATGAGAATCATGAATGAAAGAATAAGAATACCGCAGATGTAGAGCCGTCTCATTACACACCTCCCGTGATCATTGTTGTGCAGGAAATTGATGCTTATAAGTATAGTACAGCGGCCATGGGGGAAAAACAGGAAAATCTCTGCGTCAATCCATGCTTCTGACGGAGGCCTTATCCGCGGTAATCCGCCCCGGTAATGCGGGCGCTTATATCCCATAATTGCCCGTGGAAGTCCGCGCCTGACTTCAGTTTCGAATCTTTCATTTTCATGAAGCGGAAATACTTTCCGGTCATCCCCTCAACCTCGGGGGATGAAGCCAGGTATATGGCGGTGCGGGCCGCGCGGGCCGGGGTGGGAAAGGTGAGCTGGATGACGGCGTCCGCGATCCGGGGGAGAATACCCGGCTTTTTGGCGATGCTGGACGCCATGGGGCCCGGGTCAAGGGCGTTTACCGTTACGCCGGTCCCGCCCAGCCTGCGCGCAAGCTCCTGCGTGAAGTAGGCCACGCCCAGCTTCGACCTGCCGTAGGAGCCCATGACGGAATAGCTTTTTCCGCTGCCGTCGATGTCGTCGGGATCGATGGCGGATAACATGTGGGCGTCTGACCCAACATTAACGATCCGCGCCGGCGCCGCGTCGAGAAGAGCGTGCAGGACCTGCAGGGTGAACTGGAACATGGCCAGGTAATTCACCGCGAAGGTTTCCTCGATGCCGTCCACGGTGAGGCGGCGCTTCCGGTTGACCATTCCCGCGTTGTTCACGAGGACGTGGATGGGGCGTTTCCATGAAAGGACTTCCCCGGCGCCCCGGGCGATGTCCCGCCGGGAGGAAAAATCGCACGCCAGCGTGCCGGCCAGGGAGCTGAACCTGTTCCGGACGGATTCGCAGGCATCACGGGTGGGCCCGTGAAGGATGATGTCCGCGCCCATGGCGTGGAGCGCTTCGGCAACGGCAAGGCCGTGTCCGCTGGTTGACCCGGTGATGAGGCATGTTTTTCCTTTCATGCTGACGGACGTGTTCATGGGCGGCCTCCGGCTGCGGGGTAAGGCGTTGCGGGTTTGATCATGGCGATTCACGCCTCCTCCGGGATATGCGGTAACAGTCCTCGACGCGCAGGGTCGATGTGGTATACATCCGTCAGAGGGCGGTATATATCAATACTTTTTTTTACAAACTAAAAGACGGTCATATATTGCTGAATGTTCTCCCGGTGTAGGATGTGAAATCGGACTGCAGCGGCGTGTATTCCTGGTTCAGCAGCGATGACGAAATAAGGTAATCGGCCGTGGCTCGGTTGCACGCCGTGGGCACGTTGTACAGGACGCAGATCCTGAGGAGGGCCTTGACGTCGACGTCATGGGGCTGCGGCTGCATCGGGTCCCAGAGGAAAATCATCATGTCGATCTTTCCTTCAGCGATGAGTGCTCCCAACTGCTGGTCCCCTCCCAGGGGGCCTGACTTAAGCTTTTCGATGCTGATTCCTGCGCCATTGGGCTCTGTTTTTTTCAGGAGCGCCTCCTCTATCAGTCTGCCCGTGGTGCCGGTGCAGACAAGGTCGTGTTCGGCGAGGACGTGCCAGTTCCACTCGGCCCATTCGATGAGGTCTTTCTTTTTATTGTCATGCGCCACGAGGGCGATTCGTTTTCGGTTCATCTGTTAAGCCTCCCATATGGAAAAATCGCGCCGTGACCGGCGCAGCATTAATAGTTAGTGAGACACAGAATGCGCGATATGGTTACTGTCAATAGTTTATTTTTATAAACCGCCGAATCGGCAATCCTGATTAAAAAATAGTGGACAGAGGCCGAACAAAATGACATGTCTTTTCCGGCAGTGTACTGCACGGATGAACAACGATGCCCGGCACCGGTAAAATAAAAAAGACCCCATCCCGGCCCAGAAATAGCGGCCGTCCCTTCGGCAGGGATGACGTGGTGGCGGCGGTCATCGAGGCCGCTGGCGAGCTGTTTTCCCGGCGAGGCTTCGACGGCGTGTCGGTGCGGGACATCGCGAAAAAAGCCGGCGTCAACCACGGCCTGATCCACCGCCATTTCGGGTCCAAGGAAAACCTCCGCCGCCAGACCCTCCAGCGGATGGCCGATGCCATGCTTGCCGATGTGCGGGGCGCCGGCTCTTTGCAGGAAATTTCCCGCCTTGCCTTCCAGTCGCTTACCAAGCACGAGCGCTTCTGGCGCATCCTGGCGCGCACCATCCTGGACGGCCATGGCACCGGGGACCTGCACCGGCGCTTTCCCATAGCGCGGCACCTGACCGAACAGGTGAAGGCGGCCGTGAAAGGGGGGGGCCTCCGGGGCGACCTGGATCCGCGGATGGTCGTTGCCGCCATGTTCTCTTTTTCGTGCGGATTCATCATGTTCGAGCCGTTTATCCTGGCGGCGGCGGGCCTTGACGGCGTAAAGCCGGATAAGGCCAGGGACGCGGTACTTGCCGCGGCGATGTCGCTTCTGACGGGACCGGATGATGTAAAACGGTGAGATTGCGCGGCGCTAAATAATTTCGGAAAATGTATTGACACGTAGTCAACTGTATACATAAGTGTAGTCAAATGACTGCAATTGGAGGAGCCCATGGACCATGCCGGTACTATGACGAAGAACCTGATGAGCCGCAGGAGACTGCTGCAGGGTGCAGGGGCCCTGGCGGGTCTGGCGGCCTCGGGGGCCGTTGAATCCGCCCTGCGGGCGTTTCCGGGAATCGTGAAAAAAGGCGACAGGCCGCGGAAGATGATCTATGTCGCCATCGACGCGCTGCATCCCGCCTACGCCTACCTTGATTCGAAGGGCAGCGCGGTCGGATCGCCGGGGAACTGGCTTGTGCCGAACATCCGGGCGTTCCTGGACCGGTCCCTCTGGTACCCCAATGCCATGGCGCACCTGCCGGCCGCCACGGACATGAACCACCTCAACGCTCTGGCCGGGACCAGCTCGGCCCAGACGGGAATCATCGGCGTGTGGGCCCAGCCGGCATCGTGGGACGGTGACGAGGCCGTACTGAAGCGCTCGCACCTTTCCTTTGCCAGGGACGACAGGGGGCGGCCGGTGGACACGATCTTTCACGCCTGGAAGAGGCGCTGGCCGGATTCGAAAACAATGCTGATCAGCGGCAAGGAATGGGTGGCGGAGATGTTCAGGGACGGGGGCGCGCCGGCGGTGGACCTCCTGGTTACCGGCAAGGACCATCCCGCATACCTGAAGCCGCCGCGTAGAGAAGGCTTCGCGGACCCCTTCGGCGATTCCGACGCCGCCTGCGACCCGGAATCGGGAAGGATGGGCTTTTTCGATTTCAAACATATGCGGCGGGGAAGCATTCGGAAGCACATGAGCCCGTCAAATGTGATGACGCGTCTCTACACGGGACAGCGGAGCCTCCTGACGGTCCAGATGGAGGGCTTCCCGGAGCGGTTCCCCCACGATTCATGGGTGGCGGACTCGGCGCTGGAGCTGTTTCGGCGGCATGACCCTGACCTTGCCTACATACTCCTCGCCCAGTGCGATGACGGCGGACACTGCATCGGCACGGCCCATGATCCCTCCGAATTCGTTCCCGGCGACCCGGACATCGTCGGAAACAGGTGCGCGGGGAAACCGGCGTATAACCGGGTGAGCGCGCGCAACCGCATGATCGTGCGGGAAGCGGCCCTGGACTGCATACGCGACGTGGACCGCCAGTTCGGCCGTCTCATGAGGGGGCTAGAGGAGCAGGGAATCGCCGGCGACGCCCGCGTCATTCTTCTCAGCGATCATTCGGCGATAAACCATCTTTCGACGGAGGAATTCCTCGATACGGACGTCATGGGCATACTGCGGTCGCGCGGCATCGATACCCGGGGCGTGTATGCCTTCAGCGTCAGCAGTTACGGCGTGGTATACTGGCGCGGACGCAAGAAGGAGATAGCAAAGGCGCGGGCGGCGCTTCTGGCGCACCGTGCGAAAAATCCGCAGACCGGCGCGGTCGAGTGTCCCTGGTGGGTCCTGGACCGGAAGGACATGCGGGAAGGGGTCCCCGGCGTCAGCCTTCCCGGCGAGCTCTATCACGCCTATTATATTGACGCGGACCGTGAGCGGAACATGCTCTGGCCGGACCTTGTCGTGCTGGCCAGAAACGGGTGGCAGATCCCGGTCTACAACGGGCACATCCCCAACGTGGGCATCAACGTGCCGAAATGGGCGCCGCCCTGGCGCGTGTATAACGGCGGGCACGGGTCCGTGGACACCCTGCCCATCATGGCGGCCATTTCAGTGCCGGGTGGGAGGCGGGCCGTGAACGGCCGCGCGGTCAGGATATCCGACCTGGGCGCCACCGCCCTGTCCCTCGCGGGGCTCAGGACAAAAAGCACGATGACCGGACGGGACCTGACATCTGATTTGAGATAAACGGCCGGAGCAGGGGAAGGGGGTAGATCCCCCCCTGACGCCGGGCGGTCTTAACTTCTTGACTTTTCCGGTATAACCGCTACACTGAAATACGCACATCAGGCTGATAATTATCCGGCATTAAAAAACCCGGTATTGACTGGAGGGGGCATATGATGCAAAAAGTTTCCCTGACGGACATTCAAAACGCCCTGACGCCGAATTACATCAGGGTATCGCAGATAATCTATTTCAGCATCATCATGGGCGTCACCGTATTCTTCCTGATCATCGTATTCATGTATATGCAGGGTCAGGGGGCAGAAGCGGTGAGTGAAGAAGCAATAGAGGCGGTAAACAGGTTCAGCCTGATCCATGCCGCGCTTTTTACCGGCGCATTGTTCCTTTCCAGTTTTATGTATAACAGGTTCCTCCGGGAAGACAGGATCGAATCCATGACGGGCGGGATGAAGCCTGATGACGGGGCCAGCGCCGCCTGCGGATACCTGGCGGTTGTCCGCACCGCGAAAATCATACAGGTGGCGATTATTGAGGCGGCGGTATTCTTCGGCCTTGTCACGTGCTTTATCGCGGTAACGAACCGGGTGCTGTATCAGCACCCCTTGTACTGGGCGAATACGCTGTCATACGTGATCTTCATTATCTTTCTGATAAGGGATTTTCCCGGCAAAGACAGGTTGATGGAACTCTTCAAGGGGAAATTGAAGTTTTTGCTTCAGTATTAGCGCCGATCACTGGTTGATCTGCTTCACCAGCCACTGGATGGACTTCTTGAACTGGGCTGCGCCGCCGGCCGCGTTGCCTTCCTCCGGGTATACCTCGATCACCTTTTCGCTCCGGATATGGTTGAACAGGCTGAAGACGCATTCCGGCGGCGAAATGGTGTCCTTGAACCCGACCGTGGCCAGGACCGGACAGGTGATCCTGTCCGCGAAGTTCAGGGCGTCAAAATAGGTCAGGTTGTCCTTGATCTGTTTTTTCTTGGCCTTGACCGTGGACACGAATTCATTTATTTCGTTTGACGCGTCGCTTTCGGAGATGTTCTGACTAAGGGACAGGTGGCAGAAGGCCGGCGTTTCCATGACCAGCGCCGCGACCCGGTCGGAAAAGGCGGTGGTGAAGACCGCGGCCGCGGCCCCGAAGCCCTTGCCGATAATGCCGATGGCGCTGCAGTTGATGTCCGGGATAAGGCGCAGCATGTCAATGGATCGGTAGAGATCGAGATACACGGCCTTGACGTAGTAGGTGTCGCGGTCGAGGATGTTCTCCACCATGAAGCCGGGGGAGGCAGGCTCTTCCTCCGTATCGGCCGGCTTCACTATTTCGGTGTGTCCCCGGAGATTTATGAAGAAATACGACGCCGAATCGTCGAGGGTCTGCTGCGAGAACTGGACTTCGCTGTTGTAATCATGGACATACATGATCACTTTCGGTTTCGGTGTGCCCCGGGGTATCAGGAGCTCCCCCGTTACGGTTGTCTTGGTGAAACCCTTGTAGGATACGTCATAGGACGCGAAACGGTGCGTTGTCCTCCTTCCGTTTTTAACCAGCTCCGTTTCGAGGGGTATCTTCTTTATGTCCGCAATGGCTTTTTCCCAGAACTGGTCGAAGTCATTTTTTTTGTCCTGCGGCGGAAGGTTCAGGAAATATTTATCGAAATTGCTGAGGGGCATCGCTTTTTATTTGTTGGTAAGTTTATATAAAAGATAGTAGTTGTTGCTGAGCAGAACATAGAGCAGGAAGACAAGCACCGCCGAGGTGATTATAAAGAAGAAGAAGATCGTTATATAATAAAGGGGTTTCTTCGCCAGGTAGATGATGATGTCCCGGGTCGCGAGGCCTTCCTTTCTGAGCCGGTGGATCCTTACACCCAGGAAAGCCGCAAGTATGGCCGCCAGGCCGAATATGGAAAGGTCTTTGACGATGAAGTTAAAGGCGTTTTTGTGGTTTACCGCGAAGATGGTCACCGGGTATACCAGGATGTTCATGACGACAACCGAAATGACGGCAACGGCCAGGGTGAACAGGGCGAGGGTGGTTATTTCCCTGAATCGGTCGCGGAGCTTCATCTTTTCATAGAGGTTGCCGTTGTACATCAATGTTCCCTGCCGGTTTCAATCATCAGGCGGCCGTATCTTGGGGCTTCCCGGCGGTTCGCCGCCGGTGATACGCCGGTCACTTCGACTTTTTCGTGTCCGGTTTTTTTTCTTCCTTCTTTTTTGCAGTTTTCTTTTCTTCTTTTTTTTCTTCGCCCACGTCAACGCCCATCTCCTTCAGGGCCTTCCGTGCCGCGGACTGTACCTTTTGATTCTGATCATAATTCATTTTGTATTTTAAAATGTCAATAGTTCTTTTATCCTTAAAATCTTTTATGAGGCTGATGGCCTTCAGCCGGACCTGGGAGCTGTTGCTCCTGAGGGCGTTCATGAGCTTCGGTATGGCCTCCTGGTCTCCCAGCTTTGCCAGGGCGGCAATTGAATAGAGGTAGAGGTTATAGTATTTTTTCCTTTTCTTGACGTCGTAGGAATCGATTGTCTTGATAGTTTCCTTTATATCGGCCGCCACCTCTCTGGCGCCGAGCTTGGAGAGGGAGTTGACCGCGTAGGACCTCAGGGCGGCGTCTTCCTCCTCGTCCTTGTATATTTTAAGCAGGATATCTTTCGATTCCGCTGCCGGCGCGTTCCCCATGAAGATGACCATCTCTTCCTTGATTCCCTTGCTGGTCTTGGGGCTTTCCAGCGATTCCCTGACGAAGGGCAGCAGTTCCACCGCCTTGAATTCGCCCAGGGCCTGGATGAGGGCGGAGGTAAAGTTGGTGTTGTTTTCGAGGTCCCGTGATTTCAGCTTCTGGACCAGCTTTTCCTTTGCCGCGGTGCCCTTCATGTTCTTGAGCGCATACACCGCCGCGGTGCCCACGTCTTCGGAACGGTGGTCGATCTTGTCCATCACCATCGGTATCGCGGAAGTCTCTTTCATCTCGCCCAGGACGGTGATTGACTTGATCAGCAGCTCCGGGTCATCTTCGTCTTTAGCCATGTCGATGAGCTTTGTAACGAGCCTGCCCCGGATGGCCGGGTCTTTTATATGCTGTATCTTGCTGACGGCGGAAAGGCGCTCCTCCTGAATGCCGTAGTCCAGGGTCTGCACGATCCATTCGGCCTTCTTTTCATCGCTCTGCCCGGGCTCCTTATCGGTTCCCTTTTTGTCCGGCGTTTTCTTCGGGTCCTTGTCCGAGGGTTTGTCGGCCGACGTCTTCTTTTCAGCCGTTCGGGTTGACGCGGCTTTTACCGTTTCGGTTGTTTTTATTTCGGCAGCCTGCAGCGCAGGCCGGCCCGCGGAGGCGGCCATCAGCGGTATCAGCAGGCACAGTATTGTTTTTTTCATGGCGTACACCCGGGTTTTCTGTTTGATCTGCGGCTGTTGAGCAGCCCTATTAATATCGGACATGATTATGATTTGACAAATATAATTATCGCGCCTGATAGTATTGGTCGCATCGGGTGCCGGCCGCGGATGCCGGTCCCTCTCAGGCCATGTTTTAATTCCTGTCGCTGATACTATATGAGGAACGCGGGATTTGTCCATTAAAAAAAAATTCGGGGATATCATCAGGTCCCTGGCGCGGCCGGGAACCGGGGAGCAAGCCCTTTCGGGGATAGACGCAGCCGGACTTCTGCGTCCCGGTGAAACCGATGAACTGTCCACGGCAGGGAGCCTGGTCGCTTCTTTTTTCGCGGTCCTGTCCGGCCCGGCCGGCGCTGACCATGATAACGCCCTGCGCTTCCTGGAGGGAATGAAGGGAACGCCCTGGGAGGACGCCTCCAGGTTCCTCCTCGATGGCGCTTCACTGGCGGTGAGGGAGATCGAATCGCGTTATAATGCTGATGAACGGTTCCGCGGCGATTTTGACGCGCTCCATGAAGCTGTCAGCGGCGGAACTGAAATCGGCACTGTCATTGACCTGATCTGGCGCGTTTTTTTTCCCGAAGGCGTTATCGGTCACGACCGGTCGGCGGCCGCATCGTCCCTGAGGGAAAAGAGGAGTATCCGCATAACCGCGCTGAACCCCGAGCCGGTCCGGGACCCCGGGAGGGAGGTCCTGTTCACCGCCAACGCCCTCCTCACTGTCCCGGCGTCGGAAACCGGACTGGGCACCCTGGAAGGGAGCCTGCGCGAGGCTGTCAAAGCCGCCATGGAAGAGGACCAGCTCCACTGGTACGATCATCCGGTGCCCATGGGGACGCCGGCTGAACGCAATGAACTGGTTTACGGACTCGGCCGCCTGTCGGAGGCGCTGCGCTTCGAGGAATACGCGGGATTAAAGGATCCGGGACGGGACATCGATTGCGTCGTGTCGGTCTCGGTGACCCACCGGGGCCTGCGCGGCATTGCCAGGACCTGGCTTGCGTCGCAGCTGGCTGGCAGGGAGGGAATGCGCGGCATCAACGTGCACCTGGTCGCCGAGGAGGACGCGGAGCGGCTCCTGGACGATATCCTTGTACCCGCCGCCCGGAAGTACCTGCCCGGCTCGGATACGGACGCCCTGCGGCGGGTCTTCGGCGTGGACGGCGAGTACGGGAGGCATTATAATTTCTTAAAGGCCATCGCGCGGTTCTGGAGCGTCTTCATTTCCCCGGAGATCAGGGCGACGTTTAAGATAGACCTGGACCAGGCCTTTCCCCAGGAGGAGCTTGTCCGTGAAACAGGGATTTCCGCCTTCGGGCACCTGCGCACGCCCCTCTGGGGAGCCCGGGGGACCGACAGCAGGGGTGAGGACGTATATCTCGGCATGATCGCCGGCGCCCTGGTGAACCGGAAGGACATCGGCGATTCGCTCTTTACACCGGACGTTCCGTATCCCCGATCGGCGCCCGCCGGGGACGAGGTCGTGTTCCGGAGCGCCGTGCCCCAGGCCCTTTCAACCGAGGCGGAGATGATGACGCGGTACGGGGAAGGGCAACTCCACGACGGCACGACATCATGCATACAGCGGGTCCATGTCACCGGCGGCACCACCGGCATACTGGTAGAGGCCCTGAAGCGTTACCGGCCCTTTACGCCGTCCTGCTTCGGCAGGGCCGAGGACCAGGCCTATATCCTGTCCGCGCTGTACCGCCCCGGTGATCACGGCTATCTCCGCTATGCCCACGTGCCGGGCCTGGTGATGCGCCATGACGCGGAGCTTTTTGCCGACGCCGCTGATGCCGCCCGGGCCGGCAAGACCCTCGGCGATTACGTGCGCATCCTCCTGTTTTCAGATTATGCCCGGGCGCTGCCGTGGGGTTTTGACCGCATAAAGGACGCGGTGGACCCCTTTACCGGGTGCTTCATATCAGCCTTACCGATAACTATCGTGTATCTGCGGTTCGCTCTCAGGGCGGCGGTCATGCTTACAGCCGGTGATCCTGATGCGTTGCGCTTTTTTAACGACGCCGTGAAGAGACTTTCGCCCCTGGTAGAGTATTACAAAAAGGGAGAGAATCCGCTGAAGGAAATCTATTATCGGGAAAAGAGCGGTTGGGACCTGTACTATGATGCGCTGGACGCGGCGGAAGCGGGGATACAGGCAGGGGACACCTTTGCCCTGGAACTGAGGGATAAGGCAAGGGCTTTGATTGATGCGGTAAGGATAGGCAAATAGGGAAATTTGTGTATTTTTTGATCTGGCTGATGTTGTGTCTCACAGTTTTACTCTGACACCGGTGTTTCTTTTGCATTTGCCGATAGTTATCGGTGATAGAATCTGTCGGTATTGTGCTCTGACCCCGAAAAACACAGGGAAATGCGGATACACGGCCCGATAGTTATCGGTAATGCTGCTTTGACCCCATGCTACAGTTGCATCAGGTACAGATAATACCCGGCCGCCTTTTCAGGCGGCCGGTTAATTTCTATTCAGCCCCCATAATCTTTTTCAGCGAATCAACCTTTCCCTTCATCCGGTTGTCCAACCCTTCGCGGTAATCGACCTTGAGCACCATGTAGACCCGGCTACTGTGGTTCTTCATCGCGTCCATGCTCTCCTTCGCGACGCGTATCACCTCGTCCCAATCCCCCTCGAAACAGGTGCCCATGGGTCCCATCTGGTAATCCAGTCCGCTTGTTTTGATCACTTTAACGGCTTCCGCCACGTAGGAGCTGACGCTCTCTCCCTTGTCCAGGGGAAATATCGTAAGATCTGCCAGTGCGCTCATCGGTATCTCCTTGGTTATGGAATAATTAACCATAGCGGTAAATAATCATGTTTGTCAATAAAGTAGTAATATTAAGAGACCTGAACATAAACAAATATATGTTCAGTCAAGAGTAACTTGTTCAGAAATAAAGTTACACATAATAGAATTTAATAAGTATATATCTGGTACTTTATTAATCCACTTTTCGTTATATATAAAAGATTATTATAAGTTTGTTGCAGCAATAAATCGGACTATACTTAGCCGGTTGGTCGATAATCTAAATAAATAATGTTATTATTTGTCTAAATTATAAAAATATACATAAAATTATAAAAGTATAATATAAAAAACCCAACCGGGCTGAAAAAATTTGATATTCCCATTGCCGCTGATTATATTTATACGGTTGCCCGGGGTATAAGGGGCTAATAAGCATGGCGACATTAAATGACCTATAGCAGGTAGCAGACTTGATCTAGATATGCCGATGGATGCAGGAACGATTTGAAAACGTATTTTGAAATATTAATGCAGGATGTTATGCGGCAATGGATACGGAAAATCCTTATCTCCATGGCCCGAGCCCTGTTGTTGCTGCTGTCCCTCTCCACCGGCGCTTTCGCATCCATGATTCTGTCCGAGGAGGGGATATTGCCGACCCGCAGCGCCGAATATGTCCGCACCCAGAGCAGGAACGCTTCCACCGAAGCGGATGCGGTGAACTATAATCCCGCGGGCCTCTCTTTTCTCCAGGCTGGGGGTATCTACCTGATGATAAACTCAGTTAATCTCTATACCCGGAAAGGAGATTCGATCCGCATGTGGGGCGCCCAGGGAAATGATGCATTCAGCAGGCTGATTTCCCCGCTGCCGAGCACCTATCAGTCGAATAACAAATACCTTTCATCGATAGCGACTGCCGCGCCGACAAACCTGAGCTTTATCTTCAAGCGTGAGAACTGGGCGGTGTTCGCCGACGTGTCGGTTCTGCGAGGGCAGCCCGGGGTAACTTATACGCAGGGAGCTTCATCTCTGGAGCGGCTCCTGGTCGCGTACAACACCCTTCTTGCTTCCCGCTTTTCCCAGGAGCTGGTGAGCGTGTACAGCACAAGCTCCATGAAACGGCAGGAGTTCCATATCGGCGCCACAGTAGGAGGATCATATGCATTTATTGATCAGCTTGCAGGTTCGTTATCCGTGCGTTATATCAACGTGAAGGCAAATACCAGAATTACGCAGAATCCGTATTACGTCCAGGCCACCGGCGGCTCGACCCTTAACCAGTACCAGGTTCCGATGAACATTGATACCGATGTGTCCGGGAACGGTATGGGTCTCATCCTGGGGATAGATTATAAGCCGCTGGACAACCTGAACCTCTCGAGCCGACTTGAATATTATCCGCCGATGGTGCTGAACAAGAAAACCAATAAATTCATAGCCAATCCTGTCCTGGCCCAATCGGGACAGTTAAATGAATTCTGCGACGGAATCTGGCCCCTGGTCATGAACGACCGCCTTAACGCCGGCGGCGTAGGCAATATATTCAACATGGCCCTGATGGACCCGCGGACGGTCAGGAACATCGGCAATAAGGTGAAGGCCACCTATCCGATATCACTGTCGCTGGGGCTGTCCTGGCGTATCATTCCGGCTCTGAAGGTCGATACTTCAGCCGATCTCACCTTTCCCCGGGCAAGGGACCTGGACGGGCGGGAGCGCAACTGGAACGCCGTGGGATTCAGGCTGGGCCAGAGCATCGAGTGGAGCGTCGCCACATGGGCTTCGCTCAGCGCGGGCTATTCATACAACGATTTCGGCCTGCGCAAAGATAAGCTGACCGAATATGACGATCTCCTCTCGAGCCATACGGTCGGGGCGGGATGTTCCCTGAGACCGTGGGATTTTCTGGCTGTTTCGGTGGGCGGTTCCTACTCGATCTTCAACAGGGTCCGTCAAAGCAGATCCGATGTGCTTGAATCGGTGCTTATGGGGAGCCCGTTTGTTTACGCCCATGGCTGGAGCCAGACATTGTCGAGGGACGAATGGTCCGTGTCAGTCGGGGTCACGTTTTCGTTCTATCCGGTGGCGGAGGCCATGAGGAAAAAAGCAGAAGAGCATTACTGGAAGGGGATGTCGCAATTCCTTTCGAATGATATCGATTCCGCAGTTGAAGAATTCAGGTCGGCGCGGAGGTATAATCTCTATTACAAGGACGTGGGGAAAAAGGTCAAGGAGCTTGAAGAGCTCCAGAAAGTCATAAAGAAAAATATCCAGCAGGAAAAGGAAGAGAAGCTGGAAAAGACGAACAAAGGGAAGGGGGTTCCCGGAGATGAAAACGATTAACGTGAATATAAAAAATTATATCATTGCCGCGATAACAGCCCTTGCGGTGACCGCAACCGGCTGCAGCGGCTACATGAAATCAAACAACCTTTCTCAGCTGGTATACGGTCTCTTTTTCACCACAACGCCGGTATTGAATGCCCTGGGCATAACCGCCGTCAGTTCAACTTCGATAACCCTGGCGCAGCCGACACTCTTTACGTCGGGGAATCCGTACCCGACGATACAGGCCTATATCGGTCCGGACGGTTTAATTACGATTACCGGTTCGACGGTGGGCGGCACGATCACGGAAGGACCGGTGGACGTATCAGCGGGGGCATATACATTCAATGGTCTTGCGGGGAATACCGTATACCGCATTTATGTTGTGGCGCAGAACAGTTCGGGCTATTCTGTCGCGACGATTACCGATAGCACGGGGGGCATCGCGCCGGTAATGAATGCACTGGCCACGTCCGGAGTAACATCTACCGAAATAACAGTAGACCAGCCAACCTTCTCCACGGTGGGAAATCCGGCGCCGACAGTAGATGCATGGATCGGTCTGGATGGCACCATATCTGTTACCGGGTCTACCGTAAACAATTTCTCTGATGGGCCTTATGATGTGTCCGGCGGGAACCATCAGTTCACGGGCCTGTCCCCAACAACGATATATCGGGTTATTGTGGTGGCGCAGAACAGCAGCGGTTATTCCGTCAGACAGATTGTTCAGAGCACGGGCAGCATCACCCCTGTAATGAATGCCCTGTCTGTATCAGGAGTAACGACGTCCGAGATAACGATAGACCAGCCGACCTTTTCAACGGCGGGGAACCCGGCGCCGACGGTGTATGCTTATATCGGCCTGGACGGCACCATATCCGTTGCCGGATCAGTCGTCAGCAATTACACGGACGGTCCCTATGACGTATCCGCCTCATCCCATCAGTTCACCGGGTTGATGCCCACCACTGCCTACCGTATTTACGTGGTGGCGCAGAATGTACTTGGTTTTGATGTAGAGACGATTACGACGAACACGGGAGGAGCTGCGCCGGTGATGAACGCCCTTTCCACGTCCGGTGTGGATACGACAAATATCACGATAGATCAGCCGACCTTTTCCACGACAGGGAACCCGACCCCGACGGTGCGCGCCTATATCGGCCTGGACGGCACCATCTCCGTTGCCGGATCGGTGGTGAGCAATTACACGGACGGCCCCTATGACGTGTCCGGCGGCTCGCACCAGTTCACGAACCTGATTCAGGGCGTGGCATACCGTATCTACGTGGTGGCTCAGAACGGCCTAGGCTTCGACGTGGAGACGATCGCGCAGAGCACGGGGGGCGCAGCGCCGGTGATGAACGTCCTGGCCACCTCCGGTGTGACAACAACTGCGATAACGATAGATCAGCCGACCTTTTCGATAACGGGGAACCCGTCGCCGACTGTGTACGCATACATAGGTTTTGACGGCACCATTTCCGTGGCCGGCTCGGTGGTGAGCAATTACACGGACGGCCCCTATGACGTGTCCGGCGGCTCGCACCAGTTCACGAACCTGATTCAGGGCGTGGCATACCGTATCTACGTGGTGGCTCAGAACGGCCTAGGCTTCGACGTGGAGACGATCGCGCAGAGCACGGGGGGCGCAGCGCCGGTGATGAACGTCCTGGCCACCTCCGGTGTGACAACAACTGCGATAACGATAGATCAGCCGACCTTTTCGATAACGGGGAACCCGTCGCCGACTGTGTACGCATACATAGGTTTTGACGGCACCATTTCCGTGGCCGGCTCGGTGGTGAGCAATTACACGGACGGCCCCTATGACGTGTCCGGCGGCTCGCACCAGTTTACGGGGCTTCTGCCCAATACGGCGTACCGGGTCTACGTGGTGGCTAGTAATGTCGTCGGTTTTGATGTGGAGACAATCGTCCAGAGTACGGGGGGGGCCGCGCCGGTCATGATTACGCCGCTGACCGTTTCCGGGGTGACCCAGTTTGAAATAACGATAGATCAGCCGGCCTTTTCAACTACTGGAAATCCGACGCCAACGATTTATGCCTACATTGGTTTTGATGGCGTCATTTCAGCTACAGGATCAGTGATAAGTAATTTTACGGACGGCCCCTATGATGTGTCCGGCGGTTCGCACCAGTTCACCGGCCTGTTGGCGGGAACGGCATACCGGATTTATGTGGTGGCAAAGAATGTCGTCGGTTTTGATGTGGCGTCTGTCCTTCAGTCCACCAATCCCTGAGAGTATCCTTCTGCCGGGAATGCTCTCAGGGTCTTAAAGCCCCTTCCTTCCGCTCAGCTCCTGCACCGTTTTCTGCAGAAGGTTTTCGAGGGCGACCTTTCCGGCGATGGAGAGGTCGCCCACCTCGATTTTCCTGATGCTCTTCATCAGGGCGATGGCTTTGAATATATCGTTCTTCTGAAAGGTCCCGCGCTTGATCTCCTGGAGCATGATCTTTTCCTCTTTTTTAAGCACGTATATGACTGTTTCCATTGTGGATAGCCCTGAATTGAACAGTATGGAGTCGATCTCCCCTATCGGAATGGAGAATTGTCCCGATTTAATGATGCCGCCGAGCTTTCGATACGTGAAGGTATCCCCGGTGATATCTATTTGATGCTTCCTGCCGATGTTGTTCAGGAGGGAGAAAACGGCGGTTGCGGTGACGAGACAGATAAAACCCACGGCGATGCAATACTGGACCGGTCCTTCCGCGTAAGGCTTTGATCCGTACATGAGCATTCCCATTGATGACAGCGCCAGGATGAGAAAGATCCAGGATTTAAGGGTGTGCCTGTTTTTCCAGGTTAAGGTCGTTGCGCCGGCGCTTTTCGCGATCTCAACATGATCCGGTTTTTTTTGCTCCCCGGTTTTTGACGAAGCAACGGAAAGGTTTACGCTTTGAGCAAGGCGTTCGTGGAACGCCTCTGCCGCCTCCCTGCTCTTCACCGAGAACAGGGTCCAGAAGGCCCCGTCTTTCTTTTCCATCTCCACCGCGTGGGATTTGGATCGATCGTTCATGCGAGAATGCACGTGAAATCCTTCGATTTCACCGTAGGGAATAACCGCCCTATCAGAATCATCTTTTTTCGTGTCCCTGACGATGCAGGCGCCTTCGCCATTGTCGAACTCGATGAATTCCGGGATCTTCAGCTGCGTGCTCACCATGATGCCCCCCATGAGAAAGAGGAGGCCGAAGCCGGTCCAGAAAAAAGGATAGTGGATGTCATATTCTGGAGCGAGGAAAAGGATAAGGCCGATGGGCAGGAAAACAATCCCGATGAGGAAAAAGATTACCCCCAGGATCCGTTCCAGGGTGCGGGTCCTCTGCAGCCTGATAACGGCGGTTTCTTCTTTTGAAGAAATGATTTTGTAGTTCATGGCGCTTTCCTCGTGAATTACGAAAGATATCGTTTCGGACCCGGAGTTGGCGGTATTATGTAATATTGTGCGCCGGGGCCCGCTTTCGCGCATAGGGAACAGGATGTTCCCGCCCGCCTTGGTGCATGGAGGTGCTTTTGTAACGGGTGGGTAAAAGCGGGCCACGGCGCACTGCTAATACCACTTGGTCTCCAGCTCGATGGGTTCGTAGTTCTCCAATACCCTGATGGCGCTTTCCGCGTCAGGAACAATGCTATACAGGTTCTGGTATACGCTTTTCGCGAAGCTTTCCCTGTACATCGTATTAAAAAAGCCGAGCAAATTATCGTAGAAGCCGTTGGTGTTGATGAAAATTACCGGCTTGTTGTGAGCCTGGAGCTGCTTCAGTGTCAGGATCTCCATCACCTCCTCAAGAGTGCCGAACCCGCCGGGGAGGGCGATAAAGGCCTCGGACTGGTACTCCATGATAGCTTTTCTTTCGCGTAAATTTTTCGTGTAGATGATGTAATCAGCCTTATCGAAGGTGATCCCGCGGTTCTTAATCGATTCGGGTATGACGGATATGATTTTGCCTCCGTTGATATATACCGAGTGGGCCACTTCTCCCATGAGGCCGACGGATACGCCTCCATAGACAAGGGTGTAGTTGTTGATGCCCAGGCATTGTCCCAGGTTATAGGCCTCCTGGTAATATTCCCGGGACACGGCCGAGCTGGACGAGCAGTAAACGCATATGTTCCTCATAATACGGTGTCTTCCTTTACTTCCACTTTTCTTATAAAGGCGCCGGTTTTGCGGTCGATGTATTCGGTGGTAAAGGCGGTCCGCTCGATCACCAGGAAATATCCCTCCGGGTCGATGGCAAAGCCGTTATGATACTCCGTGACCAGGAGGGCCTGGTTCGGGGCCATTTCAACGATTCTTTCGTCAGTGCCGTTTTTCAGGACCAGGCCGGCCCTGCCCTGGAGGCACACGAAAAGCTCAGGGCAGGTGTGCCGCTCCAGCACGGTCACGTCCTCCGGCCGTGCAGCATCCGGCCGGTACAGGCCAGCGCGCCATGAGCCGCTGTCCCTGAAGATGACGGACCAGCGTGAGTCGGGCACCAGCGCGGTGATATCTATATCCATGTAGTTTTCCCTGGATGATTGGATTTGCTGCAATTTAATTGCTGCCGGATATTATTCAAGCCATAAAAAAAGCGAACCGGTAAAAGTTCGCTTTTTTTAGCGGGTGATGGGAATCGAACCCACGTGACCAGCTTGGAAGGCTGGAGTTCTACCACTGAACTACACCCGCGGTTTTACGGCATAATATATTTTGTATGGGGTCTTAATGTACCTCCGGAGCCCCATTTTCCGCACTGTTATTGCAACATTATTTAACCAATGTTTTTAACAAAAAATATTTTACCATGGAAGTGTCAAGGAAAATTTACTAAGATATTATTTATAGACAAAAACCAGGTTACATACAAATAGGATTTTACTCTGACACCGGGTAAATAATAATTATAGTCCGATTGTTATCGGTTCTATGTTCAGAGCATTCTGTTAGTATCTGTTCAAGGCATATCCTTAACTTGAATACATTTATATTTCATGTTATGGTTATTTTTTTACTCTGACCCTGTGTTTACTCCATTTCACCGATAACTAGCCACATGAATCAACCCGATGGAAGGCCCCACAATCTTCCAACACAAATTCAGAAAGTGTATATTTTTTATTTTATTGTTGACAAATTATGTCGCATGTGTCAACTTGTGGGGAAAAGTGGGGATTAATGTTGAATATATCCTGATGGTGGTGAACCAGAAGATGTTCATGGGAGAATACAACCCCACCCTGGATGAAAAAGGCAGGGTCGCGATTCCGGTGAAGCTCCGCAAGGCCTTCGGGGAGAACGCCGTCATCAACAAGCTCGTGCTCACCTACGGCTTTGACCGGTGCATCATGGCATTCAGGGAAGAGGATTGGGAGCGGTTCGTGCGGGAGAAGCTGGTGCCGCTGCCGCAGTCAAATCCCACCAACAGGAACTGGGTCCGCCACCTCATGGGCGGCGCGCGCGACCAGGAGCTGGACAAGCAGGGCAGGATCATCATCCCGTCCAGCCACCTGGAGTATGCGCAGATAAAGAGCGAGGTAACCATCCTGGGGCTGAACGACAAGATCGAGATCTGGGCCACCGAGATATACAACCGGTACCGGCCCGACCAGGACTCGCTGAACGCCCTTGCCGTGGACCTTGGCGTGTGAGTGATGCAGACCCGGCATGTGGGATGCCGGTTATGTATAGAGAAAAAAGCTTTTTCTAATGCGACATAACACATGAGAGGCGAGTGTGCAGTATTTCCATATTCCGGTAATGCCGAGGGAATTGGTCCGCTTCGTGGAGGATTCGGCGCACCGGGGAACGGGAATGTTGGTCGACTGCACCTCCGGAGAGGGTGGCCACTCGGAGTTGTTCCTGGAGCGGTTCGCGGATCTCACCGTCACGGCCTTCGACAGGGACAGCGAGATCATGCAGAAGGCAAAGGAGAGGCTGGGGCGTTATGGAAACCGAATTAATTTCGTTAACGATAATTTTGCTCATATCTATCAGCATCTGGGCCATCTGAAAGGCCAGGTGAATTACTTTTTGTATGATTTCGGGATATCCTCGTACCACTACGAGGCCAGCGGCAGGGGGTTTGGATTTGCCAGGGATGAAAGGCTTGATATGAGGCTGGACGAAAGCGCGGAGAGCGCGTACCGCATCGTCAACACCGCCGACGAAAAGACGCTTGCCGACATCATCTTCCGCTACGGCGAGGAGCGCTGGTCGCGGAGGATCGCATCCGCCATTATCAGGGCGCGGAGCGCGAAGCCGGTTGAGGGCACGGCCGAGCTCGCGGAACTGGTACTCAAAGCGATCCCGAAAAAATTTCACGTGAAGAACATACATCCCGCGACAAGGGTTTTCCAGGCCCTGAGAATAGCGGCAAATGACGAGCTTTCCGCCATCGGGGAGAGCATCGGGCAGGCCCACGGCCTCCTGGCCCCCGGCGGAAGGATCATGGCGATATCCTTTCATTCACTGGAGGACCGCATCGTGAAGGAAGCTTTCCGGCGCATGGCCCGGGGCTGCTCCTGTTCGGAAGAGCCGCGGAACTGCCGCTGCACCGGAACGCCCGATGTAAAACTATTGACGAAAAAACCTCTTCGCCCTGAAGTAGACGAAATTGAAGGCAACAGCCGGGCCCGGAGCGCTCGTCTCAGGGTCTGCGAGAAGATAGCGGAGGAACGGCCATGAAATACATGGTCATAATATTTTCGATGAGCCTGTTTGTCATATTGTATGTCTGGCAGAACATCGAGGTCGTGCAGATAAAGATGAGAAACCGCGCGCTGTCCCGCGCGGCGGCGGAGCTGGCGAAGGACAATGACCGCCGGCTCTACGAAATCGAACGATACCGCCGCATGGAGGCGGTCGAGGAGCACGCGCGGAAGAACGGCTACCGGGCCATGCTTCCGGGCGATGTCAGCGTGGTCGTGATGGATAAAGCGGATGCTCAATAATAACGGACAGATAAAAATATCCCTCGCTGATCTGGCGGAACGGTCGGGCGGCGCTGCCGAGGCCGTAAACGGCGGCGGCGTCGTTGTCTCCTCCGTTGAATACGATTCCCGGAAGGTCAGGAGGGGAAGCCTTTTCATCGCCGTTGAGGGCTTCACCAGCGACGGGCACCGCTTCGTTGATACCGCGGTGGATAACGGAGCTTCGGCGGTCTGCGTCGCGCGGGAACGGCTTGCCGACTTCGGCTGGCTTAAGGACCGGGGCGTCGGCCTCCTGGCCGCCGGCGACACCAGGACGGCCCTGTCCCGCCTGTCAGCGGCCTTCTTCGGGTTTCCGTCCCGCTCCATGCTGGCCATCGGCATCACCGGCACCAACGGCAAGACGTCGATCACCTACATGCTCGAAGCCATCATGAAGCGCCACGGCCGCAACCCCGGCGTTATCGGCACCATCAATTACCGGTGGGGCCGACGGGAGACGCCGGCGGCTAACACTACCCCTGAATCAAGGGACCTTCAGGAGATACTGTACCGGATGATGAAGGACGGCGTCGACACCGTTATCATGGAGGTATCGTCCCACGCCCTGGAGCTCCGGCGGGCCGATGACATCGACTTCGACGCCGCCGTGTTCACCAACCTGACCCGGGACCACCTCGATTTTCACCGTGACTTTGAACATTACTTCAACGCGAAGAAGCGGCTCTTTCGGCTCCTTGAAAACAGCTATAAAAAGGGGCGCTGCGGCGTGGTGAACGCCGACGACTTCTACGGCCATGAGATCTACATGATGAGGAACCATTATTCGTATCCGGTCAAAAGCTTCGGCATAGAAACGGCTTCGGACTACATGCCCCTCGCGGGGAGCGTCAACAATTCGATGCATGGACTATCCTACCGCCTCGGCCTCCCCGACACGGGCGTCGCGGTGAACCTTAACCTGCTGGGCACGTTCCAGCTCTACAATTCCCTGGCGGCCCTGGCCGTCGCCCATCAGATGGGCATCCCCTATGACGACATCACCGGCGGCCTGGCGGACCTCGAAACCGTGCCCGGCCGCTTCGACGTGCTCAAGACCGGCAGGGGCTTCATCGCCATCGTGGATTACGCCCACACCGTGGACGCCCTCCAGAAGCTCCTCAGATCGGTGAACGAGCTGGAGCACCGCAGGGTGATCACCGTGTTCGGCTGCGGCGGCGACCGCGACCGGACCAAGCGGCCCCTGATGGGCAGGGCCGCCGAGGAGAACTCGGACCTGGTCATCGTAACCAGCGACAACCCCCGCACCGAGGACCCGGCGCTGATCATCAGTGAGATCGCCGGCGGCATGACGGGTAACAACCATGAAATCATTCCCGACCGGGAAGAGGCGATCGGCAGGGCCATGGCCGAGGCCGGCGACGGCGACATCGTGGTCATCGCCGGCAAGGGACACGAGGATTACCAGATTATCGGCACCGAGAAGCGCCACTTCGACGACAAGGAAGTGGCGGCGCGGTTTTTACAGGAGACGGTCAGGTGATAGTGGACTGCGCGACAACGGTGGGCAGGATCGCCGAGGCGGCCGGGGGCCGCATCACCAGCGGAGACCCTGCCGCGGAGATCGGTACCATAACAACCGATTCGCGCGAGATCGGCGCCAAGGGCCTCTTCATTCCCCTGGTGGGAGAGAGATATGACGGCCATGACTTTATCCGGCCCCTGTCCGAAAGCAGGAGCATCCGCTCGTACCTGACGATGAAGCCGGGGTTCACCGACACGGCGGCGCGGCTGGGCATTGCTGAGATACTGTGCGATGACACGCTCCGTGCCCTGGGGTCGATCGCCGCGCGGCACCGCGACGAGATCGACCCGACGGTTGTCGGCATCACCGGCACCAACGGCAAGACCACCACCAAGGAACTGGTCTACGCGATCCTCGGTTCAAAATGGAACTGCCTGAAGAATGAAAAGAACTACAACAATGAAATCGGCGTCCCCATGACCCTCCTGGGCCTTTCGGCCGGCCACCGGATGGCGGTGATCGAGATGGGTATGAACCACCCCGGCGAGCTTGACCGCCTCTCGAAGATAGCGAAGCCCGACCTGGCCCTGATCACCAACGTGGGAGAGGGGCACCTGGAATTCCTGGGCTCCGTCGAGAACGTGGCGTCGGCAAAGTCGGAGATCATGCACGGCATGAAGCCCGGATCCATGCTGATCATCAACCGCGACATGGCCTTCCTTGACATCGTAATGGAACGGGCCCGGAAATCGGACCTGGTCGTGAAGAGCTTCGGGCTGTCCGAAAAGGCCGATGTCCGTCCCGATTCGTACCGCCTCTATCGGGACAGCCTTTCCGTAACGTTCCGCGGCACGGAGATCGCGGTCTCCCTCTACGGCGTCCATAACGTGTACAACGTCATGGCCGCGATCGCCGTGGCAACCGAATACGGGATGGACCCCGCGGCAATCGCGACCGCGCTGTCCGGCTTCGTCAACGTCGACGGCCGCAGCCAGATCATAGACCGGGGCTTCATCGTGATCAATGACAGCTATAATTCCAATCCCCTGTCGCTGCGGTACGCCCTCAGGTCAACGGGGGAGATTTTTCCGGAGCGGAGAAAGATCGCGGTCCTTTCCGACATGAAAGAGCTGGGCGGCACCGCTGAGCGGTACCATGCCGAATGCGGCAGGGCGGTCCATGAAAATAAATTTGACATGCTCCTGGTCTGGGGGGATATGGCGAACCACTACGCCGAAGGCGCCCGGCGGGCCGGGTTCGACAATGACAGGATCAGGCAGTTTGAGACCAAGGATGAAATGTCCCGTTACCTGAATACCGTTGCCGATGAGAACGACGTGATTTTAATCAAGGGGTCGCGGTCGATGAAGATGGAAGACGTGGTGCGCGCCCTTACCGGAAGAGAGGAGTGAGATGTTTTATCATTTTATACTGCCGCTGAAAGAACACCTGGGCTTCCTGAGGCTGTTTCAGTACATAACCTTCAGGTCCGCCTACGCCGCCCTCACGGCGCTCCTGCTGGTGCTGATACTGGGGAACCTGGTGATCCGCTGGCTGCGGGTCCTCAAGTTCGGCGAAGAGATCCGGGCCCTGGGCCCCGAGAGCCACAAGAAGAAAGCCGGCACTCCCACCATGGGCGGCATCATCATCATCGGCGCGGTCCTCATATCGATCATGCTGTGGGGAAATTTCACCAGCGTCTACCTGGTCACCCTGATCGCCGCGACGCTGCTCCTGGGCGGCCTCGGGTTCGCCGACGATTACATCAAGTCGATCCTTAAAAGAAAGGAGGGGATCCCCGCCCGCGTGAAGCTCCTATTCCAGATCCTTGTCGGCCTGGCGGTGGCCCTTGTCGTATACTATCTTCCCTCGAACAGGGCCGAGGCGACGACCCTCTACGTTCCCTTTATCAACGCGGCGGTCGCCGACCTGGGTTTCGTCTGGGTCATGTTCGCCGTCGTGGTGATCGTGGCGGCCACCAACGCCGTGAACCTGACCGACGGCCTTGACGGCCTCGCCATCGGGTCGGTCATGACCGTGGGCGTAAGCCTGGGCATCATGGCCTATCTCGCCGGGCACGCCAAGATCGCGGCGTACCTCCGGATCCCCTACGTCCCCGATGCCGCGGAGCTCACGGTGTTCCTGGCGGCCCTCATGGGCGCCGCCATCGGTTTTCTCTGGTTCAACAGCAACCCGGCCACGGTCTTCATGGGGGACACCGGCTCCCTGGCCCTGGGAGGCATCATCGGCATCGTGGCGGTCATGATTAAAAAGGAAATTTTCCTGTTCATCGTGGGCGGGGTCTTCGTCATCGAGGTCCTGTCCGTGATTATACAGGTGGCGTCGTTCAAGTTGAGGGGCAAGCGGGTGTTCAAGATGGCGCCCTTTCATCACCACCTCGAGCTTTCCGGGTGGCCGGAACAGAAGGTGGTCGTGCGGATGTGGGTGCTCGGGATAATACTGGCTATTTTGGGAATGAGTTCGCTGAAGATACTGTAGCCCCCTGAATCCCCCGCAGGGGGACTTGACGGAATGGTGGTTGCAGAAAGCCCCCCGCCGGTGGGTCGGGGGGACGTTCCGAAAGTTTATGGGATGAGGTCTTATAGAACATAAGAATGTAATTATATGAAAGGAACTAATATACATAAGGCACTCGTGGTCGGACTGAGCTACCGCACCGGCCTGGCGGTTTCGAATTTTCTCGCGGCCCGGGAAGTCACCGTTGTCGCGTCCGACAGCAAGGGCGAGGCGGAGCTTGCCGACGTGATCCGCAAGCTCGACCCCGCGGTGCGGGTCGTCGCCGGCGGGCAGAACCCGGCGCTCCTTGACGAGGGGTTCGACGCCGTGGTCCTGTCCCCGGGGGTGCCGAAGACCATACCCCTGATCGTGGAGGCTTATAAAAGGGGAATACCGGTCATGGCCGAAGTGGAGCTGGCCTTCCGGAACATGAAGGGGGACCTCATAGGGATAACCGGGACGGACGGCAAGTCCACCACCACGGCCCTTACCGGCCACGTGTTCCGGGAGCTGGGCATCGACACCTACGTGGGGGGGAACATCGGCATCCCCCTTGTCTCCTTCGCCGGCAAAACCTCGGAACAGTCGGTGGTCGTGGCCGAGCTCTCCTCGTTCCAGCTTGAGACCATCATCGACTTCAAGCCCGATGTGGCCGCCCTCCTGAACGTGACGCCGGACCACCTGGACCGCTATGACGGCATGGAGGCGTACCTCGATGCGAAGATGAGGATCGCCATGAACCAGGACGGCGGCGATTATTTCATCTATAATAAAGACGACGTCATGAGCTCGCGCAGCGCAGCCCGGGTGAAATCGAGGGCCGTCTCCTTTTCGGTCGAGACCGAGGACGCCGACATATTCTATCGCGACGGCGCCGTTTTTCTCAAAGATGGCGACCTGAAGGTCCTCGATGCCGGCCGGATGAAGGTCCTGGGACTCCACAATGTCCAGAACGCCATGGTGGCGGTTCTTTCGGCGCTGGCGATCATGAACAAGAGGGGAATGGGGCCCGACTATAAACGCATCGCCGAGGCGGTCTATTCCTTCCCGGGACTTGAGCACCGCCTGGAGCGCATCGGCGTCTTCCACGGCAGGGAGTTCATCAACGATTCCAAGGCGACCACGGTGAACGCGGTCCTCACGGCGCTCCGCAGCTTCCCCGGCATGGGTGTCCTCATCCTGGGGGGCAGGACCAAGGGCGACGATTACTCACGGCTCAAGATCGGCCTGGAGGGGAAGATACGGACCCTGGTGCTGATAGGGGAGTCGAAGGAATACTTTTCGAAGATATTGAACGAAGTCCGCTGCGTGTTCGCGGACACCCTGGACGACGCGGTGGTGAAGGCGATGAAGGAAAGCCGTGAAGGCGACGTTATTTTATTGTCGCCGGCGTGCGCCTCCTTCGACATGTTCAAGAATTACGAAGAGCGGGGAGCGGAGTTCGTAAGATCGTTCCGCCGCCTGGAGAGAGGGGAACTGCAGTGGACCTGAAATCCTTCATAGATATCCGGCGCTCGAAAGAGCCGGACCTGGTCCTCTTCGTGGTGATCCTCACCCTGACGGGCATCGGCATCGCCATGAGCTACAGCGCCAGCGCCGTGTACGCCCTCAAGGTTTTCGGCGACCCGTACTATTTCTTGAAGAAGCAGATCCTCTGGTTCGCCATCGGCTTCGTCTTCATGCTGGTTTTCATGCAGATCGACTACCGCAATTACATGAAGTACACCAAGGTTCTGCTCCTGGCATCCATCGCGGCCCTCGCCCTGGTCCTGGTGCCCGGCATCGGGCACAGCGCCAAGGGATCGGTCCGGTGGCTCGGCTTCGGCCCGGTGGCGTTCCAGCCGGCGGAATTCGTCAAGGTCGTCGTGGTCGTCTACCTGGCCAAGGTGTTTTCCTCCGAGGCCGAGGACCACTTCATCCGCCTCCTGATCCCGGTCATCATCGTGGCCGTCATATTCCTGATGATCATCGTCCAGCCCGATTTCGGCACCGCCATCGACATCCTGATCGTGTCGGTCTTCATCCTCTTCGTGTCGGGGTTCCCCTTCACGTACCTGCTCTCGCTCTTTGTCATCAGCATCCCTATGTTTTACCTGATGATATCCCTGGTTCAGTACCGGAAGGACCGGGTCGTCGCCTTCCTGAATCCCTGGGCCTACCGTTACGGCATCGGCTATCATATTATACAGTCTTTCATAGCGTTCAAGAAGGGCGGATTTCTCGGCGTGGGACTGGGCAACGGGACGCAGAAGCTGTCCCGCCTCCCCGAGCCGCATACCGATTTCATTTACGCCGTCATCGGGGAAGAGGCGGGGCTCGTGGGCACGGTGCTCATCGTGCTCCTTTTCGCGGCGGTGCTCTGGCGCGGGATCGTCGTCTCGACCGAGGCCCAGGACAATTTCGGCAGGCTCCTTGCCGTGGGGCTATCCCTCATGATCGTGGTGCAGGCCTTCATCAACATGGGCGTGGTCACCGGGGCCCTGCCGACGAAGGGCATCCCGATGCCCTTCATCAGCTACGGCGGGTCGTCGCTCCTTTCCAATATGATTGCGGCGGGTATTTTGCTCAACGTCTCCCGATACCGGGGCGCCGTTAAGCAGGACATGAAATTATTCGAAGAGGTATGGCAGTGAACAGCGTGAACAATATAAGCGTACTCATCGTGGCGGGCGGCACCGGCGGGCACATCAGCCCGGGGGTGGCCCTGTACGAGGCCTTCAGGGAGGCCGGCGTCCGGGCCCTTTTCCTCTCGGGGAGGCGCGACGCGCGGTTTTCATCCCTTAACGACGTGGCGAAGGAAGACCTCTTCCTCTACCGCGCGCCTTCCTTCTCGAAGAACCCCGGACGGCTCCTCCTGTTTCCGGCTGTTTTCTCGGCGGCCATGCTCGCCGTGCGGAAGATCGTGAAGAACAACGATGTCCGCGCCGTCATCGGCATGGGCGGGTACGTTTCCGCGCCGGCCCTGATGGCGGCGAAGCTCATGAAGGTCCCTTTGTTCGTGTGCGAGCAGAACTCGGTACCCGGCAAGGTGACACGGTTCTTCGAAAAACATGCGGCCAGTATCTTCGGGACCTTCCGCGGCGCGACGGAATACCTCAAGTTCAAGGAAAAGTACGTGCTGGCCGGCAACCCGATCAGGAAGAAAGTCCTGGTGGACGCCAAGAAGGAGGAGGCGCGCAGGGTCTTCCACCTGGGACACAGCAAGAAAGTCGTCCTGGTCATCGGCGGCAGCCAGGGGGCGGTGCGAATCAACGAACTGGTATTCGGCCTCAAGAAGGATTATGCCGACGACCTTAAAAATATCGGCTTCATATGGAGCACCGGCGATTTTTCCTATCAGGCATATAAAGAAAAGATCAACAGGGAAATTGACGAGGGCTCGGTGTACCTTTCGCCCTTCATTGATAAAGTCGGCCTTGCCTACCGCGCGGCGGATATCGCCATATCGCGCTCCGGCGCGGGGGTCATGATGGAGCTGGCGGCGATGGGCGTGCCGTCGATCCAGATACCCTATCCCTTTGCCGCGGACAACCACCAGGACAGGAACGCCGACGAGTTCGTCCAGGCCGGGGCCGCGGTCAAGATCAGCAACGCCGACGCGGTGCCGGAAAAGGTGATGCCGGTGCTCCATGACCTGATGAACAATCCCCGCGCCCTGGAGCGCATGGCAAAGAAGGCCCGTGAAGCGGCCATGGTGAACGCGGCGGAAACGATTGTGAAGGAAATTGTGAACCATGTTTCGTAAATCAAAAAAAATGCATTTCATAGGGATCGGCGGCATCGGCATGAGCGGCATCGCCGAGATCCTCATCAACATGGGCTACGAGGTGTCCGGCTCGGACCTGAACGAGTCCGAGCAGACCCGGCGCCTCGCGTCCCTCGGCGCGACGGTGTACATCGGCCACTTCCCGTCCAATATCAATGATTACCACGTGGTGGTCACCTCCAGCGCCATCAGTCAGAGCAACCCGGAGCTTATCGAGGCCCGGAACCGCCGGATCCCGGTCATCCACCGGTCCGAGATGCTTGCGGAGCTGGTGAGGATGAAGTACGGCATCGGCGTGGCGGGCACCCACGGCAAGACGACCATCACCTCGATGCTCTCATACGTGCTCTTCCACGGCGGGATGAACCCCACGGCCGTGGTCGGGGGCAAGGTGCTCAACTTCAACACCAACGCCCGGGTCGGCGAGGGCGACTACATCGTGTTCGAGGCCGATGAGTCGGACGGCTCCTTCCTGAAGCTCCTCCCCTGCATCGGCATCGTATCGAACATCGACGCCGACCACCTGGATTACTACAAGTATTTCCAGGGGCTGAAGGACGCCTTCCTGGCATACATCAACACCATCCCCTTTTACGGGTACTCGGTCCTCTGCGTCGACGACACCACCGTGCGGGAGATCCTCCCGAAGGTGGAGCGGCCCTATTACACCTACGGCCTGTCCGAGGACGCCGATTTCAGGGCCGTGGACATCCGGATGGAAAACGGCATGACCTGCTACCGCTGCCTGTACCGGGACGAGGAAATGGGCGAGTTCTGCATCAACCAGCTGGGGAACCACAACGCGGTCAATTCCCTCGCGGTCATAGCGGTGGCGCTGGAACTGGGCCTTTCGGTCGACGCGATACGGGAGGGCCTCGCCGGGTTCCGCGGCGTGGGCCGCCGCCTCGAGCTCGTGGGCGAGGCCGGCGGGGTCCGCGTATACGACGATTACGGACACCACCCGACGGAGATACGGGCCACCCTTGAGGCCGTCAAGAAGCTCGGGAAACGGACCGTGGTGGTGTTCCAGCCGCACCGGTACACCAGGACCCAGCTCCTCTGGGACGAGTTCGGCCAGTGTTTCGCCAACGCGGACCTGCTCCTCCTCACCGAGATCTACCCGGCAGGAGAGGCGCCCATAGACGGCGTGTCGTCCCAGCTCATCCGGGAAGCGGTGGGCAAGCACGAGGGACGGGCGGTCGATATTGTTTCGCGGTTCGAGGAAATTCCGGCCCGGGTCGCGGCCCTGGTGCGGGACGACGATATCGTCGTCACCCTGGGGGCCGGCGACATCTACAAGGCGGGAACGCGCATCATTGACGAGATAAAGAAGAGGGCGCACTGAGATCATGAAGGGCATGGCATTGAACATGACGGTAATTATGGCGGTCCTGGCCGTATCGGCCGGAGTTGCCAGCGGGGCTGACGTACGCCTGGTGAAGGCCATCGAATTCAAGGGCCTGAAGCTGCTGTCGAAATACGAGGTCGTCCGCGGCGCCCGGATCAAGGCCGTTGCCGGCGGGATCGCCATCGACGTGGATTCCCTCGAAGAGGCCCTGGAAAAGAACGCATTCCTATCCTCGCACAGCATTGACGAGAGCGGGCACAGGCTCGTCGTGACGGTCGAGGAGAAGAAGCCGGCCCTGGTGCTCGCCATGGTGAAGGGCGGCAGGACGCACCTGTATGAGCTTGACGGCGGCCATGCGGTCATAGCAAGAGACGAGGCGCATACCGGCCGCGTCCCGTTCATCTATGCGGCGGCCGACGACGCGGGCAACGGGCCGGTGCCGGCGCGGGTCAGGCGGCTCCTGGCGGTCCTCGGCCGGGTACGCGAACAAAATGCGGTTATATACAGGGAATTATCGGAAATTTATTGCAATGATAACAGCATCAGGGTAGTATTGCGGGGAAGAAAGACCGGCTTCATCCTGAGGCCGGATGCGGCGGATTTCATGAAGCTGAAATATGTCGCCGGCTACTGCGACCGTGCGGAGCGGTACCCGGAGGAGATTGACATGACCGGCAGCGCGGTCGTTGTCAGGTGACACGGAGGAACATGGTATGGAAGACATACTCGTAGGGCTGGACATCGGTACCACGAAGACCTGCGCGGTCATCGGCACCATGAACCAGAACGGCATGGTCGAAGTGATCGGCGTCGGCGTGACGCCGTCCAAGGGCCTGAAGAACGGTGTCATCGTGAATATCGACAACACGACCTCGGCAATCGGGAAGGCCATAGACGAGGGCGAACTGATGGCCGGCTACGAGGTGAACGACTGCATCATAGGCGTCAGCGGCCAGCATGTCAAGGGGCAGAATTCGCGCGGCGTGGTCGCGGTGTCGAGCCGCAACAGGACCATCACGACCAACGACGTGAAGCGGGTCATCGAGGCCGCCCAGGCGGTGGTGATACCGATGGACCGCGAGATCCTCCACGTGCTGTCCAAGGAATTCTCCGTGGACGACCAGATCGGCATCAAGGACCCGATCGGCATGACCGGCGTCCGCCTGGAGGCGGAAGTCCATATCGTGACCGGCGTGACATCGGGCATCCAGAACATGATCAAGGCGGTGGAGAAGGCCGGGTTCCAGTACCGGGACATCGTCTTCAATCCCCTGGCCGCGGCGGACGCGGTCCTCTCCCGGGACGAGATGGAGCTCGGGGTCGCCCTGATCGACATCGGCGGCGGCACCATTGACATCGTGGTTTACCTTGAAGGCGGCGTGGCCTATTCGACGGTCCTTTCCATCGGCGGGATACACGTCACCAACGACATATCGATCGGCCTGCGGACGCCCATCGAGTCCGCGGAGCTCATCAAGAAGAAATACGGGTGCGCGGTCCTCGACCTGGTTGACCCGTCGGAAGTGGTGGAAGTCCCCTCCGTGGGCGGACGTCCTCCGCGGAAGCTGCTCCGCCAGGAACTCACCCAGATCATCGAGCCGCGGGTCGCCGAGATGATGGAGATGGTCGACCGCGAGCTGACCCTCTCGGGCAAGAAGGAGATGCTCTCGGCGGGCATCGTGCTGACCGGCGGCGGGAGCATGCTGGACGGGTCCATAGAGGCGGCCGAGCGGGTCTTCAACATGCCGGTGCGCATCGGCTCGCCGCGGGACATCGCCGGTCTGGCGGACCGTGTGGCGACGCCTCAGTTTGCCGCCTCGGTGGGTCTGCTCAGGTACGGCCTCCGGATGAACCAGCTGCGGGCCGGGAAGCTCGCGCCTGAGAAGGGCGGCAGTATGTTCGGCAGGATGAAGAAGTGGCTGGAGGAATACTTGTAAAGTAAGCCCCTCAAATACCCCGGAGGGGGACTGCGGGCTTAGTGGGATCCTTGGCCCCTTTTCCGGGTGGGCGGAACAGAAGTAAGAATGTTAGGAGTAAGCAGAACATTGTTTCATATCAAACGCCAAGGCGAAAAAATATAAGACGCAATGAGACATAATACCGAATCGAAGGGGGACTGACATGTTTAAACTTGAAGAAGAAAAGCCTCTCGCAACAGTCATCAAGGTCGTCGGCGTCGGCGGGGCAGGATGCAACGCGGTCAACAGGATGATCGCCACCGGGATGGAAGGGGTGGAGTTCATTGTCGCCAACACCGACGCGCAGCAGCTCAGGGACAGCCTGGCCCAGGTCAAGATCCAGATCGGGACCAAGCTCACCCGCGGTCTCGGCGCCGGCGCGGACCCGAGCATCGGCCGCGAGGCGGCCAACGAGGACCGGGACAAGATCCACAAGGCGCTCAAAGGGGCCGACATGGTATTCATCACCGCGGGCATGGGCGGCGGCACCGGGACCGGCGCGGCGCCCATCGTTGCCGAGGTCGCCAAGGAGCTTTCCGCCCTGGTGGTCGGCGTGGTGACCAAGCCCTTCAAGGTGGAAGGGAAGAAGCGCCTCTCCCAGGCCGAGACCGGCATCGCCAACCTGAAGGAGAAGGTGGACACCCTCATCACCATCCACAATGATCTTTTACTTAAAATCATCGACCGCCGCACGCCCATCGAGGACGCCTTCAAGCTCGCGGACGACATCCTGCGCCAGGGCGTGCAGGGCATCGCCGACCTGATCATGGTCACGGGCCTGGTCAACGTCGACTTCGCCGACGTGCGCACCGTCATGAAGGAGACCGGCGACGCCCTCATGGGGGTCGGCATCGGCACGGGCGAGAACAAGGCCCTGGAGGCGACCCAGCAGGCCATCAACAGCCCGCTCCTGGAGGAGACCAGCATCGAAGGCGCCAAGGCGGTCCTCATCAACATCGCCGGCGGCAACGACCTCTCCCTCCACGAAGTGAACGAGGTCACCGACGTCATTACCCGCCAGGTAGATCCCGAGGCGAACATCATCTTCGGCACCACCATCGATCCGGCCCTCTCCGACCGGGTGCGCGTGACCGTCATCGCCACCGGCTTCGACCGGCGCCGCAACATGATCAACCGCGGCGGCGCGCAGCAGCCGGTCAACGGCACCTCACTCACCCTCATCGAGGGGAGCCAGACCAGGTCCGAGAAGCGGGTGTCCGCCGGCATGCAGACCTTTTCCCTCGATTACGAGCGGAAGCGGACCCGCGATTTCCAGAACGAGGACCTGGACATACCGGCGTTTCTGCGCAGGGGCGTGGAGTAGGGTACCGTGAGAGCGGCGATGGATATACAGGTTGATGAAGACATACGGTCCTTTCTCGCCGGGGCCATGGGGGGCTTCACCGCGGTGGAGCCCCTGGCCGGCGACGCCTCAACCCGTCGGTACTGGCGGGTCAGGGCAGGGGAACGCACCTGCGTTCTCTGCAGGGACCCCGGGTTCATCAACGGGCCGGAAGCCGGTTATCCTTTCCTGGTGGTGCACAATCTCCTGAAAGATACGGTACCGGTGCCGGAAATCCTCGCCATGGACAGCGGGCCGGGGCTCTTCCTTCTTCAAGACCTCGGCGACGACCTGCTCGAATATGTCTGCCCCCTGTCCGACGAACAGACTGTCACGCGTCTCTACCAGTCCAGCATTGAAAACCTCTTTTCGATTCAGATGATCCGGGGGAAGGGCTCCGTGCCCTTCTCCCTCTCTTTTGATGTTGAGAAACTCATGTTCGAGTTCGATTTTTTCATCGACCACGCACTGCAGGGCTATTTCCGGGCCGGCCTCTCCGAGCGCGACCGGGAGGGGCTGCGGACGGCGTTCCTTGAAATAGCCGGTGCCCTGTACCGCCCCGAGTTCTTTGTCCTGAACCACCGGGACTATCATTCCCGCAACCTCATCATCTTCAACGACATCCCCTACGTCATTGACTTCCAGGACGCGCGGATGGGGCTGCCCCAGTATGACGCGGTATCCCTGCTGCGGGATTCCTACATCACCCTCGGCGACGGCATCTTCGATTATCTTAAGAACTATTATTACGAGGGAGGCAGGGAGATGGACATCCACTCAATGGGGCGAGACGAGTTCAACTATTACTTCGACCTGATGGCCTTCCAGCGCAACGTCAAGGCCCTGGGCACCTTCGGGTACCAGGTCTCCGTGAAGGGGAACGCCCGGTACGAACGCTACATGCGGCCGACGGCGGACTACCTGGGCGATTACGCGGAGCGGCAGGAACAGCTCGGCAAGGCCTGGCGGGTGCTCCGCAATTACCTGAACGGCAGATAATCCACTGCTTTGCGGACATGTAATCCAACCCTGAATTCAGCGAACTTCTCAGACGACTAACCACCAGAATAAATCCCGGAATATCAGTAAAGGCCAGGGTGATTGACCGGGCTTTGATGAACCGCTATCAGTTTAGTATGCCTGCGCACCGGCGACGAAACCCGGCAAAGTCATGGGTGTCATGATTTTTCCTGCGAGTCCGTGACCCCCGGGCGCCGCAGAACGGCGAGTTTGTCGCCGATTCGCTCGCGGTAATCGGTGATTTCGTTCCGAAGGATGGTGAGGTCGGCGATGCGGTCGTCGAGCCGCCTGAGGTGTGTGTCCAGGAGTTCGTGCATGCGCGCCAGAAGCTTCTCGTTCGATTTTTCGAACGACCAGATGGTGTTCAGCTCCTGTATCTCCGTAAGGCTGAGGCCCATGATCTTGAGCCGCTTGATGAGTTTGAGGCGCTGCATGTCGTCGCCGGAATAGACGCGCTTTCCGCCCTCCAGCCGCTTGACCGGGCTCAGGAGGCCTATCTCCTCGTAGTACCGGACCGTGCGCTGGCTCATATCAAGGGCCTGCGCCAGCTCCCCGATCTGGTATATGCGCTCGTTCCTCTGCGGTGTTTGCTCTTCCATGATGTAATGAGAATGGCAACGGCAATTATTGCAAGAATAAAATATAAAATAAAAAAGCGCACCCTTCGCCGGACCCTGCAGACGATGGGTGCGCTTGTTGACTGATCAATGCGGTTCCATTATTGCAGCCATTGCTTCTTCGTCCGCCGCATTCCTGAGGCGGGCGATAGGCGCGGGCATTGCCATGTTACTGGCACACCGCCTCGGTGTATTGTTTTTTAAGCTCACGCTTGAGTATTTTCCCCGATGGATTTTTCGGAAGCCGTTCCAGGAAGAATATTTTTTTCGGGCACTTGAACGCCGCGAGCTCCCGCCGGCACTGCTCTATCAATCCCTGCTCGGTCAGCGTGACGCCTTTCTTGGGGACGATGACCGCGGCCACGATCTCGATCCACTTCGGGTCCGGCAGGCCGATAACGGCGGCTTCTTCCACGCCGGGAATGCGGTAGAGCGCCTCCTCGACTTCACGCGAAGCGACATTCTCGCCGCCGGTCTTGATCATGTCCTTCTTGCGGTCAACTACATAGAGGTAGCCGTCCTCGTCGAACATGCCAAGGTCGCCGCTGTGGAACCATCCGTGGGAAAAGGCCTCGGATGTTTTTTCTTCGTCGTTAAGGTAGCCGGTCATCACCTGGCCCGAGCGGTGGACAATCTCCCCGACGCTGCCGGTCTCCACGAATGTCCCGTCATCGTCCATGAGGCGTGTCTCCACGTTGAGCACCGGCTGTCCCGCCGAACCGGGCTTGCGGATCTGGTCTTCGGGCCTGAGGATGGTGGCCACGGGACCCATTTCGGTCTGCCCGTAATAGTTCCAGAGCCGTATACCCGGAAAGGTCGCGTGGATCTGGTTCATGATTTCAACCGGCATGATGCTCGCCCCGTAGGCGCCCTTCTTGAGGCTCGAGAGGTTGAACTCCCTGAAGCGGGGATGGTTCAGGATCCCGATCCACACCGTGGGCGGCGCGAAGAAGTGCGTGGCCGAGTAGGTGTCGATATTTTTCATGATCTCCACCGGGTCGGCGCGGTGGAGGATGACGCTGGTGGCGCCGATGTACACGAAGGGCACCAGAAAGCAGTGCAGCTGCGCGCAGTGGAACAGCGGCAGGGCTTGGACGCTCGTGTCGGAGCGCTGGTATTCGCCCTCCACAAGGCAACTGAAATACTGCGACATCAGGGCGCGATGGGAGAGCATGGCTCCTTTCGGCTTCGATTCGGTGCCGCTGGTATAGGGGATCTGGACGATGTCCTCCGGGAGGACCGCAACATCAGGCTCGCCGTCCGGCATGGACCCCATTTCGTAGGCGAGATTGAAGAAACCCTTGGGGACCGTCCCTGCCTTGAGCTGGATGACTCCCCAGCGCTCAATGGTCGGGAAAAGCTCCATGTTTTTCTCAACAAGATGGAGGAGTTCGTCTTCCACGAGAAAGATCCTTGATCCCGAGTGCGACACCACGTAGGCGATCTCCTCCGTGTTGAGCATGTAATTCACCGGCACCTGCACGGCCCCGATCTTGGCGAGGCCCAGGAACGATATCAGGTAGTAATGGGAGTTGTAGGCGTTGATGGCGACCCTGTCGCCCTTTCCTATGCCCATGGACTGCATGAGGTTCGCGAAGCGGCATGCCTCCCGCTCGAGTTCCGCGAAGCTGAGCACGGTGTCGCGGAATATCACCGCGGTTTTGCCGGGATATTTCGAGGCGACCCTCCTGGATATATCGCCGATGGTTTCACGGTTCATCATACTTTTCATTATCATTCTCCTTGCTGTTAATCAGTTAACGTAAACTGGCAAACCACTTAACGTTAACTGGCAAATTGAATATTTTGAGATATTTTGTCAAATAAAAAAATGAAAAAAACATATAAAGCATCGTGGTTATTGCGTCGGTTCTAACCACATGCCGTGAAAAAAGCAGCGACAACAGCAATAATGCTGCAGTGGCGGGGCTTCGGTTGGGTGCTGCCTGCCGACAGGTACTTGCATGGGAATCGGAGGAACCTGTGTGGGTTCAGGGAACCCGTGCCCTGCCGGTACTACTGACGCGACAGCACTTGTCAATGATTCGTCATGCACGAAATGCTGTATTCCTGATTAATTAAAATGTACCGCTTCCATGGTTATGGCGCCCTTGATTTTTTTCGCGATAGGGCTGCCATGTATGACCAGGTGAATGAGGTCTGATGGATATTTCGTCAAGTTCTCGTAACCGTCCTTTGTCACCAGAACGGTGTCGGAATGGCGGAAACCGCCTATTTCGCCGAAGTAGAGGGCTGGTTCTATGCTGATGAAAATGTTATCCTCCAGTAGTTCCGTGCTGCCGCAGCTGAGCCACGGCCGTTCATGGTTGCCCAGTCCGATGCCGTGGCCGGCGCGGTGGAGGGTCCTGTCACCGTGGCCTTTAACGCCCTGCCGGTCCCGGGCATTTTTCCGGCTCCGGTCAGGTCGTGTACGTCGCCAATGCTTTCGGCTTTCAGTGTCGGTTTTATGACGACTCCGACGATTATCCCGTATTCTGCGGGTTTTTCTTTCGCGCGGGAATATTTCACGATCTTCATCTGCACGCCCTCCGGACAGTTTCTTGTACCGCAAGATGCCATTATTGATCACTGTCTGCCCGAATGATGGGTTATATGAAACAATCAAGGCATATCGGAGACCCCTGAAAAGTAAAAAAAAATAGTGGACAGGGGTTCTCTTGGTATTTATAAAAAGATACACTAATAATATTTCAGTAAACATCATTAATGAGGTAAAACGATGAAGCAAAGAATCAGCTGGTATGCAATTGCCTTGGTTGCCGCATGTGTCATTCCGCTGTATGGGCTCATCCAGACGGACCTTGACAAATTCAAGAACGGCGAGAAAAACCTTCCGGGAGCGCACCTGATGAATGCCGATCTGTCGGGGAGAAGAAACGAAGGGGTGAATTTGAGCGGAGCGAATTTGCAAAATGCCAACCTGACGCGAGCGTTTTTGGCCCGCTCGAACCTTTCGCGCGCAAACCTCATGTACGCCAACTGCACTTCCGCCAGTATGAGCGGCAGCAATCTCGATTATGCTATGATGCGGGGCGCCAACTTTACCGGCGCCAGCCTGAACCGGACGTCGGTCATGCGCGATTTCTTCGAGATGATGCTCCGGAACGCGGACCTGACCGAAACGAAATTCAACAACGCGATGATCATCAACGCGAATTTTAGCCGGGCGACTCTTAAATTCACCGACTTTTCGAACGCGGCGGTGGTTTCCTGCGATTTTACCAACGCCATGATCCAGGGCTGCACCTTTACCGGGACAAACCTCGAGACCTCAAAATTCATAAACCTCAGTCTTTCCAGCTCTACATTCGAAGGGGCGAAGCTCAACGGAGTCCTGTTCCAGAACGTCATCTTCACGGCTAATAATTTCAAAAAGGCGGTTTTCACCGGCGCCGTCATGAGTTCCCTGAACCTCGCCGGCATTTCCTTCGAAGGCGCAACCCTCACGCAGGCGAACCTGTCGAAGAGCGACATGAGCCGGTGCATTCTTAACGGTGCCACTATCGAGCGGGCCAACCTCCAGGAGACAGACCTGTCACTGGCTTCGCTGAACGGCTCGATCCTGCACGGCTCGGCCATGAACAAGGCAAACCTCAGCAGCGCCCGCCTGCAGAATGTCCGCATGTATTCCGGGAGCCTCAGGGAAACAAACTTTTTCCGTACCAGCTTGACGGGCTCCTACTTGTCGGAGGTCGATTTCACCGGCGCGATCTTTCAGTACGCGACGCTGCAGGACATGAGTGTTAAGATGTCGAACTTCACCCGGGCCGAGTTCAGGAACACGACATGGTCCGGCGCCGGCGGGATGATGGCGAATTACTCTTCGGCTAAATTCGAAAATTCGACGCTGACCGGCCTCAACATGAGTGAATGCATATTTGCCGGCGCGACCATCAAGGATACGAAAATCGAAGGGACCAATTTTACCGGTGCTGACATGAAAGGAGTCGTCATGAGCGGGAACTGCGTCATCACCGTTACGGATTTCACGAACGCCGACCTGACCGGCGCTGACCTGCGCGGAGCCGATTTCGGTAAAGGGGTAAAATTCAGCAACACCAAATTGACTAATGCCGACATGGCGGGAGCGCGCGTCAACAGAGGGCTCTATTCCTACATCCAGAATTCCGGAGCAAAAAACATTTCGCAGATTGTTTTCAAGTAAGCAAGCCGTGTCCTGCTTCGCCGCTGTTCCGGAACCACGATCCGGGACAGCGACCGGCAGGCATCAAGATATGGTCATCAACAGGCTCTCTCTCTCATATCCCCGCCAGACCCGGGACCGCATGGACGAATTAAATGAGATGGTTGGCCAAGGCGAAGACCGCGGCGGCGAAAAACATGCGCGCCGATGACATGGCGTCATGGTCGGGCCATATCCGGTGAAAATGACGGATGAAGGCCTGCACCCCGGACCCGTATTTCTCCAGCGGGGCCACGATCCCGACGCCGAGAAGCATCGCGGCGAAAAACAGGAGGGCCTGGAATACCCCGTGTATAATGCATTCCTGCGATGTTGCCGTCGCCAGCCTGACCAGGATCGGGACGAAGAAAAGGACCATAAAAAGACCCAGGCGCAGACCCAGCATGAATCCCAGCGCCCCCAGCAGGACCAGCGGAAGGACCGCCCCCACGGAGACAAGTCCCGCCAGCGTCAGGCAGTAGAGCGGTCCGGTTCCCCCGACCGCGTCGTTGGCCACCCTGGCGATGGACGGCCACCGGTCCGGTCCCCCGATAACCATCAGCATGTACGAAACGCAGATCGTGCCGAGGCAGGCGAAGAGGAGCATGCGCGTGTATTCCGAGTTCTCCCCTGGCGATACCATGTGCCTGATGATGGCAACGATAAAATACCCGGATATGCACAGGTTCAATGCCGTCAGGATACGGTTCATGCGACTGCCCCTGCCAGGTAAAGGATTGAGGTATGCGTGATAATCCTTTCATGGACGGAGATATTATACAAGTGATTTTCATTCCAAAAAAATATCTCAGCGTCCCGGCACCCGTGAGTGTTTCTCCCTGTCGATTGATGGCGCTCTACTTCCGTACTCTTCTTGACATTTTTCCCCATCCCGCCAGAATTAGAGCATGAAAGCATTTCTCCTTGCAGCCGGCTTCGGCGAGCGCCTCAGGCCCCTCACCGATACCATGCCCAAGCCGCTGGTCCCGGTATTGAATGTCCCTGCCATCTGCTATGCCCTGTCCCTCGTCAAACATGCCGGCATAACCGATGTTGTCTGCAATCTCCATTACCGCCGGGAGCAAATCATGGAGTTCTTCCGCCGGAACGGCAATTTTGGATTGAATATAACTTTTTCTATAGAAGAAACAATACTGGGGACCGGCGGGGGCCTGGAGAACTGCAGGGAACATCTTATGGAAGCGCCCTTTGTCTATCTGAACAGCGACATCATTGCCCCCCTGGATCTGAAGACGTTCGTGGCCACGTATAACGCTGCTCGGTCCGCCGGCTCCCTGCTGGTGTGCAGAAGCGCCGGTCACGGCGGCCGCGTCACCGTGAAGGACGGCCGGGTCATCAACCTCCGGACCCTCCTGCCGGTTGATGAAAAGCCGGACCACGACTTTCTCGGCATTGCCGTGCTCTCCCCGGATATCTTCCGGCATCTGAAGCGCGGTTTCTCCGATATCGTCGAAAACGGCTTCATCGACCTGGCGAAGGAAGGCTCCCTCGGATTCCATGAATACAACGGCCCGTGGCACGATATCGGCTCCATCGAGTCGTACCGGCTGGCCAGCATGGCGCTGCTGGACATGGAGGATGACTGGAAGGGAAAAGTCCTTGCAGCCACGAACATGGAACCACGGGCTATTGCGGCGACCGCCCGCATCGGAAAGGATTGCACGATAACGAAATCGGTCATCGGCGAGGGATGTGTTGTCGGAGACGGCGCTGTTATCGAGGAGTCAGTCCTGCTTTCGGGAACAATTGTGGAGAGTGGAGCCAGGATAGTCAGGAAAGTTATATTTTAGATATCCTTGTCTTCCCTGAAAAGCATCAGAAAAAAGAGCCGAACGGCCGAGGACTGCCTGAGTCCTCATTTTTTTGTCCGAGTCCCGCAGGCCGTGAGGCTTTTTTCTGATGCGCCATCCGTTCAGATCTTAAAATCCGTCTTCACGTCGCAGGAAGTGACGATCTGGGAGTTGGAATAGCGCCGGTTGTCGCTCAGGTTCTGGAAGTAGTACCAGCGGTGTTTGAGGGAGACGCCCAGGACGTTGTTCATCTTTATGGTTATGGCGTTCTCGATCTCGCTCCGGAAATAGTTGTTCTCCTTGTTGCTTCCCCTGGCGCCGATCAGCGACAGGAAGGAATCGAGTTTGAGGCTGTAGGCAAGGTTCGGCAGGAACTCATACTTCATGTTCACCAGCATTTCAAAACCGAACACGACCGGCCGCACCGGGTCGTGGACGTATTTTTCGATGCCGCACCCGAAGGTACCGGTCAGGAACTTGGTATGGATGTTCATCCCCAGGGTCTCCCGGATGGTGACCGGCCGGAGGAGCTTACGGTACTGCATGAACTGGTTCAGGCTGTCATAATCGGACACCTTGGCCGGCATCGTGGCGCCGCGCACCGGCAGGAGCACCGTGTCGATCTGGCTTTTGATGTAGGGATTGACGATGGGGTGCAGGTTCGGCATGTACGCGACGGTTCCCCGGATGAGGTTCTTAAGGTAGTCCCTGTTCTGGCGCAGGTAGTTGATGTAGGGCGTTACCATGATGGTGTGGTGGCGGTTGTAGAACACGAAGTCGATCTTTCCCTCGACCCCCCACTTGGTGTAGGATTTTGACGTTTCCCCCACGGGGACCTTCACCCCCCTGTCCACGATGATACGGGACGCCTCGTAGTAGGCCGAGAAGAACATGTCGATCAGGTACCTGAAACGGCGCTCGATGTAACCGAAGTCTTCGGCAAGGACAGCCTTGCGGCCCCTGAGATCGCCGATGATGACGTCGGGGATCGTTTTCCACGTGTTCTTGTAGGCGATCTTTTTCTGGAGCGCCTTCTGTATCTCCTCGAATACCGTCTGGGTCGAAACCACCAGGTATTTCCTCCGGGGCATGACGATGTAGCCCTGGATGAGCCGGTCCCGGTATCCGGCCACGGCATAGTTCCCCAGCATGTTCCTGATAGCGATGAGTTCCTCCCCGGTGAGGCGGTACGTGTACACGGCGTAATTGTCGTTGACCGCCGAAAGGACGTCGACGAGCCGGATATCGTTCCCCAGGTCCATCGGGTTCACCGTGTTGTTTTTGACGATGGCGACCTCGGCGGAGGTGTAGTCCTGGAGCAGGTGGGCGATCCTTCCCTGGTCGAGGCGCACCGGCCTGTCGATCCGGGTAAGGGCCATGTCCTGCTCGGCGGCAAACTGTTTTTTCCATTGCGTGAGCCTTCCGACGAAGTCCTCGTAGTCCCCGTCATCAACGGCGTAATGGGCCGGCTTTCTGAACTGGATGCCCGATACGGCCAGGCCGCCGTCAAGGGTGAGGGTGAGAAGGCAATAGCCCATGTCCGGCGGCACGGTGATGATGGAGCGCCGGTCCGCCAGTTCCAGGCGCACCACGCGGCCGCCGGTGAGGACGCCCCGGTGGTCCCCGCCGGAAAGGACGAGGCGCACCCGGGGGAAGGCGTTGAGGAGCTTTACGTTTTCGCGATAGGTGAGGCCCGAGATGAGAACGATGTCCCCGACCGATTGCCTGTCAAGCTCCGGAATGACGGCGTTGAGGACTGCTGCCTCGTCCTCGATGGCGATCCGGTACAGGTTCTTCTCCGCGATATCGAAGAGAATTTTTTTCGATGAAAGGCCGACGAAGGCCACGCGCTTCCCCTGGATTTCCTGGATTACGTAAGGAGTGAACAGCGGCGACCCGTCCTTCCGGATGTTTGCCGACAGCAGGGCGGTCCCGCCCTGCTTCCGGAGGAACTCAAGGCCGGCAACGCCGATGCGCAGGTCCATGGACGAAACCAGGGTCGACCGGCACCGGAAATGCCTGAAGAAATCCATCATGGCGCCGCCGTAGTTATGCTTTGACAGAACGCCGGGATAGAAGGAATTGCCCAGGTCCATATAGAGCACCTTTCCCTTTCTCGACTCCATGACGACGGACTGGCCAAGGAGCAGCATCGGGTCCCGCGTCTCCTGGCCTTCGATGTCCGGGATAAACCGCCCCTCGAGGTTAGACGTGAGAAGCAGCGTCACCGGTTCGGCTGCCCCTCCTGCAGGCCGGAGAAGCGCAATGAGCAGCGCAGCACCGATCAGGAAAAATGTCGTCCCCGCGCGGCCGTTCCGGAAGGTTTTCATTTCAGTTGTGTGTGAGGGATCCGCCATGGACACCGGTCATTTCACGTTGGTCTTGTTCGCTTCCAGGGTTTCCAGTTTCGATTTCAGGCCGGTTATCTCGGCACTTTTATCTTTAAGCGATGAGTTCAGCGAGTCGACTTCCCCCCGGAGTGAGCGCAGCGCCGCTTCCCGTTCTTTCAGGAGCAGGTCATTTTTGTCAATGGTGGCTTTCAATTTTTCAATCTCTGAAACGAGGTCCCGGTTCTTTTTGTCCCCGAGGCTTATCTCCGCGTCTTTTTTAATCAGCTCGGCTTTCATCCGGTCTGCGGCGGACTGGAGATCCCTGAGGGCCGATTCCTTCCGGGACAGTTCCTCGTTCTTTTCCCCGAGTTCCTTTTCAAGCGCGGCAATGGCGGCATTGAGCCGGGCGGATGTTTCGGCGTAATCCGCTTTCAGGCGCGCGTTCATCCCCGCAAGGTCCCTGATCCGGGCATCGGCCTCGGCCTTCTGCACCGCGCAATCGTTTTTAAGCCGCTTGAGGCGTTCCTTCCGGTCGCTGTTTTCAGCTTCAAGGAGGGCGTTCTTTTTCTCGATCATGTTGACCTGCTTCTTTAAAACGGCAAGCTCCGATTCAAGGTCTGTTGCGCTCCTGTCCCGGTACGCCATGAGGCCGGAGCACGACAGGGCCAGCAGCGAGGCGGCGGTTAACATGGTTGAGGTTGTTCGGTACATGCTCAATGCCACGGGTATGACTCCTGCCGATCACCATAAAACGGGAACGCGGCAGTTGGCAATAATAATTCGGGGCCGGGAAGCATAAAAAACCCGCGCTGCCGTGTAGGAAAGCTTTTTGAACCTGATACCAGGTGGGTTCCCGCACGGCAGATCAGGCCTTCCCCGCGAGGGGCATGGCCATTGCAGCCAAATATTGGGATCCCTAAAAAGCTTTAGGTTCAAAAAAATATAATTCCTATCACCAACAGCGCAGGCGACTTCTTATAAGGTAATGACCCCTTCGTTTGGCAACAAGTTTTTTTGGCGCAATTCGGGAAAAACCGGCGGTTGAATTTTTCATGGATTTGCTTGAAATATTTGTGGAAATTATTCATTGACATCATTATACTTATTGGATATCTCATCACTCTCAATGTGCGACTTTGCCGCGTAAGGTGGCAGGGGATGTCCAATCTTATACTAAAGACTGGACAATATGCATGCATATCGTGCGGCCGGGTCCGGCCGTTCAGCCTTTCAACAGTACATCAACAGGGGTAGTGGCAATGATATCGAAGTTCTTCAAGGATTATGATAAAAAATTATACAAGAAAAAAGCCGCGGACGAGGCCGAAGGCGACCATGAACACAGGAAGGGAAAGGGGGCAAAGGGCGCCCTTGACATACACCTGTTGCAGAATAACCTTTCAGGCATCATCCCGTCGAACCTGAAAATAGCCCCGGTCAAGCCAATTGATTCCGCCGGTTTTTCGCCCGACGGGGCTGACCTCGTGATCTATGACGAATACTGCCGCGACATTGTCGATGTGATGGGCGGATACGTGCCCTATGAGCTTGTCTACGGCCTGGTCCATGTGGTCCAGACCCTGAACAAGGACTCCCTGATCGAGGTCCTGAGCAAAATCGCCACGGCTAAAAAATTGAACATGTATGCCGCCCCCGCCGAAGAGGTGGAGCGGGCTCATATCCCTTCTTTCGTGGTGGTGTCGTCGACGAAGTACGAGTTCCAGGAGCTGAAGAACGATATCATCAATTTCTACCTTTCAAAAAACATAGAATACCAGTACGAGGTGGATATACTCATGGTGATGCACAAGGGGATTGTGGTGAAAAACTGGCGCGAAAAAAGGAGCTTCATCGCCCTTGAAACCAACGAGGACACCTTCATGTGGTTTTTCATACTCATGAACGAATATCTCGACATGAAGAAGGACCGCTCCATCGATTTCAGGAACTATGTGAAAAAAGAAGTCATTTATAACGAGTATTAGGCGGATTTGACGGGACGCCGGCAGGGCAGGATGAGCCCTCGCGGGAGGGCTTTTTTCGGTGAAGGGCAGCATTGTTTATGTAAAAAAGCGTTATCCGGGCAGTAAATGACGGCGTAAAGGGAATGGTGATATCCCGCAGGCCGAATATTTCTTCGGCGGAAATGGATAAAATTAGCCGATTATTGTAATATAATTTTGTATAATTCGATTAATATTCTTGACATATATTCAAATATTCATATTATTATTCACTGCTGTCCCATAGATTTTGTGGGTTTGAATAAAAAATGCTATTAATTTCT
>CALMRZ010000002.1 GCA_937872225.1 uncultured Spirochaetota bacterium
CAAATTAATCGAAAAAATTAATAGCACTTTTTTAGTTATGCAACAAGTCTATTATGTGCACCGTATTGATAACATCAATGACACAAACCCAGTACAAATTTCCACAATTGATTGGCTTTTTATCGTTGCAGTGGATCGATACAAGGATCGTATTTTTTATTCAGATGAAAGCGACCTGTGGCAGAATAATCTCGCGGGCACAAATGAGTCACTCGCGAAAAACCTTTTTACCGCGCCTTACACGATAACCTCAATTGATGGCATTGACGCCGCTCCGGACGGTATGCTGTACATTGTTGGCACCATCAATTCAGTCGGCATAAACCGCGATGCAATAACTAAATACGACCCTGAAGCGAATTCAGGCAACGGCGCCATAGTGAGCACATCCTTCGATGACGTTACACTGAGCGCCTATCTGGCGAGTCCTTCGGACATCCAGGTTAAATGGCCGTTCATGTACGTTTCCGTCCCGGGCGGTTCAGACGGTTATAAAATACTACAATTTGCTATTGACCCGGGCAACAATTTTGTACTGGTGAATCATTATGGAACTCAGGCTGCCTCGGGCAACGATCTCACTACGGGCGCTTTTTACGGACCTCAGCAATTTGTCTCTTTAATCAGTAACGGATTGATAATTATGGACACCATGAACAGTTTTTCCCGGCTTGTTCATATCAACAATAATTTTTTATTCGGATGGGATACCGTTGGCGGAGCCAATGGATCAGGGGTGAATCAGTTCAATTTCTAATGTAATCTCATAGGTTTAATTCAATGCAACTAGTCCCGGCAGATCTTCTCGCCGAAGTCGGTGAGTATCCTCGCCGTCAGGCCCCAGATCTCGTATCCTTCGTGGTAGTAGAAAAAGACCCGGTAATCGTTCCCCTTGTAGTTGTATATCTCGTACCGTTCGAATTTCTGGTCCACGAACATGGCCAGGGGGGCGTTGAGGATGCTCTCGGTTTCGCTGTTGTTCAGCCGGTATTCGTAGGGATACTCGATGGCACCGACAAAGCAGGTGACATGGAAGCCGGAAATGGAGATATAATCGTCGAACCTTCCGAGGTACTCGATATTCTCCCGGCTTATGCCCACTTCTTCCCAGGTCTCGCGGTACGCAACGGCCCGGTAATCGTCGTCATGGTCGTCCATGCCGCCGCCCGGGAAGGCGACCTGTCCCTTGTGAGTCGACACCGTGTCGGTGCGCCGGGTCAGGAGGACGTGGGGGGCGTTGTCCTTGTTCATGATGAGCATCATGACCGCGGAGTGCTTGAGCCCGCTTTCCTCAAGGTCCCGGTTCGGCCGGGATGCGAGGCGGCGCCGCAGCTCCTCCTTGAACTCGGTGAAATCGCTATCTTTTTCGAAGTACATCTTCATACAGGTCGCCGCCGTGCATGTCATTTACAACGATGATGGGAAATTCTTCGACCCCAAGCCGGTATATCGCCTCGGCCCCCAGGTCCTCGAAGGCAATAAGGGCTGATTCTTTTATGCGCTTCGCCAGGTAGGCGCCGGCGCCGCCGAAGGAGGCGAAATAGACGGCGCGGTACTGCTGCAGAAGGGCCCGTGTCGCGGCATCGCGCCTCCCCTTGCCTATCATCCCCTTCACTCCCATCTTTAGAACACCCTCGGTGAAGGGGTCCATGCGCGACGAGGTGGTGGGTCCCGCGGACCCGATGACCCGCCCCGGCGGCGCCGGGCTCGGCCCCATGTAGTAGACCAGCTGTCCGGCCGGGTCAAAGGGGAGCTTCTCGCCCCGGGCGGCCATGGCGCAGAGGCGCTCGTGGGCCTTGTCCCGCGCCGCGTACACAACGCCCGACAGGAGAAGTCGGTCGCCGGCGGCAAGAGATTCTATCAGGGAATCAGTCACCGGTGTCTCTATTTTTTTCCAATCCTTCATCATAGCTCGACAGTCCCGAATCTCAGGGAATGACAGTTCAGGTTGAGGGCCACCGGGAGCATGGCTATATGGGTCGGCGCCTCCTTGATGTATACCCATGCCGCCGTCGACCTGCCCCCGAAGCCCAGGGGGCCGACGCCGGTGCCGTTGAGCCGTTCTTCTATGCGCCTCTCCAGGTCCGCGTAGGCCGGGTCGGGGTGCCGTGTCCCCGCCTCGCGGAGGACCGCCTTCTTGGCATTGAGCATGGCCGTGTCAGCGGTCCCGCCGATCCCCACGCCCAGGAACAGGGGCGGGCACGGATTGGGACCCGCCCTGACCACGGTTTCCTCGATGAAATCTATAATAGCCTCCGCACTGTCCGTGGGCCTGAACATTTTCAGGGCCGACATGTTTTCCGATCCGCCGCCCTTGAGGTACACGGTGAGGGACAGGCCGTCTCCCTCGACGAGGTCGGTGTGGATAAAGGCCGGAGCGTTGGTCCCGGTATTGCCGCGCTTCAGCGGGTCCGCGACGATTGACCTGCGCAGGCTGAATTTCCGGTAGGCCTCTTCAACGCCGCTGTTCACCGCCGCCGTCAGGCTCCCCTCGACGAGCACGGCCTGGCCCATTTCGATGAAGACGATCACCATGCCGCAGTCCTGGCACAGGGGGAGTCCCTCGGCGGCTGCGATCTCATTGTTCTCCCTGAGGATCTTCAGCGTCGTCCTGGCCAGGTCCGTCTCTTCGTCTTTCAGCATCCGGTCGATCCGTTTTTCAACGGCGTAGGGCAGGCTGAAGCTTGCCTTGTATATGAGGTCGACGACGGCGTTGGAGATCTGGTATGCCTGTATCGTTCTTGTTTTCATGGATTAAACAGCCCGGTTTGATATATAAAAAGTTCAGACCGGACCTGTCAAATCTTTAATTATGCCCTTTCCCGGGCATTTTTCATGCCTTGCGGCCGGTTTGGGACAGAGAGCGGATAATTTCTTGCTAAAATATATTTGACAAATATCATTAATGGTATCCAATTCAAATAATTTCATTCAAAAGGAGTGGAGAAATGAAAAAATTATTTACTGCAATAACAATTATCATAGCAGCCATCTTCATTGTATCATGCGCGAAAGAGCAGGTCAAGGAGCCGGAGAAAGTCGGCGTTGACACAAATATCGTTTCGGTATCAAACGAGCAGCTGGCGAAATATCCCGTGACCGGTTTCGCGTACAAGAGCTCGACAGTGCCTCCCCAGTCGTGGGACAAGTGGGCCAAGGTTGCCGCGCCGGTCGTTAAGGGAATTCTCGACAAGCTTCCCGACGGTTACGCTCTTGAGATTCGCGGTCACACTGACGGCCGCGGCCCCGAGTCAGCCGAAGGGGCCAAGCCGGGCAACATGAAGATTTCCACCGACAGGGCCAAGGCCGTGTACGACTCACTGGGCAAGGCGGGGATCACTTCTCCCAAGCTCACGTACCGCGGCGTCGGTTCCTCTGAAGCCCTTTCCGGGGTTGACCCCAAGAGCGCTGAACAGAGAAGGGTCACCTTTCAGGTTGTGCCCAAGTAATTGACTGAATAATAACGATAAGATGCAACACTACCGCCGGCTGTTCAGCCGGCGGTAGTTATTCCGGGACTGCGGAACAGATATCCCGCAGCCGCCTGACACCGGGAGATACTCCGCATTTTAAGAATCACCGCCGAGACATGCCACCACTTATAACAAAAATCTTTCAGGCACTGTGCCTGCTGATATTCACGGCCGATGCCGGCACCTTTGCCGCAAACGAAGACTACATAATTACAGGGCAGAACACTGCCAGAAAAGTGATCATCAGGACCAGCTCCCAGCTCAGCACCAGCTACCGGGCGGTAAAAGCCTTTGACGCCGATAACGCGACCTGCTGGATATCAGCGGCCGGTCCGGGCCCCCACTGGATTTCCGTTGACTTCGGCGCCAAGCGCCTCATGACCGCCATTGTCGTCCGCCCCGGCAAAAAGGACGGCTACCGGACGCTGAAATCTTTCACGCTCCAGTTCATGGACGGCGACTGGTTTGATTTCGCCTCGATTGACGCCTCGCGAAAAGAGAGCGTTTCAATCGAGCTGGGAGGCGTTGACGCCAGCATGTTCCGCATTTTCATGCCCGCCGGCGGAACCGAACATGACCATGCCGCCATAGCCGAGATCGAGATTTATCTCGGCTCCTCCCGGGTCCAGTTCTTCGACGAGCGCCTCCGTGGCCTGTGCCTGCCGGTCCGCAACGCCTTCCTGCCGGCGGAGGACTATTGCTATCCCAATGCCCCGCGGACATACCGCGGCGGCCGCCATGCCGGCATCGACCTTTATCATTATTACGGCGGCAATTCCTACACGCCGGTGCCCCTGACCAGGGACACGCCCATTTACGCCGCCGACTCCGGTATCGTTATCAGGGCCGACCGGGAATACCGGGCCCCGACAATTGAAGAGTGGAACCATCGCTCCGCCTACTTCCGGTCCCACCCGACGACCTTCATGAAGCGCTCCTTCGGAGGCCGGGAAGTATGGATTGATCATCGCAACGGCATTGTGACGGCCTACAACCACCTTTCACGGCTCGACCGGTCCCTCCGGGTCGGTTCCCGCGTTTCAAAGGGCGATCGCATCGGCTGGGCCGGGAATTCAGGCCTGGCAGGCGAAGCCCAGGGCAGGGATTACGGCATCCACCTCCATTTTGAGATCTGGATTGACGGCTGCTACCTGGGATTCGGGATGTCACCGGCAGAGGTGAGAAAATATTTGAACTGGATTTTTTTCCCGGGGCAGTGAATCCGCCGCGGATTACATTTAATATTAGAATTGACAGGCTTGTCTCATTTCGTTCTGATTAAGCTGCGCAATGAAAAGGATTATTTACATATTCATAGTTTTGTCGCTCATGGGCGGTGCGGTCTGCATCGGCATCGATAAACTATCAGCCCGGAGCGCGCAGCGTTTTTCCATACTCTTCGTCGGGGACATACTGCTCGCCAACGAAGCCGAACTGCACATCCACAAGAAAGGCATAGAGTACCCCTTCTGGAAAATTAAAGAAGAGCTCCTGAAGTACGATTTCATCTTCGCCAACATGGAATCGCCCATAACAAAGCGGGGGACGCCGGTCGTGGAAAAGCCCTATATTTTCAGGGTCAAGCCTGAAGACGCCGTGTGCCTCAAGGACCTGAAGATCGACGCGGTATCGATTTCAAACAATCACCTGATGGATTACAATACCGAGGGAATGGTGGACACCATTGCGGCCCTTGACCGCCTCAACATCCGCCACACCGGCGGCGGCAAAAATCTTGACGAGGCCCGCAGGCCGGTTGTATTGAAATACGGGGATACTTCCATCGTCATCCTGGCCTACTGCAACAGGCCGCCGGAGGAATACTATGCTACGGACTCCCTTCCCGGCATTGCCCCCCTCGATCTTGACCTTATCCGGGAAGACATCGCCGCCTACAAACTGGACAACAGCAGGGTACTGATTTCCCTCCACTGGGGGATCGAGCAGACCCATGTTCCCCAGAAGGAGCAGATAGCGACGGCCCACGACATTATCGACGCCGGTGCGGACGCGATCATCGGCCACCATCCCCACTGGCCCCAGGGCATCGAGATATACCGCGGCAGGCCCATCATCTACTCCCTGGGAAATTTCATAAACGGCTACATAAACCCCGTGGAGCGCGACAACATTGCCGTCGGCTTTTATTACAACGGCGGAACGCTGGAAACCATCAAGGTCATCCCCCTGGCCGGCCGCAACAGGCAGATCCGCTTTCAGCCCTTCGTGCTCACCGGCAAACATGCCGAGGGCTTTCTCTATCTCATACGAAACCTTTCCCGGGGCCTTAAAACCGAGATGAACATCATCAACGGCTACGGGTACATTGATCCGGGCCAGAACAGCGTTGCGGAAACCATAGGCGGCATTTCCGGAAAATCCAGGTTAAAAGCTACCCGGCCTGCCACCGCGCCGGATTCAGCGCTTAAAACTGGAAGTAGATAAAGGGCTTCACTTCCGCGATGGCGATATTGTAGATAAACAGGGTCACGCAGGACGCCGCCAGGCCCTGGACCGTTGCCGGCATCCTTCCCCAGGCGGACTTCAGGCTATCTTTCCACCGAAGCGGCGTATAATGCAGGGCGTAAAAACCCGCCATGGCAAGGATCAGGAGAACGCCGACATTGGGGGCCCCGGCCTTCAGCTGTAAAAGAGAATTCATTATCCCGGCAAAGGTGTCCCAGGAATCCGACCTGAAAATGATCCATCCGAAGAGGACCGCGTGAAGGGTTATGAAGACCCTCAGGCCGTGGAGGAACGGATTCGCCGTTGTTTTCCTGTTAAGCTTCAGGACCCTCTCCCCTATCATGAAGAGACCGTGATAGGCGCCCCATATGACGAAGGGGATGGCCGCCCCGTGCCAGAGACCGCACAGGAACATGGTTATCCCGATATTGAGCAGCGCCCGTTTCCGGTTTCCTCCCAGGCTGATGTACAGGTAGTCCCGGAGCCAGCTTCCCAGGGAGATGTGCCACCTCTGCCAGAATTCACTCACCGATGCCGACGCGTAGGGCCGGCGGAAGTTCTCCGTCAAATTGTAGCCCAGGAGCATGGCGCTCCCGATGGCTATGTCGCTGTATCCGGAAAAATCGCCGTAGATCTGCAGGCCGTAGGCATACACCGCCGTCAGCGTCTCCAGGGGAAGGAACATGTGGGGACTGGCGTACACGCGGTCGACGATGGAGCCCGCCAGCCAGTCGGCCCCGGCTTTTTTCATCAGCCCCGCCAGAATAAGGAACAGGGCCGCCGACACGTGCTCGCTTGTCACCGGGAAATGGCTCGCCCGATCCTTCAGGGCCGGCAGAAATTCCCGCGCCCTGACGATGGGACCGGCAAGGAGCTGGGTAAAGAGGGACACGTAGTGCGCGTACCTGACAAGGTTTTTCTCCGGCTCGATGGTACCGCGCCACACGTCTATGGTATATGACAGCGACTGGAAGGTGTAAAAGGATATGCCGACAGGTAGCAGGATGTTCAATATCGGCACCGATGCCTGGTGCCCGAGGGCGTTGACGGCCTTCCCGGCGAGGTCGGAGAAGAAATCAAAATATTTCAGGGTGAAAAGGATCCCCAGGTTGACGGCCAGCGACAGGCCAAGGTACGCGGTGCCCCGGCCGCCTTTGTTCCGGGCCGCCTTGATGCAGCGCGCCATGGAATAATCCGTCACGGTGGTCGCGGCAAGGCACGCCAGAGGCCACACTTCCCACGTGGCATAAAAATAATACGATGCCGCGAGAAGAAACCCGAAACGGAGCGACGGCCACCTTCTCAGAATAAAGGCGACGATGATGACCGCCGCGAGAAAATAGGCGAAGGAAGCTGAATTGAACAGGATGGCGGTTTTTTCTTCCAGTTTAATATCGAGCTTCGGCCGCTCGTTCTTTTTTTGATACGCGTTCATGAGGGACGTATACAAGGCCCGGGCAGCGGTATCACCGCCCCTCATGGTGAAATGGGTATAATCCTTCATGGCAAGACCTGAACTCACCATTTTCAGCATGTGCCCTTCCCCGCCGAGGCTGTCATAGGTGTCAAAGTACGCCAGGCCGGCACGTTCCGCCTCCTCCCGCTGCACCTCCCGCACGGCCAGGGTCTCCTTCATCACCGCAAGGCCACCCTGGTAGTTCTGGAGCCTTTCCGGCGGGCCGATGAGGAGGATATCGGTTTCGGGAAGCAGCCGCTTCACCTTCATGAGCCACTGGCGCATCTGGCTTCTGAGCTCCTCCCTGGTAAACTCGGGGAACGCACCCAGCGATGCCGCCTCGTTGATGCCGAACTGGAAAACGAGAAGATCCGGGTTTAATTCCGCAAGGGACTTCAGGTTCTGCTCCGGCACCGCGTTCATCCATGCCATGTGGATGCCCATGCGGACGATGGTGCTGTACACCACGCCCCTGCCGCTCTCGACATCAACGGCATCGACAGCGGGGAGCGGCCCCGCTGACCCAGCGAAATCTATCCGTATCCTGTCCGAGGCGGGGATGTCCCACGCCACCGATCCGGTTGCGCCGGGATTCAGCCGGATTACCTTCTGCTCGGTCCCGGCTCCGTAATCAAGGTTAAGGCGGCATTCCGACATGGCGGCCGGACCGCTCACCGGACTGCGCAGAAAGACCCTCACCCGTCTCCATTTCTCCGCACCTGCCGGCGCTTCCATGCGGATATCAGTCAGCGGCGACCTGACGAAGGTCCCCTCACCGGTAAATCCGAGCTGAGGATTGACCTCGGGCCGGATATAGAATTTCCCCAGGCACCGGAACTCGTGGCGTATGGCGTGCAGCCTGAAGCCACCCGGCGATGTCCTGTTGACATGGTCTTGAAGCGCCGTTGCCATGGTCTCGACCGGCGGCACCACGCCCCTGCCCCCGTCGCCGAAATTTTTCTGGAAACTCCTCTTAAGGGTTTTCGTATAGCAATCGCCCCATATCAGTGAATCGCCGTAATGCACGATATGCACCGTGTTTCGCCGCCGGGCCTGAAGGTCGGCAAGCTTTTTGAAAAAACGCTGGAGGTGCCGATATTCCTTTCCGGCATAGATATGGTTCAGGTCTCCTGTTCGTGCCGCTTGATCTTCCTTTATTCCGGCGCCTCTTGCTTCAGCGGTGACGGCCGGCGGCGCGACAATTTTCTTCCCCATGGTATCGGCCCAGCGGGGCAGGATCTCCCATATTGAAGGAAATAGTTTCCACTCCCGGTTCTTGACGTAACAGTCCTGCACCAGGGCCAGGGAAACCATAATGACCAGCCAGGTGGCAGGCGCCACGATCGCCCTCTTTCCTGCCGCAGGGATACCGCTCCTTCCAACCGCCCCCACCGCCATGAAAAAAACAAGCAGGAAGGGAATCACCCCCCAGTATATGGCAAGGATATCCTTCTGATTTTTATCGGAGATGACGAGGGGATGGCCCTGCTGCTCCGGCATGACCGTTCCGGCGCCGGTGGCGGTTCCCGGGCAGACACCGAAGGGACACACCTGCTGTTCGGCATTGGCATATACCCACGATACGGCCGCTGCGTGTTCATGGTCTGTCAGGTCAATTCCTGAACCGAATACTCCTTTGCCGATAGCGGCAGCGGTACCCGTTAAGGCGCAGAGGCCGAGGAAAAGCGCGGCAGATAGCAGTATGGTCTTTTTTCTGCTCCTGATCATCAGTAAAATATTTGCAACAAGCAGAAGCATCATCGCAGGAATCGCCAGGTATACAATGACCGGGACGGCCAGATGCCCTGTTTCGAAAAAGCCCATCACCGATGAAAGGGTCCAGGCCGTCTGGGAACAGGCTGCCGGAGACAATTCGCCGCACAGATCATACCCGAAGGTCGCCCCGGCAAGAAGGATAGCAATACATGACGCTGCAACGCGGTTTCTTAGGAACGAAGATACAAAAAGGGTGATCGACAGGATAAATAATCCGTAAAGCCAGTAACCTCCGTAAACAAGAAGCGTTTCCTTCAGGAAAATATCCCCCCCTATCATGATCCAGTAATAAACTGCCGGAAGGGAAATGGACAGCAACGCCAGGCAATACAGCAACCCCGCCAGGATTTTCGCATACAGGGTTCGCCCGATCCCGAAAAACTGCCCGATAAAATTGAACTCCTTTTTTTTATCATATCCCGGAATGATGCCGGAAAACACTATGGGGAGAATCAGCCACAGATACAGATAGCTGTTGCGGAACAGCGGGACGAACAAGTCCCTCAGCGGTTCAAGGCCGGGCACCGGCAGCATTCCTTCTTCCAGGGGCATGCTCAAGCCGCTGTAGCTACCCATCGCCGTGTACAAACTGAATCCTGCCAGCAGGCACTGCAAAACAAGGAACAGGAACCCCGAAGGTGAAGAAGCAATACCGCGCAGTTCTTTATAAACATTATAAAAAAACGATCTCATTGCCGACGCATAATGAAAAAAATTGCCGCCACTGTCAATATTATTTGATAATTACGGCATATGAAGGCCTGTCTTATTCCTGGTAATTACCCTGAACTTGAAAACGGCCATATTTAAAAACTCCGGCGCCATTTGATAGAAATTATTTGACATAATCGCCGGTTTTCCGGACTATCAATATAAACAAAATCGGGAAAGAGGTGCATATATGAAGTTTTTTATAGATACCGCTGACATCAAGGAGATCCGCCGCGCAAAAGAACTGGGAATCCTTGATGGCGTGACGACCAACCCGACCCTGGTCAGTAAAATCGGCAGGCCCTACCGCGATGTCCTTATTGAAGTCGCCAGGGAAGTTGACGGCCCCGTGTCGGCCGAGGTAATATCAGTCGATTACGACGGCATGGTCCGCGAGGCCCGGGAACTTGCCAGGATCAGAGACAACATCAACATAAAAATTCCGCTCATCGAAGACGGCCTCCGCGCCGTCAGGACCCTCTATTCCGAAGGGATCAAAACCAACGTGACCCTCTGCTTCAACTCTGTCCAGGCCCTCATGGCGGCAAAGGCTGGGGCTACCTTTATTTCGCCCTTCATCGGCCGCCTTGACGACATATCCTCAGAGGGCATGGAAGTGGTGGAGGAGATCTCCGCCATATACGCCAATTACGATTTCACCACTGAAATAATCGTTGCTTCGGTCCGGAACCCGCTGCACATCAAGCATGCCGCTCTTATCGGAGCGGATATCGCCACGATTCCCTTCGACGTGTTCCAGAAGATCATCAAGCATCCGCTGACGGACATCGGCCTGAAAAAATTCCTTGAGGATTACAGCAAGATTCCGAAGTAGGGCAGAAAAAACGTGCCAAATCAACGATCCTGCCGGGGGCGCGTGTCCTCATCTCATGAGCAGTCCCCGGTCAATCGTTCCTCTGCGGCGCCTTCCGCGGCGATGACTTCCAGTTGATCGTCATACAAGAAACACCAGTATCAGCCCGACACCCCCCGCGCAGATTATAATTCCGAATCCGGCCAGAACCGTTTTCCTGAATTTTTTTGATCCGAGCATACAGGCTATCACCGCTTTCATGATGGTATTGGAAAAGGCGGCAATCGTAATGGCGACCGTTGCCAGGCCGAGTTTGGCGGGATCATCCCGCGATATCTGACTCATGGTTAAAGTTATTGGATCAACATCGGATAGTCCGGTCAGTACGCTTATGAAATACACGCCGCTTTCGCCAACCATGACTTCTGTCACCCTTGCCATGAATATAATGAACGCAAAAACAAAACCGAATTTTACCGCCGGCATGAGATTGAAGGGATTTTTAAGTGCGACATCACTGACCTTCTTTTCCCTGCTCTTTTTCCACAATACGAGGCAATAAAAAAATCCGGCTATTGTCATAAGTCCCATGACAATCATCAGTTTAGGCGCCAGCGCGGCATTTATGACAATAACCTCGATCAGTATACGGGGAAACATGGTTGAACATGCCAGAAGGACTGCCAGGGAATATGAACCGTAAAGTTCTTCGTGCCCGGATTCCGAGCTTCGTTTCGAAAAAGTCACCGTTGTGGCAGTGCTCGATGCCAGGCCGCCGAGAAACCCGGTAAGGCCGATACCCTTGCGTGAGCCCAGGATCTTGATGGCAATATAACCGGAAAAGCCTATGGCGGATATCAGCACCACCATGAGCCACACGGTAAAGGGATTGATCACCTTAACATCCGCCAGTTCGGGAAAGCGCTCACAAATACCGGCCCCCAGGGCACCGATATCCTTCATATAGAAATTATAATCCGGATCAAAAATAAGAATGACGAACGTCACCAGGGCAAAAAGAAGAGTCCCCCGGATATCTTCATTTTCAATTTTTTCACCGAGGCGCTGCATGTATCTCTTGAGATAGAGGACAGCCGTTGACACGATGGCGATAAACAGGGCCGGTACCAGGTGGTTTTTCTGGACCGTTACGCCGATGAGAAAGCAGATGAACATGCTGACCTCGGTGGTTATGCCGCTTTCGCCATGCTTTGAATAGGATATATAATATGAAATGGCGACGAGGATGATGATTCCCGTGAAACCGAGGAGGAGAATTTCAGGGATGTAGCGTTCGGCCAGGAAGGAGGCAAAGGAGCCGAACAGCGAAACCAGGGCATAGGTCCGTACGCCGCCGATGAAATCCAGCTCTTCATGCTCCATGCGGGAGGTGAAAGACCGTTCAAAGCCGAGAAGCGCCCCCAAGAACAGGGCGATGATAAAAGGCTGAAGCAGGGTCAAATTTATCATTTCCATGGATATACACCGCAAACAGTATGGCCATCCGACGGCCATCGAGTCAAGATTTAATTGCGGATACGTAACGGCTGATTTTATTCAATACGCCGAAAACAATATTACAGGTAGACCGCCGTTACAAGTCCGGGTGTCCGCCGTTTTCAATTTCAGGGCATATATTGTTGACAAACAGGGATATGTCCTCCATTCGTTGACCCATGAAGAAAGAGATCAATTATCCGGCCGAGATCACCTTTAAATCGGTTTTTTTGCTCAATCCCGATCTGCACGAGATCATTTCCGCGGTCCTGGTTGAGCATGGCATCGAGGGGGAGGTGCGCCACAAACCGAGCAGGAACAGCAAGTTCATATCCTACACCATAACAGCGGAATTCAGTTCTGAATCCCACCTGCACGACGTCTGCACGAAAATCGCCGCCATTCAGGGATTCATCATGATGATCTGAAGGGTGCTGTCAGTGCTGGGCCAAGCCGGCAACGGCGCCGGTGCTCCAGGCGAACTGCAGGTTGTACCCTCCGCTGTCCCCGTCGACATCAAGAAGCTCCCCGGTTATAAACAGGCCCGGGACAATCCGCGATTCCATGGTTGCAGGATTGATCTCATTCACGTCCACGCCTCCCGCCGCCACAACCGCCTCGTTGAAGCCCCGGGGCTTGCCCGGAACCAGCTCAAGGTTCTTCAAGGTGTTGACCAGCTTCCTCTTTTCTTCACGTCCAAGGTCTCCGACTTTCCTGTCGGGGTCGATTCCTGCAATTTTCAGAATGACTTCAGGCATGGGCGTTTTCATGATCCCTATGAGGCTGAACGATACCGACTTTGATGCGTCAGACCAGAGGGCATCAAGGAGATGTTCCAGTTCATGGTATTGATACCCGGGGTAAAGGTCGACCAGGATCGACGGCTCCCCGTTCCCGATCAGTGTTTCATTGACCGCGCGTGATATATCGAGGCTTGCCGGTCCCGAAATGCCGTACGCCGTAAAGAGCAGCTCGCCCTCGGAAGAAGCCGTCACGGTTCCTTTATGCACCACCGACAGGGCGCTGTCCCACTTGATCCCCTGGAGCCGGTGTACCATTTTCAGAGGTATGTTGACAGGAAGAATCGCGGGGAAAGGCTCATATACCTTGTGTTTCATCTGGGCCGCCAGATCATAACCATCACGCGAGCCGCCGGCGGGGGGATAGGCGCAGCTTCCGGCGGCGAGTATGACCGCATCGAAAACCTCCTCCTCATGACCCGCTGTCACCAGTTTGAAGGCCTTGCCGCACCTGATGATCCGCTCGATTTTTCTGTGCGTTCTGACTTCAACTTTTTTACGTAAAAGCTCATACTCAAAAAGGCGCACCACCGTTGCAGACTGCAGTGAAGCGGGGAACAATTTGCCGTTTTTTTCTTCCACGAGAGGAAGGCCGATGGATGCAAAGTAATCTATTGTTTCTTCAAGACCGAACCGGGCAAACACATTGTGGACAAACCGCGTGTTCTTTCCATGGTATTTATCAATGGAGAGATGCCGGTTGGATATATTGCACCGGCCGTTTCCGCTTACGAGGATTTTTCTTCCGATCTTCTTCTGTTTTTCGAAAATGACTACCGCGTTGCCGTCGCCTGCCGCAAAACACGCCGCCATGAGCCCCGACGCGCCGCCGCCGATAATTGCGACCCGCTTCATCATCCCTCGCTCAGCTTGATTTTATTATTGATGAGTTTTTCCAGGTCGTTTATATCGTTGGCGTACTTCTGCAGGTTCAGGTCCTGGTCCGAATTTGAGCGCGTCTTTTGGAGCATTTTTTTCACCAGCTTCAGATCATCCTTATTATGAACGATCCCGTCCTCGATGAGCTTCTGCATGAGGGAAAACTGATATTCCCTGAAGCAGACGCGGGAATAGAATTCAATGCCGTACACCGTGATGGTTTTTTCAACGGAATTCTTGGTCAGATATCTTTTCATATCCTCATAATGAGCCGCATCTGTCGCCCGGGGACCCTGCTCCCCCCCGCCCTTAACGCCGCCGCCGGCAGAGCAGATCCCCGATTCAGTTTCTATGAAATAATCAATGGGATCACTGTTCTCAAGTTCAGTCCTGAGCTGTTTTTCCTGCCACTTTACGCCAAACTGCATAATGTTGCGCTCGAGGTTTGACTGGATCCCCATGAGGTACATTACGATATTGGCCATCTTACCGAGATGGGTGTTATTATAATCCAGTATTTTGGGGTAGAATTCCTTTATGATCCTTTCGACGGAATATTTCGTTGAAAATTCATGGGAATACGCCCGCACCAGCTCATCGCTGTATCGCTGCAAAAGGTCCTTGACGATATTCCCTTCAGCAACGACAAGGCCCTCAATGCGGCGAATCCGCTCTTTCCGATCCGCCTCAACAATGGGAAACGTAAATATTTTATGCGAATCGACAAGCATTTTGATGAGTTTGGGAATGGCAAAGGGTATCAGCGAATAAGCCTTTTTTATCTCCTCAAAAAATTCATCGGACTGCGGTATGGCCTGCAGGCCGCGGTCAGTGTTTCTCTTGCGGATATCAATGTAAATGGCATTGAGCAGTTCTTCTAAATCTTTCATAGCGCGTAATGTTGGCACCTTAGAATTTTATGGCCAGTACCGTGATATCATCGACAAAATCAGTGTCCCTTGTCACGGTCTTAAAATGCTCCTTCAGGTAATCAATCAGTTTATCCGGATCGTAATCGATAAAGCGGAGCGCGATTTCGGCAAGCATCCGCTCCCCGTGCTCCAGATCCATCAGGTCGCCGCCAAAGCACTCGGTTACGCCGTCGGTAAAGAGAATGAGGAAGTCACCCGGTTCATACAGGATAACGCGCTCTTCAAAATTTTCGTCATCCGAGAGCCCCAGCGCCTTTCCATCGGCGTTGAGCATGATCACTTCCCGCGTGCGGGACCGCACCAGCATCTGGTCGTTATGCCCGGCGCTGGCATAGGTGATCAGGTTGTTATGGCTGTCGATGACCGCGTAAAACAAGGTCACGAACATGCCGTATTCAGAGTCCTGGAAGATATACCGGTTGGCATTTTTCAATAGTCCCGCCGGAGAGCTGTCTATCCTCCGTTCCGCCCTGACGACGTTCAGCGCCGACCCCATGAACAGCGCAGCGGGAATGCCTTTTCCCGAGATATCCGCGACCAGTATAGAGTACTTGTTGTCGTTCAGCTTTGAAAAATCATAAAAATCGCCACCGACGGAACGGGCCGGCCTGGTGAATGCCGCCAGCATGTGGTTGTTGAAGCTTGCGGGGATCCCTCGTAATATTTTTTTCTGTATTTCGGCCGCGATGTCAATATCGCGGGACAGTATCCGCTGGTTTTCGGTAATCTTCTGGTTGACGAGATTCGTATAGATCTGTGATACCTGGCTGCAGATCATGGTGACGATGCGCAAGTCGAAGGAATCAAAATACTTCCCGTTATTTTTATCAGCGCATGAAAGGACCCCGATGGTTTTGTTCTTGTACTGGATGGGTACGGAGATGAACGAATCAGTCTTATAATTCCTGCCCGGGACCACCATGTCGGACGGAATCTCACGGTTGATATCGGACACCATCATGGGATCACCGCTCCGGAACACATGGCCTGCTATTGACGAGTTGATGTCAATATCGCAGGACTTCACGATCGATTCAGGAAGGCCGAAGGCGGATTCAATGGTTAACCGCCCTTCGTTTTCATCAAAGAAAATTATCGAAACGCGGCCCACCTTCATAGATTTTGCCAGCGATTTGCAGATATTGTCTATTACATCATCATCGGGCCCGGCTAAGGATATGGACTGGGCGACTTCGTACAGCGCGGTCAGTTCCTCGATCCTGTTGGTCAGCTCATCGTAGAGTCTGCGATTATTGATGGCGATTGCGGCCTGGTTTGCTATGTATTCAGCCTTCTCCAGGTCATGCACATCATATCGGTCGCGCCCTACGGTATTGACAACCTCGAGTACTCCCACAAAATCACCCATTACCTGCATTGGAACACAGAGAAGATTTTTCGTGTTGAACTGGTATTTCCGGTCAATGGCATGGTACCATCGATCGTCATGGTGCGGATCATCAACAATGATCGGCTCCATGCTGCTGGCAACGATGCCGGCGATACCCTTCCCCTTCGGGACTCGTTCGCCGCGGATAATATCGCCTTTATCGCCGATAACCACATCGAAGATAAGATCGCCTGTTTTCTGATCGGCAAGGAGGAGGGAACAGCCCTCGGATTCAAGGAGCTCCTTGGCCGCGTCCATGATAGCCTTCAGTAGTTCCGCAAGGGACATTCTCGAATTGATTTTTTCATTAATCGAGCGGATTACCGATATGTCAATCTTCCGTTCTATATCCCGACTCCTGAAATAATATGCCGTTAGAATATGGGCTTGTAGTCAAACTGGTGTACGGCATTGATATAGCGCAGGGTATGCGTTTTTTGCCGAAAAAGTATCGAGTTCGTCTTTGCGCCGCCCGCAATATACTGCACGCCGGGAAGCAGCACGCCATCGGTCACCCCGGTCAACGAGACAATGACTTCATCCCCTTTTATCATTTCCGATATGGTGAATATCCTGTCAGGATCGCCGAACCCCAGTTCACGGATATGGTCCTTTTCTTTCGCGCTGAGGCCCACATAACGGGCCTGCATGTCCCCCTCCATGCATTTAAGAGCTGCCGCTGCAATAATGGCCTCCTTGGCCCCGCCGATCCCCATCAGCATGTCAATGGAACTTTCGGGAAACGCTGTTGAAATCGCGCCGGTTATATCACCGTCGCGGATTAATTTTATTTTTGCGCCGGTTTCCCGGATCTCTTTGACAAGGGGTTCGTTCCTTTTACGGTCAAGAACGCACACGGTTATGTCCTCTATATATTTTCCCTTGGCCCGGGCGATACGCTTGATATTGATCGCCGGCGGCTGATTGATGTCCACCATGTTCTTCGCGTCCTTCCCCACGGCAATCTTGTCCATGTAGTATGACGGGGTCTTCATAAAACTGCCCTTGGTGCCGACTGCGGCGACCGATACAGCATTGTGCCCCCCGCGGGCACAGGTCATTTTTCCGTCCAGGGGTTTCACCGCAAGATCGACAGCGCTGCCTGTTTTGATCCCGACCCGGGCCCCGTCATAGAGGGCGGTATCAGAGCTGTCGGCCCCAATCACGACCTCACCGTCAATATCCATTGTTGATAAAACTTTATTCATAGCCTCGGCGGCTGAATAATATGAAAGGTCTTCATCACCTTTTCCCATATGCCTGCTCGCAAAGAGAGCTGCCGCTTCAGTAAGACGAACTGCTTCAATAGTAAGATTTCGATCCATGGCTCCTCCAAACTGGTCGACTACGGGTTTAATCCATAAAGTAGGTAGACACAGTATGTAATTAAATTTATAATTTCAAGTCCTTTTCAAACGGCTGAAACTTCAAAACACGTATCATAGGCAAATGCATGGATCACGTGTATGCGATCGGGTTCAACTCGATCCAGTTCCATACATGATGTATCACTCTACACCGTCTTATTATACGTCGTCATTTACTACAATAATTAAATTATTGACTTAATAAAACTGAATGTTGTATAATGTGACATAAATTCGGTGTTTGAGCATGCTCTGCACCGTGATATTCAAACAGACATTAACAACTGTTACCGACGTGCACTACGTTTTCAGGTACTTCGATAAGGCGCTAAAAAAGCCCAGAGAAAAAGGAGCGCACAGTGAAAAAAACCATAATGATAATAGGCGGCGGTCTTCTCCAGATGCCGGCAATACTGACCGCAAAAAAGATGGGGCTCCAGGTCATTGTGACGGACTACAATTCCAATGCCCTCGGGATGAAAGATGCCGATATCCCCATTGTCATGAGCACCCGTGACATCGAGGGTTCTGTCCGCGTTGCAAAGGCCCAGAACGAACTGACACCGATAAGCGGCGTCCTGACCGTCGGCACCGATGCTTCCATGGCCGTCGCAGCCGTCGCCAATGCCCTCAACCTGCCGGGAATAAAATTCGAGGATGCTGAGGCAGCGACCAATAAAATTAAAATGCGCATGCGCTTCAAGGAACACGGAGTCCCTTCTCCCAACTTCCTTCCTGTCTGGTCCCTGGCAGACGCCAAAAAAGCGGGTAAAATTCTCAAATTCCCCATTGTCATCAAACCGTCAGACAACATGGGCGCCCGCGGCGTCATGCGCGTTGACAATTTCAACCAGCTTTCCGATGCCTTTAAATTTTCAAAGGGGGCATCCCCGAGCGGTGAACTCATCATGGAAGAATTCATGGAAGGCCCCGAACTGTCCATAGATGCGATAATCTACAATAATGAAATTACCTTTACCGGTATTGCTGACCGGATCATTGAATATCCGCCGTTCTTTATTGAAACGGGACACAATATGCCATCGAGCCTTTCCCGTGAGATACAGGAATCCGCCTGTCATGTCATGAAACTCGGCATACGCGCTCTCGGCCTTGATATCGGCGCTGCCAAGGGAGACATTAAAATAACCAGGGACGGTCCGATGATAGGAGAACTCGCGGCCCGTCTCTCCGGCGGATTCATGTCTGCCTACACCTATCCCTTTTCATCCGGCGTTGACCTCATGAAGGCGGCCATCGAGGTTGCCCTCGGCCAGGAGCCGGGCAATCTCGAACCGGTCATCAGCCAGTATTCCATCGAACGCGCCATTATAACAAAACCGGGAATTGTCAAAAAAATTACCGGCCTTGAAGAAGCCCTTAAAATACCCGGCATAAAGGAAATATTCCTTAATGTCAGGCCCGGCGACAAGGTCATACAGCCCCGTTCCAATGTCGAAAAGGCAGGTCATATCATCGCCATAGGAAAGACCCTTGAAGACGCGGTTCGATCCTACGAGCAATGCAGGGATATCATCAAATTCGATATGATCGAGGAATCGGAAATATCGATGGAAACCATTCATATCGCCGCAAAGGAAAAATTCAAAAAAATCTGCTACGTTTGCAAGATTTGCGACGGCAGGGACTGTCCAACAGGCGTGCCGGGGATGGGAGGCACAGGGACCGGCGAATCATTCAGAAGAAACATCGCGTCGCTAAAAAAATTTAAGATCAACACACGGCTTATCCATGATGTGACCCAGCCGGATACCACTACACTTTTCATGGACCAGAAACTGTCCCTCCCGGTCCTTGCCGCTCCCATAACAGGTACCGTTACCAACATGGGAGGCGCCATCGACGAACTGGACTACAACCGCGCCGTAATTGCCGGTTGTATCAAGTCGGGAAGCATAGCCTTTGTGGGAGACGGAGCAACTCCGGACAAGTACAAGATCGGCCTCCAGGCGATTTCAGAATACGGCGGCAAAGGCATCCCCATTTTCAAGCCGCGCAGCGACAACAAGGACATAATAATGCGCATCCAAGCCGCTGAAAAAGCCGGCGCCATGGCCGTCGGAATGGACATTGACGCCGTTGTATTCAAAACCATGGCCATGAAAAATCAGTCCGTGGGACCGAAAAGTTTTTCTCAATTGAAAGAACTCATATCATCGACGAAACTTCCTTTTTTCCTTAAAGGCATTATGAATGTCAGGGATGCGGCAGCTGCCGTTGAAGTCGGCGCTTATGGCATAATTGTTTCCAATCACGGCGGAAGGGTTCTTGACGAAATGATGGGTTCCATGGATGTTCTGGATGAAATAGTCAGGGAAGTGAAAAAACATTTGATGATCATCGTGGATGGCGGTTTCCGTGAAGGCGTGGATATTCTCAAGGCCCTTGCCATGGGAGCCACGGCGGTACTCATCGGCCGCCCCGTCGCCATTGCCGCCGTCGGCATGGGTGCCGAAGGCGTATCATACTATTTGAATCACCTGAAAAAAGATATTGAGAAAGCCATGATATTGACCGGGTGCCAGACTATTTCAGATATTTCCGCTGATATAATCAAACCGATATGATCAGTTTATAAAAAGCTGGCCAGCTTTTCGTCACCGCAGCCGTAGGCATACTCAATGATTTTATAGGAGTACCTGCCATAAGCCATGATGCGTTTCATCGCACGGTCTCTTTCTTCTATGTCAATCAGGCCGCCAAGGTGAAGCACCCTCGGAACCAGCAGCGAATTTACGAAGGGAATGTCATTATTCCTGCAGTATAATGCGCCCTTTCCGTCATCAAGTAAGACCAAGTCTCCGATACCCGCCTGATACAAAAGGATAGTATCCCGTTCACCGGCCCCGAGACCTTTCACCGGTTGAAATTGCCGGCCGGGGTGCTGTATCGTGCCGGGCAATCCCTGGATTTTGATACTTTCTTCCATACGATAACGGCAAAACATATCTGCGCCATCGCAACCTTCAGGAGTGACTTCGAGGTAGGCTGATTCGGCCATAATCAGTCTGAAATATTCAGCAACCAGCTCAAAAAATAAGCATTTGAACAATATAATTGCCGACGATGCATCCATCAAAACCGGATTCCGGCGCCCAGCTTCCATGTCAGCGTCCATAGTATATAAACGATCCCCAAAAATAGGGATTGGACAATTTCCCTCCTTCATCTCCCTCCGGCATTCCTGCAGCCATTCCGTTCTTACCCGGCTTTCCCTGGATGAATGCTCTTTTTGTCTGTGTAAATGCTTTTTCAACAGGAGTCCCCTTTTTTAATACCGATTCATACACCTGTTTCATGAAAAAGGATCTTGTCGCTTCATCAAGATTCCAGACAGAGAAGGAAACCCCGTGCGAACCAGCCATCATCAGCGAACCGCACAGATTCCAGATGCCCTCCCCCCTGCTGTAACCGGCGGCAGGCATGGCGATGGAAGCAAGATGCACCAGATCTGACTGCAATCCGATTGAGGAAATCTTTCTTACATTCAGAACCCCGTCTTTTCCCTCTCCTTCATTTTTTTCATATGACACCAGCAGGCAGCTCAGCTGCGGCACCTCGGGGACGACGACGCCTTTTGATATGATGTGGCATATCCGGTAATTCCCCAGAATTCCGCTCCCGGACATTTTAGCAAGCTCCGATTCCGTCCCCCGCTCTCCGGTTATAGCGTCAATGTCACCGCTCACTGTCTTCAATTCATTTATTTCCGCAGTGCTTCCGCTCATTGCCTTGAGATCATCGATACGGAAAAATCCGAGTAGATCGAGAACGCTTTTATTTGCTGAAATTCTCCTGTTTATGCCATCTGTGATCATTTCAAAATGCCGCGTTGATTCTATTTCCTTAGCCGTCGGTTGAGGCGGCGAATTGAATCCTCCCATAATCACCATACTTTTCCTCGCCGCTCTGCGCACCCTGTCCGAAAAATAATCTTCGCAGGTCTGAGAAAATGTATACCTGACACCGAATTTTTCGATCAAAAACCTCCCGTCATTCATAATCACTGTTTCAAACGGGACCGTTGAAAGCACGCCATCGGGCTGAATGACCAGCGTGTCTTTTCCTCCAAGATAATTCTCGATTTTCCTGAACAAGAACTGGTACAGGATTTTGCCGATGGTTTTTTGTATTTCAAATTCCTTGCTGCTTATATATTTTTTGGACAGCAATGCCCGGTAATAATTTATAATTTTTTCAAACTCAATGTAATAATAATCACGCCTCGATTTCTGAGAGATATTGAAAATAATATCTGTCTTTTTTTTGCCGATAAAACTCTCGATGTCCTTTCCCAGGGCATTATAGAGGGCATTTACCGCAGCAGCTTTATCCAGTTCAAATCCGGCAGTAGTATCAGAATCAACATAGATCACAAACGGGTTGTCCCAGATGATATTGGCAAAAACCACCAGACCGGTTTTTTCCCCGATGCTTTTCTTGAGCCTGTCATAACTTATCGACTTGATCCACTGACCCGGCTCCGTGTCGGATACAAGGGCATAGATCTTGGTGATGCAGAAGGCTTCATTTGATTCATATGCCCTGTCAGGTTTACCGTCTTTGATGTATGCTGCGACGAGCCATCGATATATATCGTTCTTCACACTCGTGATCGAAATACTCCTGGTTTCGCCAACCGTATCGATCAGCTTCAGCCCCTGGACAAAGTATTCACTGGCCCTGCCGAAGTCCTTCACGTTGTAATATACAATACCGCAATTTTTTGAATCGTCGGCCAATGAAACCGTGTCCCCCACCTCGCGGTATATGTCCATGGCCTGCTTGAAGTAATCAAGGGCCTTTTCATAACGCTTGAGAGAAACCATGACCCTTCCGATATTGCTCATGTTGTCAGCAATTCTGTTTTTCTTATCAGCCTTCATGTCCCGGGCAAGGGCCTTGCCTATATAATCAACCGCATCACCATAACGCTCCCGTGCCGCATACAGAAGCCCGATGTCAGACAGCCTGGTTGCTATATTTTCTTTCATCTCGATATCTTTATTCAAACCGAGGGCCTTGACATAGCAATCCAAGGCATCCTCATATTTGCCCATGGAATCATAAACCTGGCCGATGCTGTTCTGCACAGATGCCGCATCAATGGTATTGTTCAGCTTGAGATTTAGTTCCAGGGATCTGTTATAGCATTCCAATGCACGGTTATTATCTCCGACCCTGAAATACACATCGCCGATCCGGTAGAACCGAGCCGCCATGTTCTTTTCTCGTTTATTTTTTGTGTCCAATTCCAGGGCCTTTTCATAATAGTTAAGGGCCTCCCCGTATCTTCCCATGGCCGCGTATACGCTTCCGATATTACTCAGGTCTATCGATGTTTCCGCATCACCGCCGCGCCTCCGGTCAATATCAAGGGCCTGAGTGTATAATTCGAGGGCGCGGTCATGTTCACCCATAAAATAATACATGGTCCCGGCATTACTGGTTATGACGGCAATGTTCATGCTGCTTCCGGACTTCCTGGCATATTTCAAAGCTTCCTCGTAGCTGTCCCGGGCACGGGCAAAATCCTTCGTGACCCTGTGCACCATCGCTATATTGTTGAGAACCAGCACCATCTTATCCTGATATCCGTTCTTTCGTGAAACAGCAAGGGCCTCCCGATAAGAACCCATCGCTTCATCGAACCTGTTAAGATGATAAAAGGTCTGACCGATGCTGTTCAGGGCCATCGCCTCCTGGTCAGTGTTCTTGTATTTCCGGCATGACACCAGCATTAACTTAAAATAATGCAGGGCCTTCTCAAAATTACCGGTGCTTTCATATATCTGACCGATCTCGTTCAGCTGAGCGATCAGCTCATCGCTGCGGGGATTTTCATTCTTTCTTTCCGCTGTTACCGCGCGTTTCAAATATTCAATTGCCTGTTTATAATCGCGGGATTTCTTGTGTTTCTGCGCTTCGTTCCACCACCTGTCCGCTTCATCATGCCACTGATTAGCAAGGACGCATGACCCGGCGCATACAATAATCACTGTAATAACATGTTTCAGCACCATAGGACACACCTGTATGCGTTACTAAATAACTATAGTACATTATTAGACAAATGTATGGAGAAAGTAAAGAGAAGTTTAAAAAATATTTTTTAATATTTTCTGAACAGGGCGATAAGTTTGCCAAGAATCGTAACATTGTCGGCAATGATCGGTTCATAGGCAGGATTATCGGGGAGCAGCTGTACTTTATTTCCGGAAACCTTGAGCCTCTTCAATGTCGCTTCATCGGTAAGCAGAGCGGCTATGACTTCGCCATTATTTGCCGTACTCTGCTTCTTGATAATAGCGATGTCACCGTCATATATACCGCCTTCGATCATGGAATCGCCCTTGACATTGAGTGCAAAATATTCTCCGCTCCGGAACATTGATTTGGGAAAACTTAAATACTCTTCGATATTTTCCTCAGCCAGGATGGGGGAACCGGCAGCGATACGTCCCAGGAGAGGGATATTTATTGCATCTACGGGGACCTCCTCTTCTTCATTCAAAACAACTATTGCGCGGGATTTATTTTGTTCTGTTTTTATATAGCCTTTTTTCTCAATGGCTTTTACATGATCGTAGGCGCCTTTCACGGTGATGTTGAATCTTTCACCAATTTCACGCACCGTTGGGGGAAACCCGGAATCCTTGATAGACTCCTTGATAAAATCCAAAATTGTTTCCTGTTTTGTCGTGAGCTGTTTTGAACTCTCTTTTGGTGACATTATTGTTCCCCTTATTAAGTCTATACAAATAATAAGCATACATAAGTTTATATGTCAAGAAAAATTTGATGTTTTTTATACATAGTACCTTTGCAGTTCCTTGGTATCCCTTAAAATGACGTGGCATGAGCATTATATAAAGGCTTTTATAACTGCTAATAATAAATTGAAAATAGGCAATAACATGAGCCAGGATAGTATAACCTGTTGAACCCGCCATACTCTGCATTGGCGATTTATTGCCTTAATGCATTTCCATTTTAAACTAAAAATAATTTAATTGATAAAATCATCTCTTGAATTATTATCTGCTAATTAACAGCCTTCTATAATACTTTATGGATATTAACACTTATTATAAATTCCTCAATGTAAACCCTTCGGCTTCAGACGAAGAAGTTTCCGCGGCCTATAAAAAACTGGCTTTCCAATTCCACCCTGATAAAAACCCCCATCGCGCTGAATGGGCCAATGATGCAATGACAAAGCTTAATATTGCCTATTCAACTGTCATGACCTATCGTTTTAACGATGAATCCACGGTAGAAACCGGAAATAAAAAAACCGAAAAAAGACAGGAACCGACTCCAACTCCCCGGAAACCCCATAAAGACATCATTGATTCTGAAATACTTACCAAGCAGTTCATCAATCTGCGTGAAACGGCTAAAGACGCGCTTTACAGATATTTTCAATACAGTTTATACAATATACCCATCCGTGAAAAAGTCGCCAATCGCGCTGTTTTTAACAAGATCGTGTTTTCATTGCGAAAAAACTACCATGCCATACGCCGCCTGAAAGATAAAACGGAAGATGACGAACTTATTGAACATTTTGATGTTTTCACCGCCATGCTGTTTCATTTCTACCGTGCCTCGGAATGTCTCAACATAATAGACTCGTACAGCAACCAGTACGATGTTGAATCTTACCGCATCTATCGGAAGGGCGATGATTGTCTTACTGACGCCGGGAAGGAAATATTTTACGACCGGCACAATCGTGGACATTTCAAGAAGGAACTGGCATATACCTATGTCCGTGAAGCGGAAAAGATATTTCAGGCAAACCTTACAATCTTTCCGGATTCGACCTGGGCCGTTGAAACCAGTATAAAGCTGGATTATGCCCGATCTTTAAAAAAATACATCGAGCTCTTTTTCTCTGAATCCTGAGACAGCATTCCACGGTATTTCACCCGACAGGCCATTCATAACATGCTTAATAATTATCTTCCTTTGGCCGATATGGTACTATAGCGACACCCATAAACAGATCATTTGTTATCCGGATATCATGAAGAGAACCTGTATAATTACCGTAATAATCCTTTGCATCGCCGGTGCCCTACACAGTGAGGACTACCAGTACCAGTATTTCAGCAAGGAAAAGGTGAGGGACAAGCATCTCCCCTTTTCCGACTATATTCCGCAGATACGGCTTCATTACCAGACCGTTCCTCATTATCTTGAAGATTATTACGAGCTTTACGGCATGAAGATGTATTATAATGAAAACTCCCTCAGGAAGAACATAGAACGGCTTAAAACAGCTCTCCAGTGCAAGTTCCGCCACCCCTCCCAGGCCCTGGTAAAAATTGAAACCGAGCCTGAATATTTCAAGTATCGGAACCTCCTGTTCATGCACATAAACCTTCTTATAATGAGGAGCTATCTTTCCATCGGGGCCCGCTATGACATGAGAAACATACGTTTTTATCATTGGGATTATGCCAAGGACATCAGCGACAGCCTCGACACCGCTGAAAGGTCATACGCCGAGGCTCTGCCGTACTGGGAAAAAGCCAGGGAATATGCCGACAGGGCGAGCCAGGTTAAAATAACCACCGACCTCGGTTTCATCGAAACAGAGAGGAAAAAAATTATCCTGGGTGATATTGATTTCGGGAAGATCATAGCTGATTACCGCAGCGGTATCAGGAACAAAAAAAATAAACTCAATGAACTTATGGCTGCCTACCAGAAATTCCAGAAAAAACCGGCCGCCACTGAATGACCGCATTCCTATACTGCATTCTGTTTTTAGAAACATAATGTCGCTTCAGGGCCAGCGAGGTTTCCATGATACCCAATGATGTCATCAAAGCAATCATCGACAGAAGGTCTATCCGCAAATACACCAAAGATCACATCGATTCAGACAATCTCCACATGATCCTTGAAGCGGGTCGATGGGCGCCATCAGGGCTGAACAACCAGCCCTGGTCATTTATCGTAGCCCGCGGCGCTGAAATCAAAAACAGCCTGTCAACACTTACCCACTACAGCCGGATAATAAAACAATGCGACCTCTGTATCTGCGTCATGTATGATATTCCGAACGGGTATAACAGGGACAAGGACCTCATGAGCATCGGCGCATGCATCCAAAACATGCTTCTGGCCGCGCATTCTTTAGGCATCGGATCTGTATGGCTTGGCGAAATATTAAACCGCAAATCAGAAGTAAACGCTCTTCTCGCTGTCGGCGATGACTTTGAACTCATGGCCGTCATAGCCCTGGGTTGTCCCGCGCAAACACCGCGCAGCAGCAGAAAACAATTGGAATCACTCATACTCAAGGAAGTTTGAATGCGTGATGAGCCGGGAACTGGATAATCGCACCCCTTTTTTGTCAGAACAGAAAGGGAATGATCGCCTTCCTATCTTTCGGATAATCCGGAAAATTTTCAAGATACCACCGGTGGTTTGAACGCGCCCGGGGCACCAGATTGGCCGCTGTCCAGACCACAAAGAAAAGTCCCGCGAAAGACCAGGTCAACACAGCCCAGCCGACCCAGGTTATGATCTCGCCAAAATAGTTAGGGCAGGAGAGAAACCGGTACATGCCCCCGTAAGGGATTTTGTATCCCGGATTCCGGGGGTCCCATAATTTTCTCGTTATCGCGTCGGACTGCTTGTTTATGAAAAATCCCACGGCGAATATCAGCACGCCAATGATAAATCTCGGATCCGACAGCCACGCTGCCGTGTATGCTCCATCCGGAGAAAAGCTGTAAACCCAGCGGCCCTGGATGTACGTGTTAATTGAGTTGAATATCATGCCGAACACGATGATGGACAGGGAAACCTTCTCATCGCTTTTCAGCATAAAAGGGAATATGAAGGAACGGTGAAAATAATGGATTTGCCAAATTACCTGGAGCAGGATAAGGGCCACCGTCAGGCTCTTGTCGGATATGATAAAGTACAGGAAAAAGAGGAGTGACGCGGGAGCCTCCATGACCACCCATGCGATTGTATTGGGGATGAGAGGCCCCCAGCCTTTTTTTGCGTGTCTGCCGTAAGGGGCGGTGATAAAAAACAGGGAGATAAACGTGACCACCGCGACCCCCATGAAGCAGAACAAAACGATCCGGTAAATCTGATATTCGGTCATACTTCTTGCCTCTATTCTTTATATATTATCTGATTTCTTCAGAGAGCCCGCTGCTCAGACATTGAAAAGATACTTGATGATATCCCCGTCCTGTACGATATAGTCCTTCCCTTCAGAGCGCAGGAGTCCGTGTTCCCGCACCGCTTTCTCGGATCCGTACCGTGCCAGGTCATCATACTTGAACACCTCGGCGCGAATGAAGCCATGCTCAAAATCGGTATGGATCTTGCCCGCCGCCGCGGCGGCATGGGTACCGGCGAGAAGCGTCCACGCCTGCAGTTCCGTTGCCGCCGTATAATAAGTGATGAGGTGCAGAAGTCCATAGGCTGTCCGTATGAGCCGGTCAAGTCCGGACTCAGCAAGGCCTATCGCATCAAGATATTCCCTTTTTTCCCCTGCCGGGAGTTCGGAAATTTCCTCTTCGAGCTTGCCGATCAGGTATAGGTACTCTGCTCCATGAGACGCGGCGTAATCCGCAACGGCAGCCAGGTGTTTTCTGGAATTCTTCTCTTCGTCGATATTGGCCAGATAGATTACCGGTTTGTCGGTTATGACCCCGAATTCAGCAAGCAGATGGCGCTCTTCATCGCCCATGGGGAATGTGCGTAGCGTATTGCCGCCGTTCAGATGGCTGATCATGTGTTCGAAGACGCCGGCCTGGGTTTTTGCCTTTTTATCGCCGCTGCGCACCATTTTATTCTCTTTTTCCAGGCCCCGCTCAAGGATCTCTATGTCCGCAAGAATAAGTTCAGTATTGATGATTTCAATATCCCGTACCGGGTCAACCTCGCCGGCAACATGGACGACGTCTTCGTTGGCAAAACAGCGCACTACCTGCACCAATGCATCCACATTCCTGATGTGTCCGAGAAACTTGTTCCCCAGCCCCTCGCCTTTTGAAGCCCCTTTGACCAGCCCGGCAACATCAATGAATTCAATTCTGGTGGGGATCGGATCCGGTTTATGCAGCAATTCGCTTATCCTGACAAGCCTATCGTCAGGTACCGGGACAATACCCTTATTGGGCTCAATGGTGCAAAAAGGATAGTTGGCCATCTGGGCCCCGGCCCCAGACAGGGCATTAAAAATGGTTGATTTCCCCACGTTGGGCAATCCTATGATTCCGCACGAAAAGCTCATTCCACGTTACCGTATTACCGATCTTCCTTGATTGCGTTATCTCGCCGGCCAGACGCGACCAAAGGAGGCCGCTTACCTTACTAACCATTGACATGATATACATTTCCAATTCACCTGTCAAATGAAGTATGACGGATTACCGATAAATTTATGTAATAAACTTCTTGCGTATCTCATTACCTTAATCTATATATACATCCCGGGAGACTTGTCACCAGGCCATGGAACTATTATATTCAGTATTAATAAATCTCATCTTTTATGTCATTGTTATAGAGATACTGATCGGCGTGCTTTTCTACTTCATCGGCCTGTCCAGGCGTCTCCTGCTCAACTCTATATCAATGCTTCTTATGATAACGCCTCTCTATCTGAAATACAACAGAATCATAGAGGTCATAACCCTGTCATTCCCCACACTGGTCGGGCTGTGCCTCTTTCCCGTGACGCTCGCGGTCATGATAAAACATCACTACCTCCAGTACCGCCAGACATCCATGATCCCGGTATATATTCTGTCTGCCATTTCCTTTTTTACGCTGGCAGTGTTTCCTGATTACAACGGCCTTATCATTTATGTAGCTCATTTCCTCTTTTATACCTATATCCTGTATATCATCTACCCGGGAAGACATGAACTGGCATCGGTTCTCCTGCTGTGGATGATCTTTATCAACTTCATTTACATTTCGGTGACCGTGTATACGCTGAATGAAATTCATTTCATCCTCTCCGCAGGGATGATGAACGTCGCCGTGTCCTTTCTCCTCGGATACAATCTCCGCAACAGGATCGTAAATCTTCTCAACCAGTTCAATGTTATCAATGAACTCAATAACAAGCTGTATCACCGCCTGGCGCGGTTAAAGCAGAGCAATGATTCATGCCGGAAAATAATACTCGAAAAAGACCTCGAACTTTCCCAGATGGCCCGCCATGCGAGCCTGGCTGAACTTACCACCGGCATTGCCCATGAATTGTCCCAGCCCCTGACCGGCATAAAGGGAATATCCCAAAACATGATAGATGATATCAATGCCGAGGAATTTGAAAATCTCCAGGGCGTATCGGAGCTCATGAAGATTTGCGCCCTTGTGGACAAATCGGCCTCCATCATCGACCATATACGCAATTTCTCCAAGAAGAGCACGCTGTCCATAAAACAGATCGACTTGAATAAAGTAATCCTCGAGGCAATCGATCTTATCCGCTACCAGTTGAAGAAGAACAATATCGACCTGATTTTCGTTCTCGATGATGCCATTCCCCGGATACTCGGCGACAAACTCTCGCTTGAACAGCTAATTGTCAACATACTCATGAATTCCAAGGATGCCATACTGGAAAAGCAGTCCTCTTCACCCGAAGATCCCGGCACCATACGGATAACCACGTTCTCTGACGAACAATCGGTATCAATGATAATCCAGGATAACGGGAGCGGGATTTCCGAGGACATTATGAACAAGATCTGGTCGCCTTTTTTTACAACAAAGAAGCGTGAACACGGCACCGGAATCGGGCTTTCCATATGCAACAAAATACTGAAGGACCACAAGGCAACGGTCGACATTCAATCTGACAGCAGCGGCACGCAGTTTTCCATTCAATTCCCCCTCGAACAGGCACAGGGCAATTAATATTGTGCGCCGTTTTCAGGCAGGTGCGTCGCCGGTGAGGACATCCATGATGATCATGGTTATATCATCTTCAAGTGTTTTCCCCTCGGTTACACCGGCCCATTGTTTAACGGTATCCACAATCAAGTCCAGGAGTGCATCGCCGTTCAAGTGATGATGGTTTCTGATCAGGCTATTCAGCCTTTCATCACCGAACATTTCCCTCATGCTGTTTCTCGCTTCAATGATGCCGTCAGTATAGAGAATTATCCTGTCATTGTCATGTAGTTCAATTTCATTGAAGGAATATTTTGACTCAGGGATAATTCCTATTGGCCGGTCATAGATCTTGTCTGAAATAATTTCATTACCGTCCTTTCTCCAGATAAGGAGCGGCCGGTGGCCGGCGTTCGAATGATAAAGTTTTTTGTTATCCAGATCGATATAGACGCAGCAGGCAGTCATGAATATGCCATGAGGGTATTTTGCCATGACAGAATTTATTTTCGTAAAAAGTATCGATGGATCCTTGAATTCGGTTTTATAAAAGGTGAACGCAACCTGCATCATGGCGGCAACGATCGCGGCCGGGATGCCATGGCCGGCCACGTCGGCAACCAGAACGCCGATATGCCTGTCGTCAATGATATGGTAGTCATAGTAATCCCCGCCGACCTGCGTGGACGTTTCATACTTTACGGCAAATCTGATGTTCTTAAAATCAGGCAGCGCCTGGGGCACGATTACCTTTTGTATTTCAGTGGCGATTTCCAGTTCATTCTGGATAATGCTGAACCGGTTCTGCATTCTGATGGACTCTTTCATTGATATGAGGCTCTGGACCCTGGCGACAAGTTCGTCCCTGTTGACCGGTTTCGCGATATAGTCGTTTGCGCCTGCAGCGAGGCCGTTGACTATGTCGCTGGCCTTGTCTTTGGTGGTGAGCATTATTATCGGCAGCTCATGGGCAGAGAAACGCTCCCGCACTTTCCTGCACACATCGTATCCTGAGACGCTGGGCAGCATGATATCAAGGAGGATCAGGTCAGGGACATTGTTTCTGTCAAGTTCAGCATACAGAGCCGCGCCGCTGTCAGCCGGGGTCACATCATACCCTGCAAGGGAGAGATGATTGACGATCACCTGGAGGTTTACCGGTTCATCATCGACTACCAGAATCTTTTTCCGGTCCTCATCAGTGGATCCGCCTGTTTCCGGACGGGGTTTTCTGGCTTCAAGCCGCGACAGGTTGATCTCTTTGTCCGGGCCGGGGACGATGGCGCTCTCAAGGAGAGCCGCTTTTCTCTTTTCTTTGCTCTTGGGTATCGAAAAGCTGAAGCGCGAGCCCCTGCCCGGTTCGGATTCAACCCATAGTGACCCCCCATGTAGCTCAATTATTTTCTTGGTGATGGCCAAGCCAAGGCCGGAATCGCGGAGATGCCTTATGACCCGTCGGCCGGTTGTGGCATAAGAATCAAAAATGTGCTCCCTCGCTTCCGGGGATATTCCCGTGCCCGTATCGGCCACAGTGACCACGATCATGTTTTCATCATTCCTGTCTGTGTCGGCTGAAATGGTTATGCCGCCTTGTTCCGTGAACCGTAAGGCATTGGTGACAAGGTTCAGAAGCGACTGCCGTATCCTGCTTTCATCCCCCAGCGCGATCATAGTTCCAGGATGTATCATATTCTTGATGGTAAGTGATTTTTTTTCAATAATCGGCCTCGTTATGGAAATGATGACCTGGGTTGCGTCATACAGGTTGACCGGTTCAAGGTTCAGCAGTATGTCATTGTGCTTCAGTTTGGAAAAATCGAGAATATCGCTCACCAGGGCTGACAATCCGCTGCCGCTGGCCGCGATAAGCGACAGGTCATGGACGGCATCTTTACTGAGCTCGCCTGCCGCACCCTGCATGAGAGACTCGGAAATGCCGACGATTCCGGAAAGGGGGGTCCTCAACTCCTGAGTTATGTTCGCGAGGAACTCATCCTTGAGTATGTCCAGCTGCGTCAGCCGGATATTGGTTTTCTCCAGTTCATCGATCTTCTGATTGATAATGCCCGCCATGTGGTTGAAGCTTTTGGAAAGTCGGCCTATTTCATCCCGGGATTGTATCTCGATCCGGTACCCGAGATCCCCTTCCTCTATTTTCTGGGCTGCGGCTGTAAGATCATCTATCGGTTTTGATATGATCCTGCTGAAATAATACCCGGCAATGCAAACGCAAACAATGGCCATGGCCGTGACGCCGTATATGAACCGGTTCAACCTTTGTATGGGAGCGATCATTATCGATTTGGAAAATATCAACCTCCCGATGCAGAGGGGCTTTTTCCCGGGGAGTGATCCGGTAGCGGTAAACATGTAACATACATCATCCGCTCCGGCTATTTTTATTTCACTCATCGATTGATGATTAACCAGCCGCTGGACCTCTTCATCGGAAAATTTTCCTCGCTCTATTTTACCCGGAACACCGTATTTTATCGCATTGATTGATGACAGAATCAACCCGTTATACTCGTCCTTTGACGATATCAGAATTGCATCGGCATATATCAGTCCTTCGCTGGTCAACGTTTTCAGTACGGTCATCATATCTCTTGAGTCTATTTGCGTGGCCTTGATATCACCTCCATTGGCAAGAATTATGTTCAAAATGGAATGTGCGAAAAACTTGCTGAATATATGGCCCTGGTGCGTGACCGATGCTATTTTTTCCTGTTTCTGCCTGTTAAGTATGAAGAGGGATATGGGAAGGGATGAGCATAGTATTATCAGAATAAAGATCATTATGAGTTTATACTTTATTTTCATCAAATACCCTATTACGCAGATTCGTTGAGGTGCAAGCTAAAGCATATACGCCGGCGTTTCATTGATACCGTCACGATTAAACAGTAGTAACTAAAAATTATTGAGAAAAAATGTGTTTGAGGAAGCAGATTTCATTACGGTACTTTATACAATCTCTTTGTCATTATTGTATATCGTCAATAAGCTGTCCACGGTGGCAAGCTTCAGGATTACACGGATATCGTCGCAAACATTTACCAGGCTGATTTTCCCGTTATAATTGCTCATGACCCTGTAGGCGGTAACTATCAATCCGAGACCGGACGAATCCATATATTCGACATTCTGCAGATCCAGTATTATGCTGGGTATTTTATCATGGATCAGCTTGAAAATAGTATTCTTCAATTCGCTGACACTGAAATAATCGATATCCCCCCTTAACTCGACTATTTTGTGTTCTTTCAAATCTCGGCAATAAATATCCATCGATAACTACCAGGATCCTTTGACTAAAAAGTGTCTTATTATTAATAATAAGTAATAAATCCAATTAAGAAATACAAGCATTTTACCACAAAAAAATCTCATACTAACAACATCCATAACTTCCCGTAAAATTCAATCAAAAACAGCATTTTGAAAAAAAATAAGCCCAAGGTACATACCTTGGGCTTATCATAATATGGTCAAGCCTCACGACTGATTAGTACTGGTCGGCTGAACACATTACTGCGCTTACACCTCCAGCCTATCAACCTTGTAGTCTTCAAGGAGTCTTCAGTGGCCCGAAGGCCAAGGGAAATCTCATCTTGGAGTTGGCTTCCCGCTTAGATGCTTTCAGCGGTTATCCATTCCGAACATAGCTACCCAGCGGTGCCGCTGGCGCGACAGCTGGTACACCAGAGGTTCGTCCATCCCGGTCCTCTCGTACTAGGGACAGATCTCCTCAAATTTCCAACGCCTGCAGAGGATAGAGACCGAACTGTCTCACGACGTTCTGAACCCAGCTCGCGTTCCGCTTTAATCGGCGAACAGCCGAACCCTTGGGACCTTCTCCAGCCCCAGGATGCGAAGAGCCGACATCGAGGTGCCAAACAGCGCCGTCGATATGAACTCTTGGGCGCTATAAGCCTGTTATCCCCGGAGTACCTTTTATCCGTTGAGCGATGGCCCTTCCACACGGGACCACCGGATCACTAACCCCTACTTTCGTACCTGCTCGACTTGTAAGTCTCACAGTCAAGCTCCCTTCTGCGTTTACACTCTGCGCACGATTTCCGTCCGTGCTGAGGGAACCTTTGGGCGCCTCCGTTACTATTTAGGAGGCGACCGCCCCAGTCAAACTGCCCACCAGACAGTGTCCCAGCCCCAGATAATGGGAGCCGGTTAGTAGCCCAATACAATAAGGGTGGTATTTCAAGGTTGACTCCACCGAAACTAGCGTCCCGGTTTCATAGTCTCCCACCTATCCTACACATACTGCACCAAACTACAGTGTCAGGCTACAGTAAAGGTTCACGGGGTCTTTCCGTCCTTCTGCAGGTAGTCCGCATCTTCACGAACATTACAATTTCGCCGAGCTCCTCGTTGAGACAGTGATCAAATCGTTACACCATTCGTGCAGGTCGGAACTTACCCGACAAGGAATTTCGCT
>CALMRZ010000003.1 GCA_937872225.1 uncultured Spirochaetota bacterium
CGATAGTTATCGGTGGCAGGCTGATAGTTATCGGTGGCAGGCCGATAGTTATCGGTGGCAGGCTGATAGTTATCGGTGGCAGGCCGATAGTTATCGGAAAAAATGGACCTGATTCCTGAAGACTCAGGGTCAGAGTAAAAAATATTTACCAGTATTTACCATCTCGTATCTGCATATTGTATCCTTTTTTATCTTGACAATGCATTGAAATTGAATTCATTAATTGGATTCTGAAATAACTTGTAATTATTCGACAAATATCCTCAAAGGAGTCCCTATGAAAAAACTTCTCGCTACATCATTAGTTTTTCTGGGAACAATTTTCAGCCTCATCGTTCCTGACCGGAACAGCGCGGCCCAGGATAACAAGTATACCACCATAAAAAATATTGAAATGAAGATCATCATGTCAAAATGGGAAGGCTTATACCTGTCAACCGGGCAGTCCTATGACCTGAAGATGTCCAACAAGAACAGGGAAAGATCCTATTCCTTTTTGCCGAACGGGAAGCTGATGGTTTTTATCGGTACCAGCGATTACGACAGGATGTCGAAATCGACCGGCTCCCGGACCTATCATCTTCTTCCATTTAAAGAAAGGCGGGAGCCGTCCTTCAGCCGGAAGGACGAATCGACGGTAGAGGGGTATCTTCCGAGCGGCTATACGGCCCTGTTTTCCTCTGAAACCGGGGAGCTTCTCGGCATCGAGGGATTTACCGTGACCATGACGCCTGTCGTGCATTTTGACGAGATGGTGAAGAGCAGGGGCGGGGTGGAGATACGGCCCCAGAAGGGATATCTCCTGGTAGACTACGGATGGCGCACCGGCGAAACAAGCAGTAATCAGCTCTGGAGCCCTTCCGCCATCCTTGACGGTTACGGGAACAGGTGCGCCATAAAAAACAGCGATATTTCGATGCGCGACCCGCGGGATTCGGATGAAGTTGTTTTTAAGTTCAAGAACAATCAGGAGCTGGATAAGTTTATGAAGGTTAAATGCCCGAAGCTCGTGTGGCAGTGACCGCATTGCCCCGGTATTATAACTTGACAACATGAGAGAGTGTTATTAAGTTTAAGGATGTAGAATTAAAACATCTGAAAAATGCCGGAGGCGGATATGAGGCATCGCAACAGTTTCCTGTTATCTCTTGTATGTATCATGGTTGCAGCCGTATCCCTGGCCATCTTCTGCGGCTGCAAGAGGAAGGTCCTGGTCGCGATCATGACAAAGCTTGAAGCGGGCTCTATCGTCGGCTCGAGCGAGATAAACGCCTCGAAGCTCTTCCTTGAAGATAATAATATACATGATATGGAAATTGTGCCGCTCGACGACGGGTGGAACCCTGCCAAGGCCATAAAGGCCTATGAAGAATTAAAGAAGAGGGGGATCTGCCTGCTGATTACGAGCCATACCTCGGTATGCGCCATTGCCCTGGAAAAATTTATTAACCGCGACCATGTACTGACCTTTGTCACCGGCGCTGCGACCAATAAGCTGAGCGATAAAAACGACTATATCCTCAGGAACATCCAGGATGTCGAAAGCGAACAGAAGAGCATCAGCGAGTATGTCAACGGCCTCCCCGGGGGCAGCGTTATCATTATACGGGACACGGACAATAGCGCGTATACGGGTCCCGCACTTTCATATTTTAAGCAGCATCTGAAGAAGCAGATCATCGGTATTATCGATATATCAATCTCCAGGTTCAATATAGACGAGATGATCCGGCTGATCAGGAGGAGGGATACCGGCATCGCCTATCTGCTTATCGGCGGTTATAACATCGCGGCGGGAAATATCGCCCAGGCAATATACAACGCCAACCCCAACACCCGTATTATATTTACACCCTGGATGAAAACGCCGACGCTTCTTGACACGCTGGGCAGCGCGGTCAATGTTTCGGTGATGCCTTCTCATTACCCGCCGCGTAAACCCGGGGGCGCAATAGATGAATATTTTAAAAGGTTCAAGAAGCGGTTCGGGTATTCCCCGACGTATATCAGCCTGAACGTGTATACGGCCCTCGAAATACTGCACGACGCGGTATCGGCCGGCTACAATGACCCTGATGAGATAAAACGTTATATAATATCC
>CALMRZ010000004.1 GCA_937872225.1 uncultured Spirochaetota bacterium
TTTCATAGCTCTCTCCTGAATTTTTCAGGGGTCAACTATGTTGACACAAGAGACTGTGATGGCGCGGAGGCAAGTTCTACTGCGAAGGGTTTTAGACTGCTTTCAAGCGATGAATACGAGCTCGCGGCGCGGTACCGTGATGGCACTCTCTGGACCTATGGTGACCATGCGAGCGGCGATGACAGCGGGGCGTGTTTTGATGACGGCGGCATCCTGGGAGGCATGGGAATGTCCACTGTATTCGGCGATTACGCCGTTTACTCTAGTAATTCGGGATCGTCAACGGCGGCGGTTAAAAGTAAAACAAACGGTTATAATGCTTTGGGCCTATACGACATGAGCGGCAACGTCTGGGAGTGGTGTTTTGATTTGTCCATGACTAGCCGCGTGAGACGGGGTGGGGGCTGGAACAGTTCTGCCTCCAACCTGCAAGTTGGCTATAGCAACAGCGTCAGCCCGGGCTACGAGGAAAACAACATTGGTTTCCGCTTTGCGAGGAATCAGTAATCTTTTTGATTTTTTATTTTAATATTGTGAATTCTAAAGGGGGCCTTGCCCCCTTTAGCCGATTTTTTCAAATCCCCCCTGGCCAGCGCTTTGTGCATATAAAATATTATGCTGATCTCCCATGATGGCGACCGATACGGTCCAGTGTGTCGCCGGGGACATTACCGATCTGTTCAGGTTTTCCTATGTAGTATCGTTAGTCCTCGAGCACGAACGTGATCGGCACCCGCAGCAGCATCTTCACCGCCCTCCCGGAAACCTTCCCCGGCCTGAACCGGAGGCGCGCCACGACCTTCATGGCGGCCTCGTCGAAGCCGTAGCCCGACGGCGGGGACACGATTTTCGCGCTGTTGATGGTGCCGTCCTCGTTGACCTGCATCTGGAGCAGGACGGTCTTCCTGGTGATATTGGCGGAGCGCGCCGCCTGGGGGAAGTACCTGTTCAGGTCGAAGTCGATGATCGGAATGGGCGGGTGGTCGCTCAGGTCGGCGAACATGTACCCGTCCTTGTCCGTGCCGTCGCCGGAAAGCTTGTTGATGTCGATGTCGGTGCTTTCCGCGTCGGGCTTGTCCTTGCCCGTGCCCTCGATCCATTCCGCCTTGTCAACGGGGGCCGGATTGGTGTCGCCCCCCAGCGGGACCGATGACGGCAGGTCGATGAAATCAACGCTGACGTCTTTCATCTTTATCTTGGATGCGTCATAGATGCTGTCTTCATCGGATGCAAAGGAAGGCATGTTGGCAATGAAGTAGGCGCCGCCCGCCACGGCATGGAGCAGGACCGATATGGTCAGGCAGAGCTGGAAGAGGTCCATCCCCCTGATCTTCCTGCCAATGGCTTGTAAATGGTGCAAGGCCATACGCGTTGCCTGGCTCAGCGTTTGACTGACAGGGCTATGCGGGTAACGCCGGACTGCCGGATGAGGCCCATGACGCGCGCAATGGCCCCGTAGGGCAGCCGCTCGTCCGCGGAAAGGGTCACCCGCATGTTGGGCCGGTATTTCGACTCCCGGGCGAGGCCGGCCACCATTTTCTCCTCGGTCGTCTCGGTGTCTTCCATCATCAGCTTGCCGTCTTTGGTAATCGCGATCTGGACCGACTGCTGGATGTTCGGGTCGGCGGCGTTCACCTTCGGAAGGTTGATGTTGACCGATTCCATCTTGAGAAAGTTCGCCGTCACCATGAAGATGACCAGGAGAACCAGAAGGACATCGACCATGGGGGTGATGTTTATATAGCCGATTTCGTCGTCGTCGCCGCTGCCTGGTAGTAGTGCCATGGTGTGTTACCTCGTTTTGCCCTTCCGGGTCTCCTTGACCTCCGTCGGCGCCGCCCTTCGGGCATGCAGGCTCGCGCTGATCTCCCTCGACAGGATCTCGAGCTGCTGGATGATAGTCTTGACCTTTTTCGAGAAATAGTTGTTGGCCATGACCACCGGGATGGCGATGAAGAGGCCCGCGGCGGTCGCCAGGAGGGCGCGGGATATGCTTCGCATGACCACGTCGGCGCCGGTGCTGCCCAGGGTGCCGAGGCCGTGAAAGGCCTTGATGACGCCCAGGACGGTGCCCAGGAGCCCTATGAAGGGCGCGTTGTTCCCCAGGGTGTTCAGGATGGTGAGGCGCTTTTCAAGCCCTATCTTTTCCTCGAGTATCTTTCCCGCCATCAGGTCCTGGAGCCCCGGGGCGTTGTCAGTGGCGTGTTCTATCGAAAACAGCGCGAAGCGTGTGTACACGTTATCGCCCAGTTCCCGCGCCTTGTCCATAGCCGTCCTGAAGTCGCGCTTTCTCATCAATGCGATAAGCTCCTCGGCAAAGCGGGATATCTTTTTGTTGGAATTCCTTTTGAATATCACGGCGCGCTCCATCCCCACCGCCAGGGCAAGGATGCTGGCGAATACCAGCATGATAAATACGAAGGTTTCACCATGGCCGACAATTAACAATATATCTGACATATACTCTCTCTTGTTATAGTTGATAATGTAATTAGATACAAAGTAAATGGCAATGATACAAAAACTGGCATACTATTAACCGAGCGGACAATAATGCAATACTTTTTTACTATTATACTCTATAACACAAGCAGTGATGATTTATGTTGCCGGGGAACATAAAAAAGCCGCGCGAGCTTCTATGCCCGCGCGGCTTTCAAACTACAATCGTTACCCGCTAGTTCACGAACAGCATTTCCCAGAACTTCGGCATCGGCCACAGGTCGTCGGCGATGAGTACTTCCAGCTCATCCACCTGCTTTCTTATTTCAGCCATGGCGCCCTTGATTTCGTTGCAGCAGAATTCGGCCGCTTTCTGGTGGTCATGGTGGTGGCCGTTGCTCTCCATCTTCGAATTCAACAGGGCGGCGGAGCTGTCGATGCCGTTGACGAGGGTGGCGATGCGCTTCAGGAGGTTCTTCTGCGCCGTGAAGTCGACGCCGCCCAGGACCTTTTCAGCCTTGGCGATCGAAGAGGCGACCTCGCCCTGGAACCTGATCGCGGCCGGCAGCACCAGGCTGGAGACCATGCTGTGGAGCGCCCGGGCCTCTATTTCGATGTCCTTGATGTATTTCTCGAGCTTTATGGTGTAGCGCGATTTCAGCTCTATCGGGGACAGCACCTGGTACTTTTCGAAGAGCTTCGCGGCCTTTTCGGTGTCCAGGGACTTCAGCGCTTCCGGCGTGGTCCTTAGGTTCGGGAGCTTGCGGCGCTCGGCCTCGGCATGCCATTCGTCGCTGTAGTTGTCGCCCATGAAGAGGATCGGCTTCACCTTCGGAAGCTCCGCCTTCAGTATCTCCAGCACGGTCTGCTTGGCGTTTGCCGTGCCCCGCTTCTCGATCATGTCGGCCACCTCGTCAAGACTCTCGGCGACGATGGTGTTGAGAACGGTCGCCGCGAAGGAAATGTTCTGCGACGAGCCGACGGCGCGGAACTCGAACTTGTTCCCGGTAAAGGCGAAGGGGGAGGTCCGGTTGCGGTCCGAGTTGTCCCTGCTCACCACCGGCAGCGACGATATGCCCAGGTCGATGATCGATTTGTCGGAGGCGTCGGAGGCGACCCCCTTTTCGATGCTCTCGAGGATTTTCGTCAGCTGGTCGCCCAGGAATATGGATATGATCGCCGGCGGCGCCTCGTTGGCGCCCAGCCGGTGGTCGTTGGACGCCGACGCCACGGCGGCGCGCAGGAGGTCTGCATGCCGGTACACGGCCTTCATGGTCGCCAGGAGGAACACCAGGAACTGGATGTTGTCATGGGGCGTCTTCCCCGGTTTGAACAGGTTGATGCCGTCGTCGGTCGAGAGGGACCAGTTCACGTGCTTGCCGGACCCGTTTATGCCCGCGAAGGGCTTTTCGTGGAGCAGGACGGCCATGTTGTGCTGGCGCGCCACCTGCTGCAGTTTGTCCATGACGAGGAGGTTGTGGTCCACGGCGATGTTGGCCTCTTCGAATATCGGCGCGATCTCGAACTGGGACGGCGCCACTTCGTTGTGCCTGGTCTTGGCCGGTATCCCCAGCTTGTACAGTTCCTCTTCGACATCATGCATGAAGGACTGCATCCGCTCCCTGATGCTGCCGAAGTACTGGTCTTCCAGCTCCTGGCCTTTCGCCGGCGGGGCCCCGAGGAGGGTCCTGCCGGTGAGCACCAGGTCCTGGCGCTTGTAGAAATAATCCATGTCGATGCAGAAATATTCCTGCTCCGGCCCGAGGTTGGACATGACCTTTTTCGATTTACGGTTGCCCAGGACCTTCAGGACCCGCAGGGCGCTGTCGTTGACCGCCCGGATGGAGCGGAGGAGCGGCGTTTTCTTGTCCAGGGCCTCGCCGTGGTATGATATGAACGCCGTCGGTATGCAGAGGGTGATGCCGATGCCGTTCTTTCTCAAGAACGCCGGGCTCGACATGTCCCACGCGGTGTAGCCGCGGGCCTCGAAGGTGGCGCGCAGACCGCCGCTCGGGAAGCTCGACGCGTCAGGTTCTCCCTGCACGAGCTGCTCGCCGGTGAAACGCTCTATCACTTCGCCCGGGCCCGATATCTCGATGAAGGCGTCATGCTTTTCAGCGGTCGCCCCGGTCATCGGCTGGAACCAGTGGGCGAAATGGGTGGCGCCGTTTTCCAGGGCCCATTCCTTCATGGCGTGCGCCACGGCGTTCGCGGTTTCGATGTCCAGCTTCTTCCCTTTCTCGATGCTTTCTTGCAGCTTGGCATAGAATACCTTGGGCAGTTTCGCCTGCATCACTTTATCGTTAAAAGTGTCTTCGCCGAAGTAGCTGGAGATGGGGAGGTCTTTTTCCTTTTCGACAGTGTAGCTTCTTTCTGTCGCGATGGTCGGGGTGATCTTTTTCATGGATGCCTCCAGTGCACATATTTATTGTTATCAAAACAAGGTGAATATATTTATTTCGCCTTCCGTTTGTCAATAGTTGCGACGAAACAAGAGCCTGAAATCAATGAAATTTAACATTAGTGTAATAAAAACCGGCATTATCGGGGCCGAAACCCTTCTTTCAGCGCCTTGATTTTTCTCGCGATGACGTCAGGCAGGGCATTCCTGTTGCTTGGGGTCACTTCGATGATATCGATATCGGCTCTCTCTTTTATGCTTTTTATGAAGTCGTCCCCGCCCAGGGCAACGGTGCCCACAACGATGTTGGGCGAGTCCAGGGCCCTGATCGCCATGCGCCTGAAATGCTCTGAATAACACTCCATTGTGCCGATTTCGTCAAGGACAATAATGGTATTGTCCTTCGGGATGATGGAGTCTGCCGCTATCGAGTCTATGTTGTCAACGCTCACGCCGTATCGCCGTATGCTGAATTCGGACCTGATGTCCTGGTGGGCAAGGTACCCGCGCCGGCCGTCAAGGGAATTCATCATGAAGCCGACGCGGCGGCCGTCGTTTTTTTCTTCTTCAGTGTAAAACCCCTGGGCCGGCCGGTCAAGGAGCCGCAGCAGTTTTTTTATCACCGTGGTTTTACCCGCGGACGGGGCCCCGGTGAGGAAGATGTTTTTACGAATGGTATTCCCGGAGTGGTTGGTGCCCATTTCCCGCCGGACTCATCTGAATTTATTTATTACATACAGGACCAGGCTCACCACTATGCTGATGATTATGCCGGTGACAATGGGGAAGTGGAAACTGAAGTTTTCCCGTTCGATAGTGATGTCGCCGGGCAGCCTGCCGATATGCCTGAGAAAGGGAAGGGAGTCCCTGAATAGCACCAGTATCCCCGCCAGGACCAGGATTGTGCCGATTAGTATAAGGATTTTCCCCATGGTTCCCCCGTTGTTTCTTTTATAAGGGAATCAGTGAAATATAGCAACAATAAATTATCTCGCTGGCGCCGATCGGTAAAATGATTGAAAATAACAGGCCGGTAGTTTTTACTTAATGACATACGGCCGTCCCGCCCCGTATCTGTCTTCAACGGGCGTAATTGACGGTCGGCGCGGCGGCGGCAACGATGAAGGTGCATGATATCAAGGAAATAATCGGGAATCTCGGACTCCATCCCAACAAGCGCCTGGGGCAGAATTTCCTGGTTTCCCCTGAGGCCAGGGAGAGGATCGTCGGCGCCATGGAGTGCTGCCCCGCGGACCGGGTCCTTGAAATCGGGCCGGGCCTGGGTTCCCTCACCGAACTGCTCCTTGAACGGGCAGGCCATGTCACCGCGGTCGAGATTGACGCGGGATTCTGCCGCTACCTGTCAGAACGGTTCGGCGCCCGGAGGAACTTCACGCTGATCCATGGCGATTTCCTGAAGGATCCGCCCCCTGACGGCTTTACAAAGATCGCATCAAACCTTCCCTATTACTGCTCTTCGGAAATGCTGTTCCAGTTCACCCGTTATACCGCGCCGCGAGTGTACGTGATGCTCCAGAAGGAACTGGCGGACCGCGTGACCGCGTCCCCCGGCGGCAAAAGCTACGGCGCACTTACGGTGACCCTCGGCTTTTATTACGAGACCCGGCGGGTCTTCACGGTGCCGCGGGAGTCCTTTTACCCCAGGCCCGACGTGATGTCCGCCTTCCTGAAGCTGTCACGGCGGGCGGCGCTCCCCCTGGCCGGCGGCGAAATCGGGCTGTTCCACCTCCTGGTGAAGTCAGCCTTCTGGGGCAGGAGAAAAACGATCCTGGCGGCGCTGTCGGGATCGCCCCACATGGACATCGGCCGCGAGGGGGCCGCCCGAATCCTCGCTGAAGTCGGCATCGACCGGGGCCGCCGCGGCGAGGAACTGGGCCTGGAAGAATACATTGCGTTAGCCCGTGCCATGAGAGGGGAGAATATATCCCGCGGAGGCGCGGAGACGCAGAGTTTTTAAATGCTTCATTCGGGACACCCCGAAACCATGGTAATTGGTGAAAAGATTTTAACGGGGTATGACGATTTATTTTTTCCCGGCGCCTCCTGCGGGAAAAAAGTATTGAAGACTGGTAAGGCAATCGAATGAATGGTGCCGTGAAGGAAATGAAGCGAATCGACCCTGACACAATTGAAAAACTCCTCGTCCGCGTGCAGAAGCCCGCGCGCTACATGGGGCGGGAGCTGAATGTCATCGTTAAGAATGACGCGCGCTTCCGCATGGCCCTCTCGTATCCGGACCTCTACGAGGTGGGCATGTCCAATAACGGCCTGCGTATCCTCTATGACGTCGTGAACGCAATGCCGGACGCCGCGTGCGAACGGGTCTTCGCCGTGTCGGACGATTTTGCCCGGGCCCTTCGGGAGGACGGCGTTCCCCTCTACACCCTCGAGACCTACACGCCCCTCGGCGGGCTTGACGCCCTCGGCTTTAACCTCTCCCATGAACTGCTGTGCACCAACGTGCTGCAGATTCTTGACCTGGGCGGCATTCCCCTGCGGCGCATCGAGCGCGGCGAAGGCATGCCGATTATCATCGCCGGCGGCGAGGCGGCGTCCAACCCCTTCCCGATGGGGGACTTCATCGACGCCTTTTTCATCGGCGACGGCGAAGAGGGTATCCGGGACATCGTGACCGTCCTTGCCGGCGCGAAGACGGCCGGCCTGAACAGGGGCGAATCCATTGATCGTATCGGCGAAATTCCGGGAGTGCTGCTCCCGTCATGGTACGACGGCGGCGTCCCGGGCCCGACGGTGAAAAAGCGGGTGTACCGCGGCGCTGCCCTCCTGGACCCGGTGAAGCCCCTGGTGCCCGGCATCCGCATCGCCCAGGAGCGCATCGTCGTCGAGGCGACCCGGGGATGCGCCAACTTCTGCAATTTCTGCCATGCCGGCTTTTACGATCTCCCCTACCGGTGCCATGACCATGGCGCCGTGGCGGACCGTATCCTGGAAATAGCCCGGAACACCGGGTACAACGAGGTCACCCTGTCGTCCCTGTCCATCAGCGATTATCCTTACCTGGCGGCGCTAATCAACCGCGTCCTCCCCGACCTTACCGCCATGGGGATATCGGTGTCTTTCCCGTCCCTGCGGGTCGACACGGCGACCCTTCCGCTGATCGAGCAGGTCTCGGAACTCCGGCGCGCCTCCCTCACCTTCGCGGTGGAGTCGGCATCGGAGCAGGTGAGGGCCCGGGCGAACAAGCGGATATTCATCGATGACCTCGTGGAGATCGTGCGCCACGTATACGATCGGGGATGGAAGGTCATCAAGCTCTACTTCATGATAGGCCTGCCGGGGTGCGAGGAGTATGACGAGGCCGGGGACATCATCAGTCTTCTGAAAAATATACACCGCGTCGGCGGCCGCAGGCTTGACATCAACGTGACCGTGTCCCCCTTCGTGCCGAAGCCGCATACGCCCTTCCAGCGCGAGCGGCAGCGGGGGAGGGACTACTTCGAGGACACCGTGCGCCGGATCAAACGCGCCCTCCCGCGGTCCATCTCGATAAAGAACCATGACGTGGAGGCGTCCATCATCGAAGGGGTCCTGGCGCGGGGCGATTCGCGGCTGGGGGCGGTAATCGAGAAGTCGTACCGCGACGGCTGCCGCTTCGATTCATGGGACGAATATTTCAGGTATGATATCTGGAGACGAAACCTTGACGGCATGCTCCCCGGCTGGGAGGAGCGTCTCGGGGGGCGCCTTGAAGGGCCGCTCCCCTGGCGCTTCGTAGAGACCGGCTTTGAGAAGCTGGTGGAAAAGCGGGCGGAGGCGAGCGCCGCATGCGTCCCCTTGCGGGACCGGGCGCCGCGCCGGCGCGAGGCCATTGACGCGGGCCGCTTGGAAGCGGCGCGGCGCAGTTTCGAGGGCCGTTACGCGGTCACGGGAAAGATCAGGGTGCGCTTTACCCGGACCGGGATGATGCGCTTCATCCCCCACATCGATTTCATGGAGATCGTGAAGCGCGCCCTGCGCATGGCCGGGGCGCCGGTGGCCATGTCCCAGGGCTTCAACAAGAGGGAGCGCGTGTCGGCGGGCTTTCCCACACCCGTGGGAATCGAAAGCGAGGCGGAGCTGGTGGACGTCGAACTCTGCGGCGGCGTCGGGGACGGTTTCATGGCGCGCCTCAACGCCTCCCTGCCGGAGGGCATAACCGCGGCCGGGTTCCGTCCCATAGAGGATAAGACCTCCCTCATGGCCATGACCGGGGTCATCGAGTACCGGGTGACGGCCGCGGCCGGGTCCGCGGCCCTGATCAAGGGACTTGACGCCGGGCCGGAATTCCGCAAGCACGGGAAAAAATCCGACCGCGCCGTTCCCTTTGATGCGGTTGTTCATTCATACGCGAAAGAAGATGGCCAAACGGTCATCCTGTGCCTGTTCGCGGGATCGGAGGATTCCATCCGGATCGACGACGCGGTGAAAACGCTTCTCGGGGGGGGTGACAATGCCCTGCAGGGCATGCGGATGGTCAAGACGAACCAGTACCGGGTTGTTGACGGAAAGCTGGCAAAGATAGAATAGCTCTCCGCATCTATCGCCTGTTATGCCGGGGCGGCTTTATATCGGGGTGAACCGGCGCGGACAACAGGCATTACGCCCTGTGTTTCCCCGCACGGCACGGGGGCGGCAAGTATCAATCTATGTCTTCTTCACTGGTGTAAATCGGAATAATGGTGTCCAGCGTCGCCAGTTTTATGAGGCTGAAAACATCTTCCGAAAGATTCAGCAAGCCCAATGTGCCGTTGTTGTTGCTCATTTCCCTGTTGAGGTTGATCAGCAGACCCATTCCCGCTGAATCAATAAAAGACACATCCTTGAGATCCAGAATTATGCTTTTTGTTTTGGTATGTATGTATTTGAATATTTCGTCCCGTATATCCTTGCTGGAAAAGTAATCCATCTCTCCTTTAAGGCTTATGATTTTATGATCTCCCAGATCCCGATAATTTACTTCCATGGCTGCCGACCTTTTATTGTTTGATAAAAAGCGCTCTTTTTTCAATGGGTCAAAGAGGCTGAATGGTTCTTGTCCGGGCCAGTATAAGACATCGAAGGGATTATTTCAACACAAAAAGGGCTGGACAGGACAATTAAAGTCCGATAATAATAAACTTGTATATGACAAGGAATTATTGCGGGAGTGAACCATGATTGAGATCATCGATAAAGGCGATAACCTGTTTGTTATCAAAATCGCAATGAGAGAAGTGCACTCCATGGATATCCCCAATCTGAAAGATAAGCTCCTGGATGCAATAGCCGAGAGAGGAATAAAGAAGCTGGTCGTCGACCTGAGCGGCGTCTACATGATAACAAGTTCGGGCATAGGCATTTTTTTCAACATCAGCCATATCCTGGAGTCGCAGCTCCGTTTTGCCGCCGCCAATACGGATGTGAAAAAAGTTTTGGAACTGACAAAGGTGACTTCCATCATCGAGCTCTTTCAAACGGTCGATGAGGCAGTGGCATCCTTCAAGTAGCCTGTCTGCTTCCGGAAATTCGCGATCTATTTTTTACTTGAATTAATCCCCGGTGACAATTATATTCTGATTGAGCAATGGCTCAGCGGTTAGGGTAATCCTATCCCGGTCTGAAAAGGAGGGAAGAATGGAAATATCCAACATCAGCGGCCCTGATGTGGTTCCCCGCGGTTTTTCAACGGAACCGCCCCGACAGGCCGAGCCGGAAAGAAATGAGCCGGCGCCCGTTAATAGAAGCCCTGAACCGGCCGAAAATAATAAGGGAGCCACGATCGATACATACGCGTAGGAAGGTGCTATGGCAACGGTGAGCAAGGCCGAAAAGGCGGCATACAACGACGAGATCAAGGACATCAAGCGCGAGGTCGAGACGATCAAGAAGGCGATCAATGAGGCCATCAGTAAAAAAAAGAAGCACCCTGCCATAGCCAATTATTACAACCTGGAACTGGCGTCCCGCGAAATGGACGCCATTGAAAATTTCATCAAGATGAACGACCTCTCCATGGAGATGCTGAACCTCAGAAACAGCACCTTCCTGGAAAATGCCCGCAAGGAATTCTACAAGGTGCTCCAGTACCTGGAGGAGATCGTGGGGAACCAGGTAGACCGCTCCCTGAAGGAAAACGATGAATACCTGGCCACCATCAGGCAGGTCAATCCGCGGCAGATACTCACGTTTGTCCAGCGCATGCACAGGATCCTGGGCGACCTGATCAAGAATTTCGGCCAGGACACCAAGTGGAAGTGGTCCTTCGTGGAATGGCAGGCCCGCGCCGCCATCATCACCAAGAACATCACCAGTTTTTCCGAGGTGGCAAAGTTCCGGGACCCCCGCACGGAATTCTTCTACGAGCGCCGGGAACTCATGCAATTGTGCAAGGACAGCCTCACTGAGGCCGCCAGGCAGTTCCGCACAAAGTACGAGATGGCCGGCAAGGCCAGGGACGACCTGAAAAGCTCCATATCCTACCTGGCGGCTCTTCGGAAGATCCATGTCCTTTTCGGCGAGGACACCGAGGCTACCAAGCTGAAAAACATAATCGATGCCGCCAAGATGGCCCTCGAGGCGGACGATAAAGCAAAAGATAAAGATAAGAAAGAAAAAGAATCTAAAAAGTAAAAATGTGACTTTTTCACTTGACTATCTTTATTTTTTTTATTAATTTGCTATTAGCACTCGACAGCATAGAGTGCTAATAGATTGGTTGTTTCTATGTCCCGTGAAATCATAAAAGAAAGGGCCCTGGAAGAAAGGGAATCTTCCATATTACAGGCTATTGTGTATGAGTATATAACCAAGGGGAAGCCCGTTGGCTCCCGTTCCTTCGTGCATAAGTATTCCCTGGCCGTTTCACCGGCAACCATGCGGAACATCATGTACGACCTGGAGAGCCTGGAGTATCTCAAACAGCCCCACACGTCGGCAGGGAGGATCCCCACCGACAAGGGATACCGGTTTTATGTCGATTCACTTCTCGACAGCTATGAGTTTTCCATGAAGGACCGCGAGATTTCCGTCAAGGAAGAAGCGATAAAAAGGGAAGTGCAGCTGGACAAGATTTTCTCGGTCATAACAAAAATGCTCTCGACCGAGTCGCGCTACGCCGCGGTCATGCTGACCCCCCGCTTTGATTTCACGGTGGTGAAGCGCGTGGTCCTGGTCCCCATGGATAACAATGAAATTCTTTTCATACTCATCACCAGGACCGGCGTGGTGCTCACCAAGAAGGTAATGGTTTCGTCCAACGTGACGCAGGACGACCTGCACACTTTTTCCAAGTACCTGACCGGCGAGCTGTGCGGCTACGCCATCTACGAGATACGGGACACCATTTTCGAGCGCTTGCGGAAGGAAAAAGAGGCGGGCGTCAACAAGGACATGGCCCTGGACATCGCGCAACTGGCGGTGTCCGAGAGCGAGGAGCCGCGACTCCATATCGACGGCATTGAAAACTTGTTGAAGATACCGGAGATGGTGGAAGAGGACCGCCTCCACAGCCTGCTCAGCATCATAGAGGAGAACAACATACTCAGGAGGATCCTCGCCCGCACCATGGAAAACGAGGGCATAAGCACCCTCATCGGGGAGGAGATACAAGAGGAGCAGGTCAAGGGCTGCAGCATGGTATCCACCCCGTATAAAATAGGCAACAAGCTGGTGGGGGCCATCGGCGTGCTGGGCCCCACGAGGATGGATTACGAGAAGGTGGTGCCGCTGGTGGATTATACCGGCAGGATCGTGACGGAACTGCTGACCAAGATGTCAAAGTGATACGTCCCGCGGCAGGCAGCCTTGCCGGGCCTGGTATCGCGGTTATGGATAGTTATTTGAAAAAAACATGCTACGCGCGACCGGAACGTGCACCGGAAACGGCGCCCGTTCCCGTCTCGCGTATCTATACAGTATCGGGGTAGATGATGGATAAACACAAGGAACATCACAAGTCAAAGGAAAAAGAGGTCCACGAGGTTAAAAAGGAATACGATTCGACCGACGAGGACCTCGAAAAGAAAATGCAGGATGAAAAGGCCGCCGAGGAGCGGAGAAAGGCCTTCCGCAGGGACGCGGACCGCGTCGCCGACGAGGAGCGCAGCAATGCCATAAAGGAAAACCAGAAGCTCGTGAGCGAGATGGAAAACCTCAAGGACGTCATGCTGCGGCGCCAGGCGGACTTCGAGAATTACAAGAAGAGGATGGCAAAACAGCAGGGCGAGGCGCGGAAAATGGCCATCAAGGATTTTTCACAGGATATTATGGAGATAAACGACGATCTGCTCAGGGCAATCGATGCGTCGCAGAACATGGCCGCCACCTGCTCGTCGGAGGAATCGCACCGCTCCTTTGTGGAGGGGGTGTCGATGATCTCCCGCCGCATCGAGGAAACCATGAAGAAGTACGGCGTGGTCGAGATTGAGGCGCTCGACCGGGAATTCGACCCGAATTATCACGAGGCGGTCGAGATCGAAATGAGCGGCGACGTCAGCAGGGACACCGTCACCAAGGTGTACCAGAAGGGTTTCCGGATCGACGACCTGGTGGTCCGGAGCGCGAAGGTGAAGGTGTCGAAACCGCAGAAGCAGGCGCCCCCTGCGGGCTCGGAAGACGGCGGCGACGGCGACGACGGCAACGACGGCGACGACGGCGACGACACGGTCCACTGATCGGCCGGTATGCGGCATTGAGATCATGAAATGATTCTACATATAAATAAATTACTGGAAGGAGAATTATTATGAGTAAAATTATAGGCATAGACCTGGGAACGACCAACTCGTGCGTGTCCGTGATGATAGGCGGCGAACCGGTGGTCATACAGAACTCAGAAGGGCAGCGGACCACGCCGTCCATCGTCGCTTTCACCGACAAGGGCGAGCGGCTCGTGGGGCAGGTGGCCAAAAACCAGATCATCACCAACCCCGAGAACACCGTCAGGTCGATAAAGCGCTTCATGGGGCGCCGTTTCGGCGAGGTGGCGAACGAGATGAAAATGGTCTCCTACAAGGTGGTCGACGACGGGCGCGAAGGCGTCCGCGTGAAGACCATAGCCGGCGAGTTTTCCCCCCAGGAGATCTCCGCGCGCATTCTGCAGAAGATGAAGCAGACCGCCGAGGACTACCTCGGCGAGAAGGTGACCCGCGCCGTCATAACGGTACCGGCCTATTTCAACGACGCACAGCGCCAGGCGACCAAGGACGCCGGCAGGATCGCCGGCCTCGAGGTCGAGCGGATCATCAATGAGCCCACGGCGGCCGCCCTGGCCTACGGCCTTGACAAAGGGAAGCGCAATGAGAAGATAGCGGTCTACGACCTGGGCGGCGGCACCTTCGACATATCGATACTTGAACTGGGCGACGGCGTGTTCGAGGTCAAGTCGACCAACGGCAATACCCACCTGGGCGGCGACGATTTCGACCAGCGGATCATGGAATGGCTGATGCAGGAATTCAAGAAACAGACCGGCATCGACGTTTCCGGCGATAAAATGGCCCTGCAGCGGCTGAAGGAAGCGGCTGAAAAGGCGAAAATTGAGCTTTCGAGCAAGTCCCAGACCGAGATCAATATCCCCTTCCTCACCGCTGACCAGTCGGGCGCCAAGCACCTGGTCATGACCCTGACCAGGGCCAAACTCGAACAGCTCATCGAGGACCTCATCAATTCGACCCGGACCCCCTGCATGAACGCCCTCGAGGACGCGGGCATGACCGCCGGCGACATCGACGAGGTCATCCTGGTGGGCGGCTCCACCCGGATTCCGGCGGTGCAGGACCTGGTGAAGCGGATTTTTGCCAAGGAGCCCCACAAGGGCGTGAACCCGGACGAGGTCGTGGCAGTGGGGGCCGCGATCCAGGGCGGCGTCCTCACCGGCGACGTCCATGACGTGCTCCTCCTCGACGTCACACCGCTTTCCCTCGGGATTGAGACCCTGGGCGGCGTGATGACCAAGCTCATCGAGCGGAACACCACCATACCCACGAAGAAGAGCCAGATCTTTTCAACGGCGTCCGACAACCAGCCGGCCGTTTCCATCCACGTGCTCCAGGGCGAGCGCGAGCTGGCGGCCCAGAACCGCACCCTGGGCAGGTTTGACCTGGTGGGGATACCTCCGGCGCCGCGGGGGGTCCCGCAGATCGAGGTGACCTTCGACATCGACGCCAACGGCATCGTGCATGTGTCGGCGAAGGACCTGGGAACCGGCAAGGAACAGAAGATCAGGATCGAGTCCTCCAGCGGCCTCAACGAAGAGGAGATCAAGAAGATGGTCCGGGACGCGGAAGAACATTCCGCGGAGGACAAGAAGACCCGCGAGCTCATCGAGGCGCGAAACGAAGCCGACTCCTTCATCTACTCCCTGGAGAAGATGCTCAAGGAAAATGCCGACAAGGTGGAGCCGGCCGAGAAGCAGGCGATCGAAACCGAGATCGCGGCCCTGCGGTCCGCCATGGAATCGGACAGCGTGAGCGCCATCAAGGAGGCCAAGGGACGGCTGGAACAGGCGTCCCACAAGTTCGCGGAGAGGATGTACCAGCAGCACGCCCAGCAGCATGCCGGCCAGCAGCAGCCGGGGGCCGATCGGGGTGCCGAGGAGGGCCCCAAGGGAGGGCCCGGCGGGGAAAAGGTATATGACGCCGACTATGAAGTCGTTGACGATGACAAGAAATAACGGGCGCGCGCGGCAGGCGCGCTTCCTTATTGACAACAGGTTGAATATTGTGTATATTAAGTTAATTAGCACGCTGATAAAAAACAGCATAACGATGATCCGGACCGGTGCGATACAGGGATGTATCGCCGTTTTTATGGTCCATGGCGGAAAAATTGTAAAATAAATTCGAAGGGAAACCTCACGTGGCCAAGCGAGATTATTATGAAATCCTCGGCGTCTCCAAGACGGCTTCAGAGCAGGAGATAAAGCAGGCATACCGCAAGCTTGCCCTCAAGTACCATCCTGACCGGAACAAGGGGGACAAGGAGTCGGAAGAAAAATTCAAGGAAGCGACGGAAGCCTATGAAGTGCTGCGCGACCCGAAGAAGCGCGCCTCCTACGACAAGTTCGGCCATGAAGGCGTTTCCGGCTTCGAGGGGTTCGGCCGCGGGGCCTATTCCGATTTCTCGGACATATTCGGCGATTTTGATTTTGGCGATATATTCGAGGGGTTCTTCGGATCGGCCTTCGGAACCAGGGGAAGGGGCAAGCGGGGCCGCCGCGGGTCCGATATCCAGTATGATCTTTCGATTTCCCTCGAGGAAGCGGCCACCGGCAAGGAGATACAGATTAAGATCCCGCGTAACGAGACGTGCGAAACCTGCCAGGGCACCGGGTCCAAGGCGGGCACCAAGCCTACCGTGTGCCCCGTCTGCAACGGCTCGGGGCAGATCCGGCAGACCCAGGGGTTCTTCTCCATAACCCAGGCCTGCTATAAGTGCAAGGGGGAGGGCAAGATCATATCTTCGCCCTGCGGCACCTGCGGCGGCACCGGCCTCAAGCTCCACAAGAGGACCATAACCGTGAAGATCCCCGCCGGCGTGGAATCGGGGTCACGGCTGAAAATAACCGGCGAGGGAGAGCAGGGGCCCAACGGCGGCACCAGGGGCGACCTCTACGTCGTCATCCATGTGCAGAACCACCCGCTCTTCGAACGCCACGGCAACGATATTATCTCTGTCGTTGACGTGTCCTTCCCGATGATGTGCCTGGGCGGCGAGATCGAGGTGCCCACCATAAGCGGCAGCGTGGCCAAGATGAAGATACCCCCGGGCACGGAGAACGGCCAGATCTTCAGGCTCAAGGGAAACGGCATCCCCTACCTCGGGTCCTACGGCCGGGGCGACCAGCTGGTGAAGATCAACATCAGGGTCCCCAAGAAGTTGTCGCCGCGCCAGAAGGAGCTATTGAAGGAGTTCTCCACCCTGGACGGCGAAGAGGTCGGCCACGGCGGTAAGGAGTTTTATTGATATATAAAAGGGGCCACGATACCGTGGCCCTTGCTGCGTCCATGCGAGCCGGAAATTACCAGGGGGGATACTGAACATGAAAAAAGCCAAAGAGGGACACGTGTACATGAAGCTGGACCGGATGAAGAAGGTATCCGGCGGGGCCGCGAAAAAGGCAAGGAGCCTGGGGGTGCACCGGAAGGTCGCCCTCGCGTACCGGTCGCGGAGGCTCGTGGGCGGCGTCATCCTCCTCTGTGTCGCCGCCTGGTTCGTGAACAAGAACCTCGCAACCCGCGACGTTGAGCCGAAGTGCTGGTTCTGCTCCGCCGGCGAGCAGGCCGAGGCCAAGGGCGTGGTGACGAAGACCGAATGCGTCTCCTACGGCGCGAAGGCCCGCACCAATGAATACCGGGTGGAATACGCGTACACGGTGAACGGCAGGACCTACACCGGCGTCGGATTCCAGACGGGGTACATTGTCCTGGAAAAGAGCCCGGTCACCGTCGACTACTCGGTGAAGGACCCGTCCTGCTCCTGCATCAGGGACATCCGGTGCGCGGCTGACAACGCGATGTTTACGGTCCTGTTCGGCCTTCCCCTCGTCGTTATCGCCATACTGCTTGTCGTGAGCGGAGCCCGCAGGATCATGCGCGCCCTGTGGGTCATCGAACACGGGTCCGTCGCCGGGGCCTCGGTCGGAAGCATCACCCGCAAAACCGAAACGCATATGACGGGGCGTGTCGGGGTGTGGCGCACCGCCATCAAATGGATCGCCACCTGCAGCTTCACGGACGCTTCCGGTAAGAATTGCCACGTCAAGGTAGGCATGCCCGAGGGCCTGCTGAAAAAGGGGGACGAGGTCAAAATTGTGTACGATCCGGGCATGCCGGAGAACGCGATCGCCATCGGCGCCCTGCCGTGGTTCGTTAAAACCGATCCGCCCCTGGCGAGATGAACTTCGAGGCAGTCGCCGTATAGTGCCGTGGAATGGTATCGGTCTTAATTTCCACATCCCTCAATGCATGTTGGAACCACTTTGATGATAACCGCCTGTTTTTTTATCTTGACATGCACCATGGTGGGTGTTTATTGAAAGAATAAAAAACAAGAGGTGGGGTAACCCGGAATGAAACTCAAAGCCGTTTTTATAATAACGATTATATCCATTTTAACTGCTTGCTCTCACAATATCAAGGTGTCTCCTGCCGTCAAGAAAGTTGCCCTTGTTCAGTGTTCCGTCATACAGCCCATGCGTGTTTTGAGTATGATGGGAAGGAATGATGTAAGCCCTGTAATCCTGAAGCAGCTCCCGTTTCTTCTCCAGGAAACCGAATCGGCGCTGCGGCAGTACTGGACCGTGATTCCTGCCGGACTGTTCGTAGCGAAGCCCGAGGTGCAGAAAATGTCCCGCTATGTGAATAGCGAGGACATCATGTCACCGGTAATCAACGGCAAGCAGATGCCGGCATTGTCAGACTGGAAAGTCGGATCCCTGTCCCGGGACACGACGAAGCGGTTGTGCGCCCTCACCGGTGCGGATGCCGTGGTATTGACTGTATCGTCGTGGGAAGTCCAGACACAGGGGATGTTCGCTTCGGCGCAGTATCCCCTTGCGTATATAAGTTTCGCCATGTATGATAAAAATGGCGCCCTATTCTTCTATGACACTGCCTACGAGATCTACAACGACTTCTATGGCTACTGGAACATGTCCATCAATGATGCATCTATCGCATTATGGAAAAAAATGTCGGTAAAGCTGACCAGGGACATCCTGGCAAAATATGCGCACTGACGCCTTACCGTACAAGCCCATTCGCGGGGCGGGTATGACGTACTGGTTCCGCCCTTAACGTGGAGCGGCTTGATGATGGCCGCGGATACGTTTGTCGTACCGCCGATATGGCCGCTGATCCCACCAGTTATGCAAACATTCATGGTTTATAAACAATCCAGCGGTTTAATGGCGTTTCATGGCAATCCATTTATTAATCTTGACGTACCGGGGGGTTCCTATCACCCTGACATGACATACCAGTCCATGGAGAAAAGAATGTTGCCGATTGTAGATTACGGCGGGATCGCCATCGTAATACCGAACGTGGCCGCGGTGGGTAATGTCATTGAAGACAGCGGCAAGTTCGGCTTCGAGGTGTATCTCTCCGGGATGAATGAACCCCTCATAATAGGATTTGAAACGTCAAAGGAGGCCTCGGAGTCCAGGAGCGAGCTGATCGCCATCATCGCGCGGTTCCATTATGCGCGCGAACTGGGCCCGGATTACGAAATCGATGATATGGCGGAAGATGACCTGCAGGAATTGGACGACTCCGAGGAGACTGAAAAACATTGATGTCCCCCCGGCGTTTTTAACGACATATCAATTTTTTTTGATGGAAGAGACCGATGATACGGAATGACAAAGAACTGTTGATGCGCGGCACCGAAGAGGTCCTGCCCCTCGATGAATTCGAGAAAAAGCTGGAGCGATCCGAGCGCGAGAACAGGCCGCTGATAATCAAGGCCGGTTTCGACCCCACGGCCCCGGACATACACCTGGGGCACGCGGTGCTTTTAAGGAAAATGAAGCACTTCCAGGACATGGGCCACACCGTGGTCTTCCTCATCGGGGACTTCACCGGCATGATCGGCGACCCCTCCGGGCGTTCCGTTACGCGGAAGCCCCTCACCCGGGAGCAGGTCCTGGAGAACGCCGAGACCTACAAGCGCCAGGTCTTCAAGATACTGGACAGGGAGAAAACGAAGGTCGTGTTCAACTCCGAGTGGTGCGCCTCCATGACCTTCAGCGACGTGCTGGAGCTCACCGCCAAGTACAACGTGGCGCGGATGCTCGAGCGCGACGATTTCGACAAGCGTTACAAGGGCGGGGTGCCCATCACCATCCTGGAGTTCATGTACCCCCTGGTCCAGGGCTACGATTCCGTGGTCCTCAAGGCGGACATCGAGCTGGGCGGCTCCGACCAGAAGTTCAACCTCCTGGTGGGGCGCGACCTCCAGCGTGAGTACGGCCAGGAGCCGCAGGTCATCATGACCGTGCCCCTGATGGTCGGCACCGACGGCGTCCAGAAGATGAGCAAGTCCCTGCATAACTACATCGGCATCAACGAACCGCCGAAGGACATCTTCGGCAAGGTCATGTCGATATCCGACGACCTCATGTTCCTCTATTACGAGCTCGTGACCGACGTTCCCCGGGACGAGATCGAGAAATACCGCGAAGGCATCAAAAACGGCACGCTCCATCCCCGGGACGTGAAGGTGAACCTGGCGAAGAACATCTGCGCCCAGTTCTACGACGCTGAAACGGCGGAACACGCAGCCGCTGAATTCGACCGCGTCTTTGCCAACAAGGAGCTCCCCGACGAGGTCCCCGAGTACCGGGTACCCGACGGCGAAAAATCCGGCGGCAGGATATGGATTGTCAAGCTCATGGTCCTTGCCGGCACCGCGGCGTCGAACGGCGAGGCGCGCCGCCTTATCAAGGGGGGCGGGGTGACCTTCGGCGGTGAAAAGGTCACCGCCGAGGATTACGAGCTGCCGCTTCCGGCCGACGGGATCCTCAAGGTGGGCAAGCGTAAATTCGTAAGGATAATCGGATAATCCCCAACAGGGCCGTCTCGCAACAACCCCCGCCCCCCGGAGGGGGCTTCTCCAGAGCCGCCCTGTTGTTTGAGCGCCCGTCGGGCCCCGCCTTTTTTTATCGCGGGCAGGATTCCCGCTTGCGTTGTATGGACATCGGGGATATTATTGTTTACTTGCTAATTTTTTAAAAAAATTTATTAATTCGTAACCCCTGCGGGTAATGCATGTCACATTCAGATAGTGAAGATATCCAGATAATAGACAGGGTCCTGTCCGGCGACGTTGACGCCTTTTCCGGAATCATAGAGAAGTACAAGGACAAGACCTTTAACTATGTCTATTCCCAGGTAAAAGACTATGACGAGGCCCTGGACATCACCCAGGAGATATTTATCATGACTATCGAAGCGTTGCGTTCTTTCAGAAGGGAGTCGAAGTTTTCGACCTGGTTTTACAGCATCATGGTCAACTACTGCAAGAATTACCGGAAAAAGAACAGCCGGTACAACGTGGTCTCCATTAACAGCTCCCGGGGCGATGAGGAATACGACCTGCAGATCCCCGATGATCGTGAGAACCCTGAAAAGGAAGTGATCCTGAATGATTCCCTCCGGATAGTCCGGGAGGAAATCGGCCTGCTCCCCGACGACTATCGCGAGATACTGGTCCTCCGCGATATCGAGGGAATGTCATATAACGAAATATCTGAAATACTCGGCATATCGCTGTCCAATGTGAAGGTCCGGATCCACCGGGGAAGGGAATTCTTGAAGAACAGATTACTGACGAGGGGATTGATATGAGCGGCAATCACATTCCATTTGACAAGCTGTCAGACCTGTATGATGACGAGATCGCCTCGAAGGAAGAACGGGCGGAGCTGATGCGCCATATCGAGTCGTGCAGGGCCTGCGGCCTTGAATACCGTCTGCTCGGGAACACCCTGCGCCTCTGCCGCGATGTCGCCGGCATGCCCCATCCCCTGGAGAACCTTTCGCCGCAGACGCTGGGCAGGATAAAAACATCCAGGAAAAGAAGGCTGTACCTGAGATCGCTGCCGGCCATGGCCGCTTCGGTACTGGTCATAGCGGGCATAGGCCTGTTCAACGCAGGCATCATCGGCGTTCATGACCGCGGCGATATGGCCGCCGACAGGTCCCGGCGCTCCTACAGCGAATCCGAGCAGGTCATCGAGATCATCCGCAGCCACAAGGCCGGCATTGCCCAGGTCACTGATGAATACGTGGAAGGAATCGTGCCGGTTGCCTCTTTTAATGACCTGAGAAAACAGCTGGGCCCGAGGAAGGTCGCCTACCTGCTGGTGGACGACGCCAGCGAAAGCGCCGGCGCCTCCTGGAGCAATCCGATCGAGAAAGTCGGTCTCGACGAGGGGCCGGTCATATCCAACGTGAATCCGCAGGGGAGCATCGCCGGCCCCGGCAAGAGGTATGTAAGGTTCCGCGTGTTCCGGTAGTATCAGGCCCCTTCCCCCCGCAGGGAGGGCATTCCCGCTTCGATGTAATCTCCCGTGTTCGTGATGTAGCCGCCGCAGACCCCCTGGGAGCTGTAGAGGGACGAGGTGTGGCTCATCTCGTCGTAGTCGGCCTGGGCGTCTTCAATGTGGATGATGCGGTAATCGCGGTCAGAGGCGTCCCGGGCCGTGGTCTCGACGCACTGGCTTGTTGAAAGGCCGGCGAAGGCGAGGGTCGTGATGCCTTTCTCCCGGAGCATCGCGTCGATGCGGGTGCCGGTGAAGGGGCTGAAGGTGGTCTTGTCGATGACGATGTCCGCGGGGAGGGGCCGCAGTTCGTCGATGACATCGGCGAAAGGGTCGCTTCCCAGCGGATACACGTTGTCGAACCCGGCGCGTTTGCCCTTGATGTAGGTCTCCCTGAAGAAATGGTGAAGGTCCTTCCGGTCGGGGTCGGTGCCGCAGAGGCGCAGGTACACGACGGGCATTGAGGCTTCCCTGAATGTTTCAGCCAGTCGCCGGATGTTGGGGATGACCACGGTCTCGCAGCGCCGGAAGATGTAGTCGAGGCACCCCGGCTGCAGGGTGTTGAAATACCGGTAGTAGGATGATTCCCGCCTGAGGTAATAGTTCTGCATGTCGACGACGATCAATGCTGTCGAGGCATTGTTCACTGCTGCGGTCCCCGGCGTCAGTTATTTCGTATGAAGGTGCTCGATGGCCGAGCGGAACTCTTCATAGAAGTCCTTCAGCTCGTCGTTCTTGCGCAGCGGCCTGAATTTCGGCTTTGTGCCGCCCTTGATATCCTTCAGGTAGTTGGTCATGACGTGGATGGGGCCGGAAATCTTGTGGGAGAAAAAGATGAACTGGAAAAAAATGATGGCCGTCTGGACGACCGTCATGACGATCAGGATGTAGAGGACGATGAGGCTGTTTTTCTTTATCTTTTCATGGTTATCGTTGATCCTGTTGGTGATCTTCAGGTTCTCCTTGAAGGCGGTGTCGCATTTGCGTACGACGGGGTTGTCCGGGTCCTGCAGGGCCGGGATGGCCATGAACATGTCGAACATGCTGTCCTGGGTGTCGATGATGGCGGTTATGTTCTTGTTGTTTTCGTTGATGAGCTCGTTCGAGTTGTTCGCGAAATAGAGCAGCAGGCCGCATATGGCCAGGGTGGTGATAAGGGGAAGGATGATGGCCCGAATCGATATCCTCAATTGAAATTTTTTATCAAGAACGTATTTTTTTCTTGTCAAAGCCATGATTAACCTCAATGTTTATGGATATGATGGTTGCGGGGTTTCCCGATTATTTTCCCCGGAGCCTATATATAGGGCCACGCAGCCATATTAGTCAATGATTTTTGCGGCTGATTGCAGGACGGGCGTTGTTTTTTTGTATATTTGCCGCGCATGCCTTGCGCCGCCCGCGCCGGCGCGGCTTTCCACGTTACAAGGGGCCGGCAAAAGGCGACATTAAAACCAGGAAGCCAGGGCACCATGAATACCATAAGCATTTTCGTTTCATTGGCCGCGTCCGCGATGATCATCTTCACCGTCATCTTTGTTCTCGTCAAAGACTGGCAGGACCAGGTCATGCGGTATTTTGCCTTCTTCGCCACCTCCGCCCTGGGCATCCTTTTCACCATGTTCCTTACCTATTCGTTCCCCGAGAATTTCGACCTGACCCTCATGAACAAGATAACCCAGCTTTCAACGCTGATGACATTCTCCAGCCTTTTCTGCATGTCCTTCGTCTTCCCGAAGACGGCCCAGAGATTCCCTTTCTGGAAAAGCTTCCTCATACTCGTTCCCGCCATTGCCGTGGGGACAACGGTGGTCCTGACCGATTTCACCATCACGAAGGCCTACTTCAAGGACGGCAAATTCATCCGGGATTTCAACAAGGACATTCCCGGGTATACGATATACGCGGCACTGGCCTTCATCTACGTTCTTTCCGCCCTGGGCGGGTACGTGAGGAAATACATCATCACGAAGGAGTATATCTACCGGCTCCAGATGCGCTACCTTTTCGTCGGATCAACGGTGTCCATCACGCTGGCGTCGGTCTTTTCCATCATCATGCCGGCCTTTTTCGGCTACACCCAGCTCTATGTCATCGGCCCGTCGATGGCGTCGTTCTTCACCATTATCTCTCTGTTTTATTCCATCATCGCCTACAACATGTTGGATATACGGACGGTCGTCCATAAGACCTTCGTGTACACCGTCATCTCCATGGTCATCTCCCTCCCGATATTCGGGATCCTCTGGGCCTACTACCGGAAGCTCTGGCTGCTGGGGGAAGTCCCCTATTACCTGGTCGCCGGCGGCATTATCGCCGTGTTCATCCTGTTCTCCGTGTACATCCAGCCCATCGTTGACCGGGTCTTCAAGCGGAAGCAGTACGCCTTCGGCACCGTCATCGATAATTTCGTCCGCGACATCGCAGACGAGAGAAACCTTCCGGACATTGTCCGGCGGACCGTCGACACCCTGCGGGAGGGCCTGTCCCTCACCCACGCGTTTTTCATCCTGCTCAACGACCAGACGCGGAAGTACGAGCTCTCTTACTACCGGGGGGGGCGTGAAACGCCCCAGCTTCCGCCCATCGAGCGGAACGCCTCCATCATCCGCTGGTTCGTCCGCAACCAGGACATCCTGCAGCTCTCCCGGGTCTACACGGACGACAAGTCCTTCGGCGATGTCCGCGAGGAGATATCGTCGTTCTTCAACGACAACGGCATCCAGGTCATCCTCCCGGTGTACCACGAGCGCCGGGTCGTGGGGCTCCTCTGCCTGGGCATGAAGGAGACCCTGGCCGGCTACCACACCGACGAGATCGAAAAGCTCAGGCAGTTTTACGTGAAGAGCAGCGACTTCATCTCAATGGCGCTCACCTACCAGAAGGCCATGCAGGAGCAGATGGTGACCAGGACCATCGACATCTCATCGCGGATCATCCACAGCGCGGTGCCCGTGTCGCTGCCCAACATCGGCAATATCAAGTTCGGCGCCTTCATCATTCCGAAGTACGCCCAGGGCGGGGACTATTTCGATTTCATCCGGCCCGGCGACCAGGGCGTCGGGGTCATCGCCACGGACATATCGGGCGTGGGGGTCAACAGCGCCCTCTATTCCGTTCTGCTCCGCTCCGCCTTCCAGTCCAGCGTCCTCGACGCGCCGTCCACGTCGACCGTCATCGGCAACATGAACAGGGTCCTGTGCGATTACGGCAAGGGCAAGGGCGAGCTGGTCACGGCCTATTACCTCTACTATGACATCAAATCGATGCGCCTCATGTACACCAACGCGGGCTATCCGGCCCTGGAGATCTTCAGGATCGAAAAGAACAATTTCGACAGCTTTGACACCGAGGGGATCCCCCTGGGCTATGACCCGTCCGCGACCTACGGCATCGGGAGGACCAACCTGGTGCGGGGCGACATCGGCATCCTCTATTCCAAGACCCTGACAACGTCGAAGAACCAGAAGGGCGAGGAGTACGGCCTCCTCAAGCTCCGCAACACCGTGATGGAGCTCAGGACCCGCGGCGCCGCTGACATCGCGGCCCAGATCAAGAATTCCTTCGTGTCCTTCATGGGCCTGCTCTCCCCCACGTCGGACGTGGTGGTCATCGTGTTCAAGATCGTGTGATTTCTCCCGGTGGCTCCCGATGTCCACGTCTGTTTCTCCGGGTATTGACGATAATTGCCGAAGGGTGCCGGTTGCCGATGTCCGCAAGCCCCCGCAGGTGTTGGTGGCTGATAATGCTGCATTTTTATCCGCAAATTTATAAATTTTTATGCATAAATAGCTAAAAATTTCCAGAACGATATTGACGTTTTCCTTTAATTTGTATAAAATATAGATAATATTATTAGTTAACCTAACAGCCTGTTCGAGATATGCAATAATTACAAATTTAATTTCAGTTATCGTTTCAATGGCCGTCTTTGCGTGCCTGGACGACGGGAAACAGTCTGATTGGACGCTAATAATAAAATAGAGAGAGTTGTTGTGCGGGAGGCTGCCATGAGCAACAAGGGAACCCAGATCAATCGTGCGTATGTCGGAGATCAAGACGATGTCTTTCTGGCCAATTCGATTTTCGGCGAGGATTGCAGTCAAGAGCTCAAGGAGATCGATAAGCATGAAATCATAGTTAAAATATGCGAAATCCTGGGGCCGAATCCGTCCAACCTGCAACTTGCAGAGGAGATACTGGACCAGGTGAAATTTGAAATCGCTCGCTTTGTCATTCATCATGAGTACTGCAAATGCAACAACAACAGCGTGCGCTCTCAGCTGCTGCTGTGGCTTGACGGAAAGATCAATCCGGATAATGCCCGCAAGCTTTCGTCTTTCATGGACAAGTATCTCAGGTAAAAGGAAATGCGCATCGGTGCAGGAGGACATGCCCCCCGCCGCGGGGGCATTTTCATTGCCGGCGCCGAAACCTATCAGCGATTATGGACAATGCCGTGAACAACCGGTCCCTCCTCCTCCATACCTGCTGCGCCCCCTGCGTGAGCCACGTGTACGGGCTTTTTGCCGGCAGTCATGACGTGACCGTCTTTTATTACAACCCCAACATCGCGCCGCAGGAGGAATACGGGCGGCGACTGTCGGAGCTGGAGCGGTTCGGCCGCATCAAGGGGTTCCCCCTTGTCGTAGGCGGTTACGACGTGAAAGAGTGGACGCTCCGCGTCGGGAGATTCGCCGATCTCGGCGAGCGGTCGCAGCGCTGCTGGGAATGCTACCGCTTCAGGCTGGAGGAAAGCTTCAGGAAGGCGAAGGAGCTGGGGATCGCCGCCGTGACGACTTCGCTTTCCATCAGCCCCCACAAGGACGCCGTCATGATTAATAACATCGGGAAGGAGCTTGAAGGCTCCTTTGGGGTCGCGTTCATCGAGGGTGACTTCAAGAAGAACGACGGGTTCCGCCGCAGCGTGGAGCTGTCGCGCGAATACGGGTTCTACCGCCAGGACTATTGCGGGTGCGTCTACTCCATGCGCGAAAGCGAGGCCCGTTCAAAAAAGAAGAAGCCGGAGCAGGTCAGTTGACCCACCGGATGGTTTCGTAGTTTCTCACCCTGAGCCGCTCAAAATACTTTTTCCATTTCAGGTTGATCCGCGCGTGATCGAGGTCGGCGTTGGTGAATTCCGCGTTTTCGATGACGGCATCGTCGAGGTTTGCCTTGGAAAGGTCTGCGCTGTTGAGGTTGGCGCCCTGGAGGTTGGCCTTGTGGCAGTTGGCGTCGCGCATGGTTGCGCCGATCAGGTTCGCGTGCTGCAGCCGGGCATCGGACAGGTTTGTCTGGTTGAGCACCGTTCCCATCAAGTCGGCGCCGGAAAGGTCGGCGCCCTTGAGCCGGGAGCCTTCCAGCTTCGCGTTCCGGAGAGAGGAGTCCTTCATGTTGGCGCCTTCAAGGTTGGTCCATACCATGGTTGCGCCGTTCAGGTCGCCGTTGTCGAGCTGGGCCCCGGCAAGGTTGGCCTTCTGGAGATTGGCGTTCCTTAAACTGGACCATGAAAGGACGGCGCTTCCCAGGTCCGCGCCCTCCAGGTTTGTACCGGCCAGGTTCGCACCCATGAGGTCGGCGCCGTTAAGGTTTATGCCCGCGAGGTCTGCGCCGGCAAGGTTCGACCGGGAGAGGACCGCCCCCTTGAGGCGGATGTTCTGCAGGTCGCACCGGGCCAGGTTGACCCGGACGAGGCGGGCCTTGCTCAGGTTCGCGTTTTTCAGGTTGGCTTTCCGGAGGTCCGCCCAGGTGAGATTGGCGCCGTTAAGCTGGGCGCCGGTGAGGTTGGCGCCTTCCAGTATGGCGCCCCGGAGATTGGCCCCTATCAGGTTGGCCCCCTGGAGGTTGGCCCCGGACAGGTCGGCGTTGCTCAGGTTCGCCTCCTCGAGGCTGGCGTTGACGAGGTCGGCGCCGCGCAGCCGCGCGTTGCTGAGCTCGGTTTCCCCGCGCATCACGTAGTTGTAATCGCTTTTGCTCTGGCCGAGCATGAGCATGCAGCCCATGACCCAGCCGGCCGCAGCTGTCAGCAGTGTCGCCGTAATGATTCTCTGTGCCATAATCCTGTCTCTGTAATTTATTTTATCGCGCGGTGCCTTTCCGCCGGCCGGGCCGTTTGACCCCGTTTCCCGTCAGACCTACTTGTTTTCCGTGTCGACGACTTCCTCGCCCTGGCTGTTCATGCGCGCCGCTTCCTGAATCTTCGCTTTATCCTGATCCGTCATGCGCGCGCCTTTGCTTGACAGCAGGTCAGCGATCTCGCCATGGCCGTTCATCGTGGCCTTCATGACCGCGGTAAGGCCGCTCTTGTCGGCCATATCCAGGTCAGCGCCGGCCCCGATGAGGATCACGACGGTTTCCTTCTGGCCGTCGGCGGACGCCTTGATGAGGGCCGTCTGGCCCGAATTGTCGGACGCGTTGACGTCGGCCCCTCTTGACAGGAGGAGCTTCACGATCTCAGCGTTTCCTTCGGCGGAGGCGTTCATGAGCGCCGTGGAGCCGTCGGTGCTTTTGGCGTTGACATCCGCGCCGCCCGTGACCAGGACGCCGGCGATGTCGCGGTAGTCCTCCTCCGATGCTATGATCAGGGCGGTCCGGCCCGGGTTGTGTTCCTCGCGGGCGTTGACGTCGGCGCCTTTCGCGATAAGCTCGTTCATTGCCGCGGCGTCTCCCTTGATCACGGCGCCGATCAGCTGCCGGTTCATCTCAGCTTTTTTCGAGCAGGACATGAAGGCGACTGACGCTATCATGCATGAAACCACAACCTTGTTCATCGGTCCGCTCCGTGCGTGGAATAGTGCGCCATGGCCGCGCGCCGCCATGGCCAATGGGTGTATGGTTGACTATCTCGGATAAAAGTCAAACACAATTATGGGGACCCGTCGCGTTTGAACCGGAGTGCCGCGCCGTCTCCGTCGGCTTCGAGGCCGTCTTCGATAAAAGCCTGAAGTTGGTGCGCAAGAACCACAATGTCGGCCTCGACTCCCATGACAAAGCGTATCAGAAAAAGCTCATCGCGGCCCTGGAAAAATCCAAGGCCGATTTCCCGCGGGTTTTCCTTTCAACGGCCTGGCCGGGGACGCCCTTTTTCGAGGGGATGGAAAAAGAGGGAGGGACGAGCCATACCTGGGACGAGGTGCGGAATGACGTGCCGTCGATGCAGTCGAAGCATTTCACCGGGGAAGAGGCGATAGCGGCAAAGAAGGAGATAATAGACGCCTTTTCCAATCTTCCCAACATACTGCGGATGCTCGCGAGGTGGATGTCCAAGGACCGGTCGCTGATCAAGCTGTACCTGAACATGGTGGTGGGTTGCCGCATACGGGATTACAGGCAGAAAAAGCGGAAGGCCATCCAGGCCTGATTCGCCGGATAAGCCCCCCCAAACCCCCCGCTGGGGGGCTTGTTTAATCTGGTTATGTTATTAAAGTCCCCCTCCGGGGCCAACGCATTCGGCACATCCTGTGCCTGCGTTGGCATCAACCTCATCCTGAGAACGCGGATCTAGGGGGCTAGTGGGACTTTTACTTTTCTATCATGCTCCGAATTATCCTCACGCCTTCATCCCTTCAGCCGTATAATGCTTAAGGATCCTCCATGCCGGGTAGGCCAGCCCCGCGAGGCCGAGGAGAAAGACGGTCCGTATGATCCATGTAGACACCGGCGGCTCCAGGGCCGAGTAGGCAAAGGCCTCGTTTTTTGTATGCGGGCCCGCCTTGAAGGGGATCGTCCCCGCCGACTGGTCGAAGGCGTTCCGGATGTCGTATGCCGGGGGAAGGCTGTACCGGTTCCCGTAATAGAGCCGGATCGCGCCGGCCTCACCCTTCTTCCATTCCTCCCGCGGCGGCAGCTCGAACACCAGTTCCTCCCGGGGGACGAACACCGTGAAGGAAGAGAGGGTGAGGGGCCTGTCGTCGCCGTCGATGATGATGAGCTTGAGGGAACCCGTGACGGGCGCGGTCAGGTCGATGACCTGGGTTTTCGGGTCACCGCTGTTCCTCGAGAGGCGGGCCGTCATGACGCGGTAGTAGGACTTCTCTCCGGCGCCGATGGCGTGTATCTCCATGAGGCGGTTATACCGCGCGTCATCGAAGGACATGACCAGGCGGCTGATCTTCCGGCGGCCGCTGTTGTCGTAATAATACACGCTTCCCCGCAGGTCGCTGTCCCGGTCCTTTACGATCGACTTCACCGGCACGGTGATGACGTAATAGGACTGCTTCCGGACCGCCGAATAATAGGCCTTCGGGAAATTGAAGTTCTGCCGCGCGTTGATGCGGATCCGGACGAAGCGGCGGTCGCCCATGGCGAACCTGATGACGTTCCCCCGGCTGCCCTGGTAGCTGAAGACGGCGTAGTTCCCGGCTGATTCCCACTCTCCCGCCTTCCTGCCGGTTTCCACCAGGGCCGATGCCTCAAACGGGGTATCGGCGGTTATTTCAATGCCGTTGTACTCAGTCCCTGCCGGCGGCTCCGGGAGTTTCAGCACGCAGGTGACGCTCCGGTTGTCCGCCTGGCGGTAGATGACCTCCGGCATCGTGGTGCCGGAAAGCTTCGGATCGTCAACGGCCATCCGGGCCAGGTGGGGGAGGGCGCGGCCGTTCCACACGACGCGGTAATCGGTCCCGCTGCCGTAGCGGATCATGTCGTCGTCGAGAAACAGCCTGCCGTAAACCGGAAGGGGCGCCCGGTCCTCCTGCGCGGGCTCCGACGCGGCGATATCCTTGTAGTAATGCCAGCTGGAGGCGCGGAAGGTTTCCGCCGCGGCGGAAGGGGACCCCGGACCGAAGGCGTAGGCGAGCAGTCCCAGGCCCGCGAGGACCGCGAGGGCGGCCGATCCCTTCTTCGGGAATATGCGGTCGTGGAATTTCTGATAGATGATGCTCAGGGCCACCATGGCGATGCCGAGGGTGAAGCCGGCGATTATCTTGACGGGTTTGCTCATGGCCCAGATGTCGTGGAGGTAGAACTTGAGCACCACCAGGGCGGCCAGGACGATGCCGCTGATCCGCATCATCTTCTGCTTTCTGGCGAGGCCGAGGATGAAAAAGAGCGCGGCGTACAGCGAAAGCACGTATGAATATCCCAGGTTGCGGTAGTGCGGATCATCCGCGAAGTTGTAGTTTTCCTTGAGGCTCCCGATGATGATCGTGGCCATGGCGGCAACGGCAAAGCCGATCATGGGGCGGCCCAGGGGCTCCTTCATCTGTATGATATAGGCGGCCGCGAGGAAACAGGCGGCCAGGATGAACATGACAAAGCGCGCGTTGACGATGACGGTGAACCCCACGGGGGTCTGCTCGATGAAATAGAGTCTCGCCAGGGCGGCCGTCCAGAAGGGGAGCGACGCGAAGAGGCATTCCCGTGAGCGCCAGAAGGCTCCCATGGCTGACAGCACCCCGGCGAAGACGATCCATGAAACGGTGATATATCTCCCCTCGGCGAAATCGGTGACCGCCGCGAAGATCGCGACGATAAAGATAAGCACCAGCATCGACCTAATGACTGCCAGACGGTTTTTCATTGCCGACTCCCTTTGAATGGTGATTGAAGATATAGTAAGACAGCGCGAGCATCCCCGCGGCGAAAAGGATAAAATGCGGCCTGAGGTTCCGGTGAAACTCGTTGACGGTCCATATCCCCAGCCACAGGAACAGGGCGATGTTGGCCGGCAGGAGGACGAGTGCCGCCCTGCTGACCGAGCGCCAGACACGCGGATTGACCGCTATCTCGATTGCCATGAAAAGCAGAAAAACGTACAGGATGAAGACGAAGGGCACCGTGAAGCTGCTCCGGGAAAGGTTCTCCGCCGCCCATATGGCATAGACCAGGACATCGGCGCCCAGGAGGACGAAGGGGGCGACGCGCCAGTACCGCCTGAAGCTGATGACCAGGAACCCCGCGTTGATTATGGCGATATAGCCGAAGAGGAATCGGTACGAATTCTCTCCCCGCGACATGAGGACCGGCGCCAGGAACGCGCCGGCGAGACTGAACAGGTAGAGGATCTGGCTGTCGGCACGGGCCGCGACCAGGGCGATGCACGCGCTCAGGATGAACAGCGCGATGAAGGTCTCCTCCCGGCCGAGGAGGTTGTAAAAAAAGTACGCGCCGAACACGGCCACGTAAAGGATCGCGCAGCCGGTCCCGATGATCGAATGCGAGATGACCCGGAGTCTGCCCCGGGCCAGGCGCAGTCCGAACGAGGTCACGCCGAAGCCGGCGACAAGGCCCGTGTAGATCCTTCCCGACTCGTTTATCCACTGCCGGTCAAAGGCGTACTTTATGAACCATGCCGTTGCCAGGACCAGGGTGAGGAGCCCCAGTTTGCCGATGATGTTCCCCCCGATGAGAGGCTCGAATTCCGGCACGATTCTTGTCTTGATGTAGATCCCTATACGGGATTCTTTCCTGGGCTTCTGCGCGGGCTGCGGCGCTTCCGCCGGCGGAAGCGCCGGGGCGCCGGTCGCATCGAGCTTTTTCTTTATGGAATCAAGCTCCTGCTGGAGGGCATTGACCCGGGCGCGCAATTCATTGATCTCATTCTGGTTTGCCATGACCTCTCTCCCCTCTGTCGACGTGAGGCGCGCTAAACCGAAACGGGGATGATTATATCTGCCCATCGGATATTGTGCAAGTATTTTCCGGATGTCTGGATGGCCCCGGGGTCCGGGACCGCCGTGCTTCTGTTTGCCGGACGTAACGCAGGTTATGACGGAGGAATTTAATGCTGTAAAAATTTTAATTGCAAAAGCCGGCGGCGTTGTGGTATAATAAATAAATCAAAAAATTATTGCGTATGATGCTCATCGAAATGTACGCCGGTCCATCGCGGCATGACGAGGTGTGGCGGTATGCGGTTAATTAAACATGGCAGCAGAATTAAGAGATTCCTGTATCTGTCGGTGCTTTTTGGCGTCTTCATGGGGATAGTATTCCCGTTTTACGCCACTATCTTTGTCAAGAGCTGGGAAAGCTCCCTGATGCTGGTATTTTTCTGCGCCGGCTGCGTCGTTGCCGGCATACTGGTGGGTATGGTGAGCTATATCATCTTCAAGGTGACGATCCTCAATATAATAAGGGATCTTGCCGTTCAATTCGGCAAGATCGCGGAAGGGAAAGGCGACCTGACTGCCAGAGTTGAGTGCGCATCAGAGGATGAGCTGGGCACTCTGACGGAAAGCTTCAACAGCTTTATCGAAAGAATAAGGGCCGTTATCCAGGACGTCATGGGACTCATCGGGGAGGTGGCCGGTTTTCTTTCTAACATGACCCAGGCCACGACGTCGCTGAATGAAAACATGCAGGGTCTGGCGGCGTCTTCGGAAGAGATCACGGCGTCCATCGAGGAAATCTCCGCCGGTGTCGATAATGTCGTCGGAAATTCAAAGAGGCAGAACGAGAGCATCGCGGACCTCGTGGAGCAGATGAAAAACATGGGGGGGATCATCAGGGAAGTTGACGTGATGGTGACGGAGACCCGCGGACTCTCGGAACGGCTCACGGGTGAAGCCATGGCGGGCAACACGTCCATGGAAGGGATGACCGACACCCTGAGGAAAATAATAGAAAGCTCCCGGGAAGTAACGGGCATAATAGAAATAATAAATGATATCTCCGAAAAAATAAACCTGCTTTCCCTGAACGCGGCGATCGAGGCCGCCCGGGCCGGGGATTACGGCCGCGGCTTCGCCATCGTGGCGGACGAGATATCGAAACTTGCCGATCAAACCGCGTCGAGCGTGAAGGAGATAAGCTCCTACATCGACATAAACAACAGGGAAATCTCCGCCGGCTTATCCACCATATCGGCTTCAATCGACATGATTAAAAAAATAACCGAGGGTGTCAGCTCCATAAGCGGAAAAATGAGCGCGGTGTTCACGCACACCAGCAGGCAGATTGAGATAGACAGGAATCTGGAAAGGGTGGCCCTGACGGTAAAGGACCTCTCGGATCAAACCATGTCGGCAACGGAAGAACAGAAGATCGCATTCATGGAAAGCGTCCGGGCCATTTCGAACATAAGCGAATTGAACCAGAACAATGCCGAGGCTTCGCGCGCCCTTGAGTTGAAATCGCGCGATCTTGGTGCTATGGTCGGGTCCCTCAGCCGCAAGATGGCTTTTTTTAAATATTAGAACATGCCAGGCGGGTTTGTTCCCGATACGGGCAGGGAAAAAATTTTCGCCGCAGGCAGAAGTAGGAAGGTTTTACCGTGATGGCATGTTGTGCCCTCTTATTTGGAACCGCCAGACATTGATCCTCCGGACCCGCTTATTCCGGAATATTTCGACAGGCGGTCCTTGATATATTCGAGGTATGATCCGACGTACTGATCGTACTTGAAGTAGCCCTTGTTCGCTATTGAACCGTCCGGATTATACATGGTCCCGACACCGTGCATCTTTCCGTCTTCCCATTGCCCGATATATTTGGCCCCGCCGGAAAAGGTCATGGTGCCCTTTCCGTTCCTTCTGCCGTCCCTGAACTGGCCGACATACCTGTCGCCATTGGGCCAGGTATACGTTCCTTTCCCGTGCAGTTTGCCTTCTTTCCACTGGCCTTCATATTTGCCGCCGTCGGAATAGATTATGGTCCCCTGGCCGTGCATGATATCGCCTTTGAATTCGCCGATATACTTGTGCCCGGCCGCGAAGGTCAGGGTTCCCTGGCCGTGCCTGTTGCCCTTTTTGAACTGGCCGGTATACTTGTCGCCGTTGGGATAGGTATATGACCCCTGCCCGTTGACGCAATCCCCCGAGACGCAGTCGGCAAATGCGTGACCGGACAGGCATGCGACGAACAGGAATATCGATGCGATGTATGTTTTCATTGGTTGACCTTTATCTGCAATTGATCGGATTTTGAGCGATACTAGTATTACGGGGACATTTTTTTCAAGTATTGTTTCACACCCTGGGATATTTTTTGACATGAATTGAGAGAAAACCACGATAGTGCCGGATTGCCATGTTTTTTTTGCCCAATCCCGCAAATCGGTTTGACAATTCTTCGTGCCCGGTGTGTCATCAGGGTTCAGGATAAACGGTCGCAGGTCAGGCTCTGGCCGCGCGATATTGTAATCCGCGGGGCGGAGTTGACGGTAAGGCACGATAACACCGTCGTTGGCAGGAGTCCTGTAACATCAGAATCCAATAAAATACCCCGGAGGCATGTATGATCAAAAAACTTGTACCCCTTTCCATTATCGCTGTTCTCTGCGTGTGCGGATGCGGCAAATACGGCGATGTCAAATCAGTAATAAAGGATATAATCAAGGCGACCGATGCCTGCACCGCGGACATGCAGAAAGCGAATAGCGGGAAAGAGGCGGCTGTCGCCCTGGATGCCTACACTGCTAAAATGTCCGTCCTGAGGCCCAAAATGAATGAATACTTCAACAAGTATCCCGAGCTCAGGACCTCGAAGCCGAAGGAACTGGAAAAGGTCATGGAGGATTTCAAGGCGAGCAACAACAAGTTTTTTCCGGTACTCAATGAAGTTATCATGAAGTACAAGGGAGATAAGGATTTCGGCGCAGCCATGGAAAACATGAATAACACGAGGAAAAAGAACCCGTATACCAGGTAAGCTGTTCGGCGGAAGCCGGTTTTATTGTGCGATCGTGACCCCTGTTTGTGATTGGCCCGGAACAGACAGGGGGCTTTCTGTTTGCATGAGATGCGCCGTTGGTTTATAATATTCTGTAATAGATTCTTTTCGGATTGAAAAAAATTTAACAACGATCCCTCCCGTTCGTTCCCTCCGTGATGGACGAATTAAACAAAGAGCAGTACCGGGCCTCCCGTGCCGATAACGGCGTGAGCCTGGTCCTGGCCGGCGCCGGAACCGGCAAGACAAAGACCCTGGTAGAGAAGGTGCGCAACGTCATGGACTGTCCCGGGATGGGCCCGGATCACATCCTGGTGCTTACCTTCAGCCGGAGAGCGGCGGAAGAACTGCGGGACAGGATCGGCTCGGGGTGCGGCGGCGGCCGCGGGATCCATGCCGGCACGTTCCATTCCTTCTGCTTTGACCTGCTGAGGCGTCATGCGTCGGCCTTCACGGCGGCCGCCGGCTTTTCCCGGTTCCCCGCCGTGGTTGATGATGAAGGGAAAAAGGCCATGATCGGGGAATTGATCCGGCGGGACCTGGGCCGCTTCCTCGGCATGCCCGCCGGAGTGGTCTATGATCTCGTGACGGGACATGGCAGCCTTGAGAAATGGAAGAGGAAAAAGCTCGATGACTCCGGGCTGGGAGCGGAACTGACGCTGCTCTCCACAGAGTACCGGCTGGTCAAACAGAAGCGGAATGTCATTGATTATGACGATATGATGGGGTGCGCCATCCGGCTGCTCGAGACGGACGGCGCGGTGCGGGCGGAGGTCCTCGACCGCTGCCGGTATGTTTTCGTGGACGAGTTCCAGGACGTTTCCGACGACAACATGAGGCTGCTGAAGCTCCTGCTGCCGGAGAGGGACCGCAACCTTTTTGCCGTGGGCGACGACTGGCAGTCCATTTACGGCTTCAGGGGGGCTTCCGTGGAGCATATCATAAAGATGAAACGCCATTTCCCTGAAACGGTGGTCCATCGTCTCACCGTGAATTACCGCTCCCGGAAGGAGATCGTGGCCCTGGCGTGCGGATTCATCCGGAACAACCGGCACCGCACCCGGAAATCCCTCCGGGCGAGCCGCGGGAAGGGTGGCATCGTCCGCTCATACACGGTCGGCTCCCTTGAAGAGGAGGCTGATATTATAAGGGCCGTGATTGCGGGCCATGACCCGGACCGGTGCCTGGCGGTGCTCTTCCGCAATAACTGGCAGGGCCGGTACCTGAAGGAGCGTCTGGGCGGGGAAGAGATTCCCGGCGTCACGTTCATGACCATGCACGCGTCCAAGGGACTCGAGTTCGATCGTGTGGTCATTGCCGGGGTGTGCGATTCGATTCTTCCCGACGGGGACAATGATATCGAGGAGGAACGGCGCCTCCTCTTTGTGGCCTGCACCAGGGCCCGCGACGAGCTCCATGTTATCGTGCATGTCAACGACGAGGGCGAGCCGAGCCGTTTCGGCCGGGAGCTGGGTGTGGTGAAAAAATATTGACAATGTATACTATATGTGATATATTATGATTGCATGGAATTGGAATGAAGGCAAGAACCGGCGGCTACGGAGAACGAGGAATATATCCTTTGAAGATGTCGCAGATGTTATTGAGTCCGGTAATGCGCTGGATATCGTCATAAATCCCGCGTATAACGGACAGAAAATCTTTATCGTCAAATTCAATGACTATACTTCCGCAGTGCCTTATGAAACTGATCAGCGGGATGGAATTATTCTAAAGACAACATACCCGAGCAGAAAATATCATAAAATGTATGGGCTGAACTCATGAAAGTGAAACTCGACAGATACGAAAGAGAAATTGAAAAACACGCGGATAAATCGGTCCCCGTTTCTAAAGAAGAACGGAAGAGGATTGAGGCCCTGATCGAAAAATCCAGGAATGAAAGAAAAACCAGGAATATCAATATCCGCATCAGCGAGCAGGACCTGCATAGCCTTCGTGTGCGCTCGTCGAAGGAGGGAATACCATACCAGACGCTGATTGCCAGCATACTCCATAAATACCTCAACGAGAGGCTCGTTGACGAGCAAAGCGTTATTAAAGCGGTGAAGTTATTGCAGGGCAGGAAAAAATGATCCTCCCGGGATTCCGGTCCTAGTCGTCATACTGCCTGTCCCAGAAATCGTCCGGGAGCGTGAGCCTGTTTCCCTCCCACTGTATAATGCGCCGGCTCGTGAGGCGTTGCAGGAGCCGCGAGAAGGTCTCCGGTATGGTGCCGATGGCCGAGGCGAAGTCCTTTTTCGACAGGGTGATTTCGTAGGACTGCAGTTTTCCGTAATGGTCAGCCAGGAAGCGGAAGAAGCGCTCTTCCACGTCATAGGCCGCCAGGTAGAGTATCCTGCCGGCGAGGTACCGCTGCTTTTTCATGAGGACCGATATGAAATCGTCGCGGAACTCGGCGTTATCGAGGAGCGTTTCAAAGACGGGCCTGCTCATTGAGAAGAGCACCGAGTCGGCAAGGGCCGTTGCGCTCACGGGATAGCGGTCTTTTTCGAAGAGCACGACCTCGGCGAAGATCTCCCCGGGCGACGCGAGCTTGACCGTGACTTCCCTGCCGTCCGGGGCGCTTTTAAACAGCCGCACGCTCCCCTCGACCATGATGAAAAAGGACGAGCCCTTTTCGCCTTCCAGGAAAATCATCGTGTTCTGGGGCACCTTCGTGATCTTGCCCATGGACGCTATCTTTTTCGCGGAAGCGTCGCTCAGGCCGCTGAAGAGCTCTGATTCCTTGAGGAGTTTTTCAATGGGCGTCATGATCTATTCAGCCTCCGATTTTTTCCGTGTATCAGCGGGGAGGGTCAACGGGAATATTCCGTCGGGGAACACGGCCGACAGGATCGTCCCGGCCTGGCCGTCAATCGCGTGAAGGACGTAAATTTTCTCCGCCATGAATAATAGTGTTGAAAGAACGGCGCTAATATGTCAAGTGAATGTTTGCGGGGGGCCGCTTCTTGACTTGCGTCAATGACAGGACCCCGGCACCTGACATACTCTATACTATACATGGCGCAATAACCGGAGGGAACTATGAGCGAATTTATCAATAATTCAGAGCAGAAGCGCAAGGCCCTGAAAGAGCTCATCCTCAAGCTGCATACGGGGGAGAACCCGGAACAGGTCAAGGCGGAGCTCCGCCAGGCGCTGGGGAAAATTCCCTACGATGACGTGGTGCGCGTGGAACAGGAGCTCATTGCCGAAGGCCTGCCCCAGGAGGAGGTGGTGAAGCTCTGCGATGTCCACACGGCGGTGCTTGACGGGAGCATTGACCAGACCGGCGCAAAGACGGTGACGCCGGGGCACCCGGTCCACACCTTCAAGGAGGAGAACCGGGCCCTGGAGCGTGAGATCGCGGACCTGGAAAAGCTGTACCACGGCCCGGCCGGAGAAGCGGGGGCTGTGCCGGCGGCAGACCAGTATTACGCCATTATGCAGCACTTCAACAGGCTCATGGACGTGGACAAGCATTACAAGCGGAAGGAAAACCTGGTGTTTCCCTTTCTCGAGAAACATGGCATCACCGGCCCTCCGGCGGTCATGTGGGCCAAGCATGACGAGACGCGGGGCCTGATGAAGAAGGCGCTCCAGATCCTCCATGCCGGGCTCGAGAACAGGACCGAGCTCCGCTGGCTCGTCCCGGAGCTCCAGGCGGCCACGCGCGCCATCATCGACATGATCGGCAAGGAGGACAATATCCTGTTCCCCATGTGCCTTGATTCTCTCACCGAGGCGGAATGGTACGATGTGTACCGACAGGGCCCCGAGATCGGCTATTGCCTGTACAACCCGACTGAAGAGTGGAGACCGGCCGGAATCGCGGAAAATGAAACAGGCGCTGCTGTAGATGATGCCGTGCAGGGAAGAATCATACTCCCGACCGGCAGCCTGTCGGTGAAGGAGCTGGTTTCGCTCCTGGACTCGGTGCCGGTGGACATCACCTTCGTCGACGCCGAAGACACGGTGCGTTATTTTTCCCAGGGAAAGGACCGCATCTTCACGAGGAGCAAGGCCATCATCGGACGCAAGGTCCAGCAGTGCCATCCGCCCGCGAGCGTCGCCACGGTGCAGAAGATTATCGACGATTTCCGCGCCGCCAGGCGGGACCGCGCCTCCTTCTGGATAAACCACAAGGGGCGCTTTGTCCTTATAGAATATTTCGCCATGCGCGACGGTCAGGGGACATATCTGGGCACCATGGAGGTGTCCCAGGACCTGACGGACAAGAGGAAGCTCGAAGGAGAACAGCGCCTGCTGAGCTATAAGTAAAGCACGGGCACGGCATGCCGTGCCCCCGAACGGAGGCAATAATGACTGAACAACAGATCAATGAATACACGCAGGAGGGCCTTTCCCTCGACGGACTCGTGGCCTACCAGGACGGTTCGATAGTAAGCCGTACCGTGATAAACAGGCCCGCCGGGACCATAACGCTCTTTGCCTTTGATAAGGACCAGACCCTTTCGGAGCACACGGCCCCCTTTGACGCCCTGGTCCAGGTCCTAGAGGGCAGCGTTGAGGTTGCAATATCGGGGAAGCCATATATTCTTAACAAAGGCGGGATGATAGTCATGCCGGCCGGGCAGCCCCACGCCCTCAGGGCGTTGGACCGGTTCAAGATGATGCTTGTTATGATTAAAGGATAGGGACGAAACAGCGTCCTACGCGGAGCAATGCACATGGATCTATCTGTCACGGGATGGTGATGCCGCCATCCCGTGTTTTTTTGCCCCAGCCCGGGGTAATCACCGTCACGGTCCGCGGTTTTTTTATCAAGAACATCCTTCGGTTATCCGAATTTGGTTATTGAGGTGATTCGATTATATTTTTTATGTTTTTTTCTTGTAATTATTTTTTCTTTCAGTTAAAATTCGGCGGACGGGGGCGCCGGAATTACCTTTATGGTTACTCTTGATGTCAGCCCGGTATGCTTGCATTAAGGCTCCCGTCCATAGCTTGGGGCCCGGATTTGCCGGGGTTTCCGTGACATAAACATTCAGCCCTTTTGTATCCCATGGAATAGCGCATAAGGGGAAGAGATTCCTTGATAATTATACTATACAACGGGAGAGAGGCACAATGAAAAAGAAAAAATCCGTAAAGAAGGCAAAGCCGAAGAAAAAAACAGCGCCAAAACGTAAAGTCGCAAAAAAACCCAAAGCAGCTTTAAAGAAAGTTAAAAAGACCGCTAAAAAAACCATAAAGAAAAAAGCTGTTAAAAAAGCCGCTCGTAAGCCGGTAAAAAAGAAAATAGCGAAAAAACCGGCTAAGGGCAGGGCTGCAGCTGTCAAGTCCAAAGTGTCAAAACTGCCGATGACAGAAAAAATCCTTGCTTATATTAGAAAAATCGACGGTCGGTAATAATAGTTCGCGCGTCTATGTAGTGGAGGGTGATGCCGACTCAGGCGCCCCTCCCATCAAGCTCTTGAAGCTTGCTCTTCCTTAACCGGCTTAAGTTTACCGAGGGTTATACCTGTCAATTATGCAATGTCTTTTCCGGTCACCTGAGTCCTGATTCTATAACCTGCCGGACTTTCTCCATGAGCGATTCCTTGTCTTCATACGAATATGTATTAACCGTGATAGGCTCGTGGATGATGATACTGATGGTGCCCGGCCGGAACCTGGTGCTGTCCTTCGGGAGAAGGTCCCTGCTTCCCCGTACCGTGACGGGAAGGATCGGTATGCCGGTCTGAATGGCCATGACAAACCCTCCTTTCTTGAAGGGGAGGATGTTGCCGTCCGGGCTCCGGGTGCCCTCGGGAAAGAATACCACGGAAGCGCCGTTGCTGAATTTGTCCTTGAGAACCTGGAGCTCTTCATGGGACTTCTCGGGATTGCCGCGGTCGATGAAAATGTGGCCCATCCGCTCGCAGCCCAGGCCGAAGATTGGGACCTTGCGCAGTTCCTTCTTCATGACCCATCTCAATTGCAGGGGGAGGTAGCCTATAAGGGACCATACGTCAAACTGGCTCTGGTGGTTCGACATTACTATATATGATGAGCCCCTGGTAATATGCCCGGTCCCGGATATCCTGACCCTTGCGCCGACGAAAAGAAGGTTCATCCTCGACCAGAACTTTCCGATGTAGTGGACAAAGTTTCCCGTCGGGTCCGCGATGGAGGTGATGATAACGGTGATCCCGAGGATTGCCGTGTTGATGCCGAGAAACAAAAGATAGAAGGGACGGTATACTGTCAGAAACATATCCATCAGCATGGGGAAGGTCCTTTAATATTCATGATTGGCGTGAACAGCCGGGTTGTAAAACCCGCAGATAGCATTAATGGCAGTGTGACAAAAAGATCAAGAAAATTTTTATGTATATTTCAGATTCGACGAAACGTGGTGACTTCTCTTCCATGCGGTCATGGCGCCGTTGTTTTTAATCGTGCTTCGTTCACCAGATCATGGGCGAATAAGGGAATATGGATTTTTCTTTTTCCCAGGGCCCGCGCGATTTCATAAATGAAAATGCCCCTTCCGGCGCCCAGACACCCGCCGTACAGCTGCTCGTTCATTGCATCACTTTCCAGCGTGTCCAGCGACAGGGAGGAAAAGAGGCGGAAACATTTTTCCATGTCCAGGCGCACGGTCACACCGCAGGAGGGAGAGCCGTCGATGCCGACAATGCCGATGATCGTAAAACCGGATCGTATATAGTCCTTGATCTGCAGCGATACGTGCCGGGCAATGCTCCGGTATCTCATCCTGGTGTAGAACTGAAACAGGGGAAGCAAAATGAACCTCAGCCAATACAGCGGGGTTCCCCTGATGCCGAAGGACAGCCACATGAGCTTTTTGCTGACTCCGCCCCATGCGCATTGCTCTGGACAGGGCATCTGCACGATGCCGTATCCCTGGTGTTTGATATCATCCACAATCGATGGGACTATTCCTTCCGTAAAGGCTCCTCCCATATACCGGACGTTTTCATTCAGAAGGCAATGGGAGAGGAAAATGATTTTTCCGCTTCTCCTGTCCTTCAGTTTTTTATTAAGCAAATCCATTTTCTGTTTCATTTTTCCCTCCACGTTGTATTTTCGCCGAACACGCATGGTGCGGGTTTACCTGCAGGCTCTATCCGGCCTGATGAAAGAATTCCGGATCCGCTTTGTCATCATTTTCCATTAATGCCGTATGTTCCCGGATCCAGCTGATGATATAGCGGAGAACAAGGGTTGTGTTTCCGAAACTGACATGGTTTTCTGCATGTTCGGACCGGGTGAATATCCTTCCGGTCAGGGACCTGGTGTTGACCAGTTTTGATATCTGTAGGCCGAAGTGCCCGGCCGGGATGAAATGATCATGGGTGCTTCCGATGAGCAGGAAGTCCTGGGAAACCAGATGGGATTTTTTTTTCATTGAAAATCGGATTATTTTTTTGAAATAACCATAGGGATCTTTCGCATCCATGAGAAACATGCCGTGCTCCAGACCCCATCTGGTGTAGGTGTCCTTCTTCATCTTGAGCCGGATAATCCCGTTTACCAGCACAGACGCCCTAATTGCAAGCAGAGACTTGAGCAGCATCTCCAGAAATTTCCCGCGGCGTGAAACAACCACGTCAAAGAAGTCATACATGACGCCCCATGCAATGACCCGCGACACCCGGGGTTCGAATGCGGCTGCCCGCGGGGCAAGATAACCGCCAAGTGAAAGACCGATGAGTGTGATATCGTCAAGGTTGAAATGATCCAGGACCGCCTTGACCGGTTTTTCCCATTCCGGAATCATGTGGATGCCGTACCGATAGAGCGCTTCGCCCTGTCCGGGGCCTTCAAATAAAAAAAGTTCCAGTCCCGCCTCCCGGAAAAAATGCACCAGTGGAACCAGTTCCTCTTTGATGGAATCGTTGCCCAGGTGCATTACCACCACGTTTCTGCGCTCCCCTGCAGCAGCGGGTCCGGCATGCCATACGGGGAGAAATCCGCCTGCAAAAGGAACTTTTAACTCCTTTATCATGCCGGTTTCGAAATCCTCCCTGTAGATGTCATGAATGAGGGACAGGTATGTGTCATAGGTCATGGTCTTTCGAGGGTCGTCAGGATGAAGATAGAAGTTGGCGCCCCGGTAATAAGCGGCAGCGTTCAGTAGCCGGCCCTCTGACCGCGCCTTTTCGGCAAGGCCTATGAATTCCCTTGACCAGTCTTCCAGGGTTTTAATTCTTTTTGATGCTTCCCTGATTTCAACCAGGTCGCCGCCATTTACCGAGTAAACGCGGTTGAAGGTGTAATTCATGTTCGGCTCCTCGTGGAAATAGTGGGTTCCGATTCTGAATTCCGGTTTCATGGATGGTTCTCCTTTTGATAATTATAGTTTAGCTACTAAACTGAAATATAAAAAAATTATTTCTCTCCGATTGCCAGGTATTTATCAACATGACCTTCGATTTTCGACAGTATCCTTTTAAACTGCTCAACCTCTTCGACTGAAACATTGCCGATATGCTTTACAAAATCATCGTCAACAGCATTGTGGAGCCTGGCATGGGCCTCGAAGGCTTTTCGTCCTTTCTGTGTCAGGGAAATGATCTTCTCTTTGCCGAAATCTTCATTTCTTATTTTTTTGACATACCCTTTTTCTTCAATCCTGGCGATAAGCTGGGATACCGCTCCCTTGGTGACTCCGAAAATGGCGCATAACTCGGTGACCGTTTTCCCATTGTTTTTGCCAATCTCGTCAATTGTATGTATTTCGCCCGGGTAAAGTAAATCGCCTGTTCCGAAATCAATGGGCCTCTTGACAAGTTTGTTAAACTTGTTCATGAGACGCAAAAAATCATTCATCATATCACGGACGATTCTTTTTTCAATAGCCATGAATACAGTATAGCTACTAAACTGAAAATCGTCAATAGTGATTATAAAAAAAACATCGATTCATAGGTATTTTTTCAGGATTGACAGACGGCAGGCAGGGAGGCGTCATGAATGTTGCTGTCCACAGTTCGGTAACTTTTTGAGTAAAATCCGTAACAATGGGCGATGTGCGGAAAACAAAACCGGCGTTCGGATTTCTCTTCACGCCGGCTCACAATGCATATGGGTATGTACGTTCAGGATATCTACATGACAATCAGCGCATCACTTCGCTACAATCCTGAAGGAAACGCGGCGCTGACACGCGCCCATTTTGCCGCATTTGCCGCTCATCATCGTTCCGGCCACGCCTTTCTGGGTCAGCTTGGGGTCCCTGACTCCCTTCTGTATAAGCCGGTCATACACCATTTTCGCGCGGGCGGCGCTCAGCTTGTAGTTGTCGGCCGATGTGATTCCGCCTTCCGCATCGGAATGGCCGGTCACTTGGAGGACCCATCCGCCGGGAACACGGGGAAGTACTTCTTTAACGACAGGGATTGCCATGGTGAGCTTGAGGTCCCAGGTCGCGTTCGAGGATTCTTTGCCTGAAGGAAATCCGGTAATGGTAACAGTCGAGAGTTTTGTGTTGAGTTCGTCCACGACCTTGTTGCCGGTCGGCTTTATGTTTTCCCCGCCGCAGGACACAAGGGCTACTACCGATAAAGCGATTAAAACAAACAATGCTTTTTTCATGGCTGATACTCCTTTTGTTATTGTTTAATTCATATATTGTTTTTCCATCACGCGATGGAAATAAAACAACGAAGAACGATGATACTATCCCTGAAAAGGTATGTCAACAAGTTAACATATTTATATGAACAAAAACACTTGATATGGATTATTTGGATCGTTTAACGGTCACATGTTCGAAAATTTTACAGAGAACCGGGATTTGCTCTATAAAAAATAAGGCGAGAAAATAAATCTCGCCTTATTTTTTATTTATTTAATACCCCTTTGCCCCTTCAGGCGTAAAAATGTTTTCAATATCGAAGGGGTCCCTGAACATCTGGTCGCGTCTGAAGCCAAGCTTCTTTTCGCCCCGGTTGTTAAGATAATTTGCCAGCTGGATGTTGATCGGGTCCGGCGCCTCGGCGCCGGCCTTTGCCAGGAGCTGACGCAGCAGGGCCTCCGCCTTGAAGGAAAAGGCTATGGCGTCGCCCAGGACGCGCCCGGCCTCGGGTGGATTGTGGAAGCCGCAGGAGTTCTCCGCGCCGATGAAGACGAGCCGCAGAAACGCCTGCATGTAGAAATTTTTAGCCTTCCGGTAGAGAGCCTGGTCGATGGCCCTGCCCGCGTCGCGCTGCGCGTGGACCAGTTCGAAGAGCTTCGCCACCGCAGCGGTCGCGAAGCCGGCGCGGTTCTGCAGTGAGACCGTGCGGTCCTGGATCGCGAAGACCTGGTCCCTGAGCCACGACGCTGACTCGGTATGGCACTGCGAGCAGGCCCGCATGTCCGCCTTGAGGGGGCTCGTCACGTTGTGGTCGGAAATCTTGTAGGAGCCGCTGCGCCTGTAGGGCATGTGGCAGTCGGCGCAGGCCACGCCGGCCTTCCAGTGGACGCTGTCCCGGCTGTAGAATTCGAACTCGGGGTGCCGGATATAGGGCATGGCGAATCCGGTCACTTTCTGCTTCCATTCAAGGCGCTGATAATCGGTGAGCAGGTCCTTGATGATGGTTTCAATGGAGATATCGCCCCATTTCCCGCCGGTCCATGGCGTCATGACGTCTCCGGACACCTTCATCTCCTGGTTGCGCGGCACGAAATAGGTTATATGGCACTGGGCGCAGGCCATGACGCGGGCCTCCTGCCGTGAAAGGTCTTTTTTGCCGATCATCTCGAGGCCCCGCGTTATGTGGGGCTTGTTGGTGGTAAGTCCCATGTCGCTGTTCTTGTGGCAGTCGATGCAGGAGGGGCCGGTTTCGCGCATTTTTTTCGGCAGCATGTCAAGGGCGTCCTTGAACTTCGCGGTCAGGTACTTCATGCCGTGCTTTTCGGTGAAGGTCTTATGATAGGGAGATTTGCACGCCAGGCACACGCCGCCCGGCTTTACCCGGGACGGATCGATTTCGATCTGGTCAATGACCGCGTAGTAATGTCCCCGCGGCTCGTTGTATTCCACGCCGAAGCCCCAGCCGTTGTAGAGGAGGGCGGAAAAGGGGAATTCGCTCAGTTTATCGTAAATGACCTTATCGGTGTCCCATCCCCGCTTATACCTGGATTTGTCCGTCGGTTTGGGCTCCCTGGTCTTGAGCCAGGATTCATATTCAAGGGGATATACCTTTCCCCATTCCTCGGGGTCAAATTCGCCGTCTTTTATAAGACCGGCCGTGATGGGCTGCGGCTTGGGCGAGCATCCCGCCAGCAGAGAAATGAAAAGACCGAAGGCGACAATCAGTATGCCGTACTGTTTCATGGTATTCTCCTACCTGATCTCTGAATAGCTGAATTCGTTCAGTTTATGATTGATCCGGCGGTGGCAGGACCAGCAGTCCTGGCCGTCGGTGGCGATGCGCGAGACCATTTCTCCGTGACACCGCACGCAGTTGGCCTTGATCACTTTTTTCGCGTGGCCGGTGGCGGTGATGTAATCGGGATAAACGCCGCTGAAGAATGAAACAACGTCCTTGCCGCCGTCGATCCCCTTCCAAATGAGATGGCTGATTTCGTTGTCGTTGGGCAGGTGGCAGTCGACGCACCTGATGGCGCGGTGGACACCGGTAAGGAACCAGGCTTCGTACTGGTCGTTCATGGGGTGACAGGCGTTGCAGAAGGCAGGCTTCGATGTCTGGTCGAGGATGCCGTGGGGGACAAAGGCTATGACGGCGAGGAGAACCAGCGCTCCCGCGCCGATGAGGTACTTTTTCAACGTCATCTGTATCATCTGTCCACCCCGATGGTGATGATTGCGGCAGGAGGATAACTGTCTGCTTTTCTGCCGGTCTGACCTGAAGCGTTTTTTAATAGGATATAGCACTGCTGCAGGAAGTAAAGAAATTTTTTATTGTCGCTCCTTTTTTCACGCCGGTTTTCATAAGCAGATAATTTTATCGCATCTCCTTGACCTGGGTCAATGCAGCGGGCGCAGGGATGTGTTATATTTTCATTATCAATTGAATCACCGGGGCCCCATATACCGGGCCTCACATCACCCCGCGGAGGGGGGCAACCCCCTCCCATCCCCCTCCTAAAATGGAGATTGTTATCGGGGCACAGGTGAATGATTTGTTGTAATGGAGGATATTATGAAGCGGAGCATCATAACAATAGACGAAGACAAGTGCAACGGCTGCGGCCTCTGCGTGCCGGACTGCCCGGAGGGAGCGCTCCAGGTCATAGACGGCAAGGTGCGCCTGGTGAGCGACCTCTTCTGCGACGGCCTCGGCGCCTGTCTTAAGACCTGTCCCGAGGGGGCCCTTACCGTGGAAGATCGCGAGGCGGAGCCCTACAGCGAGCGGAAGGTCATGGAGAACGTGGTGAAACACGGGACCAACGTGATCAAGGCGCACCTGCATCATTTGAAGGAGCATGGCGAGATGATATATTTCAGTGAGGCGGTGGAATATCTCAGGGAGAAAGGCATCCCGGTGCCGCACCATGAAGAGGCGGCGCCTGCCGGAGAACCCTGCGGCTGCCCCGGTTCGGCGGCCATGGACATGAGGAATAAAAGCGCGGCCAGGAAACCCGCCGGCGGCGCACCGGTTTCGGTGGAGTCGGAGCTCCGCCAGTGGCCGGTGCAGCTGAAACTCCTGAACCCGGCAGCTCCTTGTTTCGACGGCGCGGACCTGCTCCTGGCGGCAGACTGTGTCCCCTTTGCGTATGGCAATTTCCACCGGGACCTCTTATTTAACAGGATCGTAATCATGTTCTGCCCCAAGCTGGACCCATACATCGAAGAATACATTGACAAGGTTGCGGCGATCTTTTCAATGCATGAAATCAGGTCGATAACCGTGGCCCGGATGGAAGTGCCCTGCTGCGGCGGCATCAACGTGGTGCTCGAGCGGGCGATGGCAAAGGCCGGGAAAAGCATCCCGGTCCGGGAAACGGTATTAGGTATCAGGGGAGACATACTACATGAGGATCCATTACCTGCAGCACGTGCCCTTTGAGGGTCCGGCATATCTTGAAACTATAGCGCGTGCAGGCGGCGCGTCCATTGCCGGCACCAGGCTCTACGAAGGTGAGGCGCTGCCGGCGCCTTCTGGTTTTGACCTGCTGGCGGTCATGGGAGGCCCCATGGGTGTCCATGACGAAAGGATCTATCCGTGGCTTGCCGGTGAAAAGAGGGCCATCGGAGAGGCGATCGAAGCCGGTAAGATTGTTATCGGTATCTGCCTGGGAGCCCAGCTCATTGCGGACGTCATGGGCGCGTCAGTCCATAAGAACGAATACCGCGAGATCGGGTGGTTCCCGGTAACAAGAAGCAGCGATGCCCTTTCGACCGGTATCGACCGCCTGTTCCCGGAGCGGTTCCAAGCGTTTCACTGGCACGGCGATACCTTTGATATACCCAATGGCGCAGTGCGCCTGGGTGAAAGCGAAGCCTGCAGGAACCAGGGCTTCGTGTATGATGAACGGATCGTGGCCCTGCAGTTTCACCTTGAGGCGACCCCGAAAAGCGTCAGGGCGCTCCTGGATAACTGCCGGGACGAGCTGGATGGGAGCAGGTTTGTCCAAAGCGAGAAGGATATTGCGAATGATACGCATTTTGCTGAATGCAATGGATTGTTCACGCATATAATGAAGGCTCTGGGTGTATTGTAACCGATTGTTATCGGTAAAGAGACAGTATATAGCTGGTTTAGACCGATTGTTATCGGTGTTTTCTTGAAAATCGGGGTCAGAGTAAGTATTGATTTTACATGGGTTACCGTTATCGGCATTAACTCATATCTCTGGTGTCAGAGTAAATCAGATGGATAAAAAAAACGACAAAACCGCAAAAATGATCAGTGACTCGGAAGTGCTGGCGGAATTTATCAATATATATTGTTCCGATAAGCACAGCGGCATGGATAAGGCCCCGGTCGTTTCCGGCGGCGCGGTCGGCGACTGCCTCGCATCGGTCAATTTGTCATATTGTGATGAATGCCGCAAACTCCTCCTCCATGCCGTGTCCAAGCGCGTTCTCTGTCCCTATGATCCGAAACCTTCATGCAAGAAGTGCCCGACCCATTGCTATGGCCGGGGATACCGGGAGAGGATACAGGAAGTAATGCGCTATTCCGGTATGCGGCTCATTAAAAAGGGCCGTTTCGGCCTTATTAAAAAATATTTCTCCTGATCCTATCTGAAAATGGTTGCATAATCGGGCGGCTGTTTCCGGGATTGATCCCATGCCCCGTCATGGCGGCTGGTGCAGTCATGAAAAAACGGCGCAAAGTTTGAGGAATCATATGGGCGGAATGACCTGCAGGGCGGGATGCGGCGCGTGCTGTATCGCGCCATCCCTATCATCACCGATACCGGGAATGCCGGGCGGGAAGCCCGCGGGGATACGCTGTGTCAATCTCACGGCGGACAATCTCTGCGGCATCTACGGCAGGGTCGACCGCCCTGCCGTGTGCGGGGCCCTGAAGGCGTCGAAGGAAATGTGCGGCGATTCTTTCGGAGAGGCATACGAGCGCCTGGCGTCCCTTGAGCTGGCTACCAGGCCTGACTGAAGGGCGCCTTACGACTGCCCGAGCTTTTCCATTATCTTCTCGTGATATTCAGGAAGGAAGACCTTTCCGGTCCGTTTCTCCATGAGCATGTTGTAGCGGAGCTGCTTTTCGTTCAGCTTAATCCTGAGCTTGACCTTGTCTTCGTCGGCGGCGCAGATCCTGAGGAGCTCATTGATTGATGAAATCTCTTTCTTGAGCGTGATTTCTTCCGGCACTATCCCGGCATTTTTCATGATCTTCATCGCCATTCGGAGCTCCGGCGACACGTTGTCCAGGCCGTCCGGCGGGAGCGGTTTCCCGGCCAGGGGGTTGTTGTCGAATTCGCCCCGCTCCATGGCTTCGATGATTTTGCGTTCTGCCACTATTTCAAATGCGTACATGTGACAAGAATAATATTGGCGGCCATACGAGTCAATATTTTATTCGAAAAGGGCGGGTCATCCCATGGGGGCCATGGCGGTTAATCCCCGCATAGGTGGGTAATTATTCGGATATCGTCATGCAGCTCAACTTGTTGCCATAGCTGGAATACATTTCATAGAGTATTCCCTTTTCGGTGATGAAAAGCTCATTTGCCCTGAACCGGGGGGCAACGCCGAAATGCACCGAGGAGGGATTGGCGACCGTTCCGCTTCCCAACCTGGTTTTGGTCCCGTCATTGGCGTTTATAAGGATGATGGAATTCATCAAATAATCGGCCACTGCTATCTGGGGCTCGTTTCTGTACATGGCAACATCCAGATCATCAAAGAAACTGGCTGCCGAATACACGGTCTCAACCGGCCCGGGCCTGCCGTTAGTGATGGCGACCTTTTTAACTTTGGCCGGTTTTGACGACCAGATGGAGAAATCGGTAAAATAGAGAGTAGTGTCCCTAATGACGATGCCGTTGGGAGAGAGGCAGCCGTTCTTGTAGGATATCCATGTTTCCTGCGTGACCGCCGGTTGCGCATTACCGGTTATGGTGAGCTTGACAATCGCCCCCTGGGGCAGAAATGTCTGGTTCGCAACGTACAGGTTGCCCTCGGCGTCAGCAGCCATGCCGTTGGGCAATACTACGTCCTTTAATTTGTAGATGGACGTAAAGACCGGGTTTCCCGGCACGGTTATGTCGGCCCTCAGTAGTTCCTTGTCCATTAATAAATCAGTAAGCAATAGCAAGATTTTGACCATACTGCCCGACTTGATACATGAGTTTAGGTCCATGGCCGGAAGGGGATTTTTTACCGTGGCATGGAGGACATAGAGCCATTTGCCCGACTGGGCGATTCCGCCGAATATTCCCCGGTTGTCGGTGAAGAGCCTGTTCACCGTTTCGCGGTTTGTTATCTCGCTTATGGATGTGCCGTCCGTGACGAACAGCCGCCCCGTGTCTGTGAAGAAGGCGTTTTCAGCGTCCGGCGCCCGGCTAACCAGAGTTGAGATGCTTGTTGCGTATGGGTTCATGTTGCTGGTTGCAGATGTTGCGGTGCTTCCCGGTTCGATAATTGGACCATCGCCAGCCTGTTCACCGGCAGTCTTCCGGGGATCGGCAATTGTTCCATCGGTTGTCCCGCTGGTCTCACGGTCGGTTGGTGTTGAATAGAGCAGGGGAGTCGGGGACGTGCCGGTGTCTTCCTGACAGTATAGGCTTGAGATCAGAGTTAAGGTGATCAACGCAAGTAATACTTTCTTGGATTGCTTCAATGGTATTACCTCCATTAATCGAAATTCCCGGCCTGAGGAAATCTTTGAACATTATGGACACAATATCAAAATTATCAAGCATAAAACCGGCCAGACGGTCTTATGTATACAGAAAATTGTATCCATATTTATGAATTATTATAATTATAACATAGGTGTCTTTTCTTTTTAAATGGGGGTCAGAGCAAATCCCGGGGTCAGAGCAAAACAGCATACTGATTTATTGTCAGATGGCTTATTTAATCAAGCCTAGGTCTGTATTCAGGAAACCCGGCTGTAATCGTGGTAAAAAGTTTCGCGCAAAACTGTTCCAGAAATATTAAAAATACTAAAAAGTTCTGCTGCGGTGAAGGACAAGCTTTCGTGGGTTGTTTACATATTGATCTGCTGTTTTATATAAGGTAAATTGATAGAGAAAATATTGAAGGGGAAAAATTTACTATTGACATAAAATCCCCCTCAATTTAGCTTACATCAACAATGGTTTTATCCATTTTATTTGTGAAGGAGCCTATCGATGGATCAGATTGTAACCAATTTTGTGAGAAATTATCCCACATTGATACATCACACGACCTGGATCTGTATCATCGGCGGCAGTTTTGTGGCCATATGCGGCTGCATCCGCTTTGCTATCGCCATATGGAGGCGCCACAAGGGAATCTATCCTCCCGCCACCAGCATGATGGAGAAGCATTGATAGATTATCCCGCTTTGCGCTTTATCAAAACAGGGTGAAGATTCATTAAGTTATTTTTTGAACCGATATTCCTGCCCCAAAGGCGGGAATTATTTTTTGATTGACGCAGTAACTATCCGCCCAATGGTATTCCTTGATTTTTCCGGTATCGACCATGAGAAAGAACCAGCTGACAACATCGTCACGGTGGGGTACCCTTTCCTATCGCCGGCAGGGCGATTTTCAGGGACCGGCCATAATCATGATTCACGGCGCCGTGGGCGACTCGCGCCTGTACCGGTATCAGCTGCGGCACTTCGGCCACCGCTACAAGACCATCGCCTTGGACCTTCCGGGTCACGGCAGTTCCTATAACGGCGTGCGTCCCACCCTTGATGACTTCATCCGCGCTATTGAAGATGTACTCAAGGAGGAAGGCATATCATCCTTTATCCTTATCGGCCATTCCATGGGAGGTGGCGTATGCCTTGAGGCGTGCCGCCGCCGTATTCCGGGCCTGGCCGGCATGGTGCTGGTGTCGACATCGGCGATACTACCCGTGTCAAAGGGCCTGGTGGACATCGTTGAACGGGACGACATGAACGCCCTGGCTGACCTCATCGTCGGTGCGGTCTTCAGCCGCAAGGTGGAGATACTCATCGGATTTGCCCGCAAGGGGCTCCATGAAATGGACCGGAACGTGATCAGGACCGACGTCGAGATCTGCAAGGACATGGATTATACCGCTTCCCTGGCCGATATCGACATCCCGGTGCTGGTCATCGCGAACAGGGGCGACCTGGTCATAGGCTGCGATCTTACGGTTGCCCTTGCTTCGGGTATCAGGAATTCCCGGGTGGTTGTCTTTGACCATGACGGCCATGTGCCGTTTTTCGAGAATCCCGCCGGTTTCAACGAGGCCGTTGATGCCTTTCTGGATGATTGTTTAAAATAATCTTTACCACCCTGTGTCGCTGCATACATTAAAAGATTTCAACGCAGAGGACGCGGGGAACGCGGAGCAAAATGGAGTGTTATTCCTTGATTAATGTTTATACGTTTTTAATTATACAGTTCAATGATTTACTATGGCTAAGGATAATTGAATAAACCGAAGGCAAACTCTATTTCCTCTGCGATCTCGGCGTCCTCAGCGCCTCTGCGTTGAATCTATTATGTTATTGATTCAGTCCGGAACCTGAGATCGCAGGCGAAAATCGGCAAAATTAGTTACTTTATATGCTTATTTTTAACATATGAAGTACTTGACAAATCAGGAGCTATTTCACATTTTAACAAAAGCGTTTAATCTGTATTCCTGGCGTCCCACTCACAGCAGGGGAATAATTCTAATATTATCCAACGGGGGAATAGTATGGCTATAAAGGTATCTATTAATGGTTTTGGCAGGATCGGGCGCTGCGTTTTGCGCGCCAAGTACGGAAATCCGGGCGCCTATGGCGATATCGACATCGTCAGCATCAATGACCTCACCGATCCGAAAACTCTCGCGCACCTGTTCAAGTATGACTCAGTATTCGGCATTTTTGACGGCACGGTATCGAGTACGGCCGATTCCATAGTCGTTAACGGCAGGGAGATCAAGATCCATTCCGAGAAGGACCCGGGAAGCCTTCCCTGGAAGGCCGAAGGCGTCGATGTCGTGGTCGAGTCCACCGGGCGGTTCCGCGACAAGGCGAAATGCACCGCGCACCTCGGGGCCGGCGCGAAGAAAGTCATCATCACCGCGCCCGCCAAGGATGAGGACATCACCATTGTTCTCGGCGTAAATGAAGACAAATATGACAAGAACAACCATCATATCATTTCCAACGCATCGTGCACGACCAACTGCCTGGCGCCGGTGGTCAAGGTTGTGTATGATAATTTCGGGATCGAGAAAGGACACATGACCACGATCCACTCCTACACGAACGACCAGCGGCTTCTGGACCTCCCGCACGAAGACCTGAGAAGGGCGCGGGCGGCGGCGCTCTCCATGATACCGACCACGACCGGTGCGGCCAAAGCGGTGTCCCTCGTCATGCCGGAAATGAAAGGCAAGCTGGACGGCAACGCGATCCGCGTCCCGACCCCCAATGTATCAGTGGTTGACTTCGTCGCCATCGTGAAAGAAAAAGTCACCGTGGAAAAGGTTAACGCCGCCCTCAAGGACGCCGCGAACGGCAAGCTGAAGGGGATCCTCCAGTTCTGCGAAGAGGAGCTGGTGTCGGTTGACTTCCTGGGCAACGCCCATTCGTCCTGCGTGGACGCGGCATCCACCAAGGTCATCGACGGGAACCTGGTGAAGATACTGAGCTGGTACGATAACGAGTGGGGGTATTCCACCAGGGTACTCGACCTGATCAAGTATATAATGAAGTAACACGGCATCCGTAGCTTGTGAAGGCGGGGTCACGTGACCCCGCCTGCGATATATATCGCGAAATACAAAGGAGCGCACATGGCACGACGTGAAATTATAGCCGGAAACTGGAAGATGTACAAGAAGAGCGGCGAAGCTCTGGACCTCGTGAAGGCCCTCCTCGCCGGTATCGATGGAATCGGCGGGCGCGAGGTCGCCGTGTTTCCCCCGTCACCCTGGGCCAAACAGGTGGCCGACCTCTGCCGCGGATCGAAGATATCCGTGGGCATGCAGAACATGTATTTCGAGCAGGAGGGCGCCTTTACCGGCGAGGTTTCGCCGGCCATGGTCAAGGACGCCGGGTGCCGGTACATCCTTATCGGCCATTCCGAGCGCCGCCATGTCTTCGGCGAAACCGATGAGCAGGTGAATAAAAAGGTCAGAGCGGCCTTTACGAACGATATCGAGCCGATGATCTGCGTCGGGGAGCTCCTGGAAGAGCGCGAAAAAGGATTGACCAACGAGGTGCTTAAACGGCAGGTGGAGAAGGCCCTTGAGGGGATCGGCGCGGCGGAGATGAAAAAGGTCGTCATCGCCTACGAGCCTGTCTGGGCCATCGGGACGGGCAAGGTCGCCACGCCGGAAATGGCCGATGAGGCGCACCTCTATATTCGCACGGTCATCAAGGGGCTCTACGGCCAGGAAACGGCCGACGGGCTCCCTGTCCTGTACGGAGGATCGGTCAAGCCGGACAACAGCGCCGGACTCCATGCCAAGGAGAACATCGACGGTTTCCTCGTGGGAGGCGCGAGCCTCAAGGCTGAGTCGTTCCTGGACATCATACGCGTAAAATAATGTTTGTGAGGCTTTATGGGAATTATCATTGGAATCGTTTCGGTTATATTTCTGATCCTGTGCGTCCTGCTGATCGTGCTGATCCTGCTGCAGTCGGATAAAAGCGCCGGCATGGGCATACTGGGCGGATCAAGCCAATCGGCCTTCGGCTCTTCCACGGCCGATGTCATCACCAAGGCCACCGGGATCATGATCGGCCTCTTCATGGTAGGTTCGCTGGGACTGGCGTCGCTGGAATCGGCCCGGATGGACTCGCTCAAGAAGGATCTGCTTAAGACGGAATCCGGCAGGAAGGGCCAGGGCGGCGAGGTCGAAAAGAAGGCCGGACAGGACGCGACAACCGGAGTCCCGGTGCCGTTGAAAAAATAGCACAAAACTCGCGCACCTGCTTATTATGATTCTCATGCCAGGCAGACCCCGCACGAAGAAATCGCGCTGCGTAATAAACTAGTAGGAGTGAAACAATGGTTAACAAGGATTATATCTTCACCTCGGAATCGGTTTCCGAAGGGCATCCTGACAAGGTGGCGGACCAGATATCCGACGCCATGCTTGACGAACATATCAAGGGCGACAGGAAATCCAGGGTCGCCATGGAAACGCTGGTCACCACTGACCGGATCGTCCTGTCCGGCGAAATAACATCATCGCAGGCGGTGGATTACGACAAGGTGGCCCGCCAGGTGGTTGCCGATATCGGCTACACCGACCCGGAGATCGGTTTCGACGCCAAGACCTGCAAGTGCGAAATATTTGTCCATACCCAGTCCCCGGACATATCCCAGGGCGTTACGGAAGGACAGGGGCTCTATGCGGAGCAGGGCGCCGGCGACCAGGGCATGATGTTCGGCTACGCCGTGGCCGAGACCAGGGAACTGATGCCGATGCCGATATCCCTCGCCCACAAACTGGTGAAGCGCCTTGCGGACGTGCGGCGCAGCGGCGAACTCAAGTTCATACGCCCGGACTCAAAGTCGCAGGTCACCGTCGAGTACGTCGACGCCAAGCCGAAGCGCGTCGAGGCCATTGTTATCTCCACCCAGCACACGCCCGACGTGAGCCACAAGGAGATCACCGAGGGCGTTGTCGAAACCACCATAAAGAAGGTCATCCCCGCGGAATTCATAGACAAGAACACCAAGATATACGTCAACCCCACCGGCCGTTTCGTGGTGGGCGGCCCCCACGGCGACACCGGCCTCACCGGCCGCAAGATCATTGTCGATACCTACGGCGGTATGGGACGCCACGGCGGCGGCGCCTTCTCGGGTAAAGACCCCTCCAAGGTCGACCGTTCCGCCGCCTACATGGCCCGGTATATCGCCAAGAATATCGTGGCGGCCGGACTGGCCTACCGCTGCGAGGTGCAGCTTGCCTACGCCATCGGCGTGGCGGACCCCGTTTCCGTTCTCGTTGACACCTTCGGAACCGGGACGATATCGGAGGATAAAATCGCCGAGCGCGTCCGGAGCGTCTTCAAGATGAAGCCCGCCGGCATCATCGAGATGCTTGACCTGTATCGCCCGATTTTCCGGTCTACTTCGAACTACGGTCATTTCGGCAGGGAAGACGCCGGTTTTGTCTGGGAAAAGACGGACAAGGCCGCGGCCCTGAAGGGATAATTGAGCAGGGGATTGTATAGTGATATGAATGGGGCTGTGTCAGACAGCCCCATTTTCATATAGGTATCTTCGTTTTATACCGATAATAACGGCGTAACGTCTATTGCTATCGCGAGGATACCCCGATGAAAGAAGTCAAGTTGAGAAGCTATGCCTACCGGTGCTCATGCGGATATGAAGTGAAGGTCTTTCTCGATTCCGGCATGCCCCAGGAGACATTCACCTGCAGAAATTGCAGCTCTGTCATAAAACGCAAGGAGCTCTAGTACGCCCGAAGCCGCATGCGTTCTCATGGACGATCCACGGCGTGTCATGCAATGAAAAAACTGCTAGCTCTCATCTGTATCGCGGTCATTGCCGTTCCGGCGTTCCTGTATTCGCAGGAATCGGGCGGGGGCGGAGCCGTCAAAAACGAAGCCGGCGATAAGAAAGAGGAAAAAAAGGCCTCCGCCGGGGCGACGGGCGAAGATAAGGACAGGAAGGCAAATTTCAATATTGATGCCCTGGCGCTCTACGGTCAGTATAACCGCATCCTCTGGCTCGGAAGCCTGACGCAGAGCTTCGATTCCTTCACCTACCAGCTCAACTCGAACTTCAGCCGATCAAATGATTTCGGCTATCATAATTCCGGTTTTTATGACAATGAGATCGGCTTTACCGGCGTGGCGGACGTCACCGAGAAATGGAAGATGACCCCCGAGGTGGAGGTGGTGAACGAGTCCCACGGCATGTTCGGCAATCCCTTTTACAGCAGGGAGGAGAAGGACAGGGTGGTGCTGAAGATTAAGAATGACTTCAGCACGATGCCGACGCGGTGGAGCCTGAATGTCGGCGGGGTGTATTTCACGCACCGTCTCGATGCCACGCAGATACCCGACATCTACTCGCTGGACCCGTACCATTCCAGCGATTTCTACAAGGCCAACGCTGAATTCGGATGGCAGTATATAGTGTCGGCCGCGAACAAGCTCAGCTTCAATTCGAAGTTTTCCCATTACTTTTTCAAAAGCCCCTATGATTACGATTCATGGGTCGCCAACGAATTCATCTGGAATTTCAACGTGGCCGAGTATTTCAAGTTCGGCCTGGGGCCCCAGTACACCTATAATCGCGACCGGGGCCATTTCGTTTCCGGCCGGGTCGAGGCGGCGACGGTGAAGGTGAATTATTTTTCCGCCTCCGCGTCCTATGTGTACGAGCTGGTCCCCTTCGCCCCGGAGAACCTTTATTTTGACCGGCGCTATGTAAGGCCCGAATACAACCTGCTGCCGGGGAAGGGCCATCACGCGGACCTGAACATCGGCATCGATGTCAGCAACAGCAGCGACGCTGTTTTCTACGTGAAAAAGTTCAGGATCAAGGCGGCCGGCTCATTTGTCACCAACGACCGGTATTACGCGTTTTATTCGCTCCCGGAGCAGGTGCAGACGACCCACGTGATGAAGGTCGAACAGGCAAAGGCGCGGTGCGAGGCCGCCCTCGGCCTGTCGGTGTATTCCGCCTACCTCGAGCTGGGCGGTAAATACGAATATGTCTATTCGTACGCCAGCGATGCCGTGACGTACCAGCCGGCGCACCTGGGGAGCGGGTATATCCGGCTGAACGTGTGGCGCTTTGAAACGGAATTCGGCACCGGTTACCGCAGCAGGATGAACGCAAGCCCGTTCATGCGCATGGAAGTCCAGCCGGCTCTGACCGGGTCAGTCTCGCTCCAGGTGAGGGTGCTCGACTCCTTGTACCTCCACGGGCGGGTTGACAACCTGTACAACAGCAGGTACAGCACCGTGTACCCGTACCCGGAACAGGGACGCACTGTTATCGGCGGGTTGAGAATCGTATTATAGCGGGTGGATAACGCCGTTAATTGCCTGAAATGGCGCCATCTTTCTGTAACCAATAAATCGTGATTGACACATACAAGGATGACGTTGCGCCTATATTTGGCGGATATCCTTATATATTCTTGACATTAAACGGATGACATACTATCTGTGCAAATCGGATGGCCGGAACTTTGCAGCACAGCCGGCCGGATCCCGCTGCAATAGTAACGGATTGTGAATGAGACTACTAACGGCAATTATATTATCCCTGGCCATCACGCTTGCCGCGTTCCAGGCCCTCTATCCCCAGCCTTCAAAATATGAGGGGAAACTCGTCAAGAAGATACTGTTCCAGGGCCTCAAGAACGCCAATGAAGACGACCTCCTCTATGTCATGAAGACGACGGTGGGGTATCCTCTTAAGGCCGTTGAGATCCGCGATGACATCAAGAAAATATTCAAAAAGGGCAACTTTGAAAGCATTGTCGTCGAAGTCGAGGAATACATGGACGGCGTGCGCCTCAGGTTTATCTGCAGGGAACGCCCCGTCATAAAGGAAATCCGCTTCAGGGGAATCGACAAGGTGTCGGAAACCGACCTGACCTCGGCCATCCCCATCAAGGAGGGCGGCACCATCCGGAAGGATTATCTCGAGAAGAGCGTCGCCGCCATCAAGAAGAAATACGATGACGAGGGCCTCTTTAATTCCGTCATCCGCTACGAGGTGAAGCCGTACCGGGCGGGAGACCCGAGCAACGTCGTCGTGAAGTTCATTATCGACGAGGGCGAGGAGATCAAGATACGGAAGTTGACGGTGCTCGGCCCGAAGGCGCTGAACACGAAAGAGGTGCTCTCGGTCATGGATACCGCGGAAAAAAGCCTCTTCAAGGACGGCGACTTCAAAAAGGACGTATGGGAGCAGGACAAGGCCAAGGTCCTTGCCTATTACCGCCAGTACGGTTACCTCGATGCCCAGATTGCCGAGGAGAGCATCGAGTATGAATGGGTCAATCCCGAGAAAAAGGACAAGCGGGGCATATTCATAACCCTCAAGATAAGCGAGGGCGACATATATTATTTCGACAGGTACACCGTCGACATCCAGGGCAAACCGGGGGAGACGGTCTTCACCGCCAAGGAATTGCTGAAGGATTTCGAACAGGACACGACCGGCAAGGTTTTCAATGACACGACGTTTCAGATGGACCGCCAGAACATAAGCTTCAAGTACGCCTCCCGGGGCTATATTTTTGCCCGGGTGGTGCCCAACCGCACCGTGACCGAGCGGGAAGTGGTCGTAAAGGGCAAAAAGGTCAAACGGAAATTCATGGCAATCAACTTCGTCATCGAGGAAGGGAGCCAGGCCTACGTTGACATGATCATCATAAAAGGCAACAAGAAGACCAAGGACAAGGTCATCCGCCGGGAACTGGTCATCAGGGAGGGCGACCTCTTCGATTCGCGGAAGCTCCAGCTTTCGCGGGAGAAGGTCTACAACCTGGGGTTCTTCAAGCAGGTCAATATCGACGTACGGCCCGGCAGCCGCGAGGGATACATGAACCTGATCGTCGACGTTGAGGAGCAGCCAACCGGCACCATCTCGCTGGGAGGCGGGTACGGCACCACGTCCGGCTTCTCAATCTTTGCTGACGTGGCCGAGAATAACCTCCTGGGCAACGGCCATCGGGTGGGGGTCCGGTTCGAGTACGGGCCGGAGCGCACCTCGATCACTCTTTCCTTTGCGGAACGCTGGCTGTTCAACCAGCCCATCGGCCTCAACACGTCGGTGTTCTACAACCTTTATAACGTGAAGTCAAAGCAGACGGTGTTCTCAACCTCCCAGGAGGACGAGGGGAACTACAAGCGCGAAGCCATCGGGTACGCCCTCGGGCTGAGCTACCGTTTCCTGGATTATTACACGGTCGGCACCAGCTGGTCGCACGCCTTCACCAAGGTCAAGGACCCCTCCGGCAACAGCACCGAGGAGGTCTTTTACTCGGCCAAGCTGGGATACCAGGAGAAGCGGAGCGTCACCGTGTTCCTGGCCCATGACTCCCGCGACAACTACCTGAACCCGACCAGGGGCTTCAATATTGACGTCTCGGCGAACTTCACCGGCGGCAGCGTGCTCGGGGGCTCCGACCATTACATAAAAATCACGCCTGAAATCTATTTCTATTTTTCGCCGTTCCATATCCCGTTCCTGAAGAGCCACCCCTGCGTGTTCGAACTCCGGGCCAGCGGCTCCTTCATCGTGAAGCCCATCGGCTCGGCGCAGATCAACCGCCGGCAGCCGCTCCATTCTAATTTCTACTACCTGAGCGGGGGCCAGTGGGACCTCCGCGACCCGTGGCTTGAGCCCGAGGACCGCCTCAACATCGGCGGGCCCGAGACCCTGAGGGGGTGGGACTACTACGATAAAAAATTCCCCGAGTCATGGCAGAACGTGGGGCTCTTCCATCGGATCCTGTACGGGGCCGAGTTCCGGGTCCCCATCCATCCGCAGATGCTCTGGTTCGCGGTCTTCTTCGACGCCGGTTCGCTCTGGTCGGATCCCTTCTGGGAAAAACAGCTTTCGCTGGATAACCAGAAGATCGTGGCAAAGGACCTGTACACCAAGGACCTGGCGCGGATCCAGCGCTTTGACAAGGTCAACCTCCTGAGCTATTTCAAGTATTCCTACGGCTTCGGCTTCAGGATACAGATACCCATGATGCCCCTCAGGTTCTGGTTCGGCAGGAAGCTGATCTACAGCGGCAACAAATTCAAAAGCGTCGGCGGCCTGACCTTCCAGTTTGCCATAGGCGACATGAGGTTCTGATGCGGTACGCTGCGGTCATCCTCGCCGCCGCGGTAGCGGTCTGTTCTTCCTGCTCATATCTGAAGAAGAAAGACGAGGTCGGCCCGCCACCGGTGGTCCGTTACATGAACCTGAAGGCCGTGTATTCCTATGTACTCAACAAAAACCGCGACGCCCTGGGCGTTAAGAAAAAACTGGACGAGAAAATGGCCCGGACGAAGGAAATCGAGCGGGATCTTGACGAGCCTTCCGGCGATCATGTCGCGCTTCTTGATGAATACCGCCGGCTTGCGTCCGAGCTCGCCGCGCTGAAGGGCAGGAGCAAGTATTACAAGGGGATAATCCTTACCCAGATAGACCGGGCAGTCAAAAACGTTGCAAAGAAGATGAAGATTGATTTTGTGATAAATATCGGCGATGAGCTCATCTATGCCAGAAAAGAATATGATATTACCGAGGATGTTCTTCTTGAAATCACCCGCATCGATGAACGAAGGGCCCCGGAGGCCCGGTGACGCCGGCATGAACGCCGGAATAGCGGGCAGGCTGCTGCTTGCCGCATCCATCATTTCATTCCTGGCGACACAGGCTGCCTGCGCCACCAGGGAGGACCTCATCAAAAAAGCCTTCAAAAACTTCAAGGGCGGCCACGCCATCTTCGTGAGCAAAAAGAATTTCCGGCTGGACGTGTATGACCGGCAGCTGAAGGTGGTCGCCTCGTACATGATCGGGTACGGTTCGAATGCGGACATGAAACCGAAGCTCTACGAGGGGGACAACAGGACCCCCGAGGGAGTATACGCGGTGAACGAGATCTTGAGCATGGACGCGGACAGCAAGTCGCCGTCCTACCGCGTGCTGCGGGACATGAACAAGAGATACTTCCGCGCCAGCGAGGGCCACAGCAGGTTCGGAGAACCCGATGCCGACCTGGGAGACAATGCCTACGGCCCCCGCTATTTCGGTATTGATTATCCGAACGCGGAAGACCGCGCGCGGTACCGGAAGTCGGTCAGGAAGGGGATGGTCCCGCTGGTGAAGGGCAAAAGGGCCGGGATCGGTTACGGCATTGCCATACATGGGAATAACGATGAAAACGCCATCGGGCATCTTTCGTCAAACGGCTGCGTCAGGATGTTCAACCGGGACGTTGTTGAACTGGAGCAGTATATCCAACTGGGAACGCCGGTGATCATCCTTGCGGAATAACGGCATATCTTCGGAGGGGCGCGGTATGCCCGCGCCCGCGCAGCTCATTTTTTTATGTTGACATTATTCCGGCTGCTGATGAATACTGTCGCTGATTTTTTTAAGGGAGGACCATAGTGTTACAATTAACAGGCATAGCATACGCCGCCTCTGAAGGCGCGGCCCAGGGCGGCCAGGGGATGCAATCGGCTCTGGGAAACTACAGCTTTATTATTCTCATGGTGGCCACCATCGCCATATTCTATTTTCTGCTGATCCGGCCCCAGAAAAAGAAGGAAAAGGAACGGCAGGACATGATTACCGCACTGAAGAAAGGGGACAAGGTCGTAACCGCCGGCGGCATGTACGGTATTGTCGACAGCTTCAAGGACGGCGATATTGTCGTTCTCAAGGTTTCCGGCAACACCAAGATCGAGTTCATAAAAAGCGCAATACAGAACAAAATTCCATAAGAATACCATATAAGAAGAATTATGAAAAGAAACCCGCTGTACCTTGTGCTGATTCTGTCAGTCCCCGTCTGCCTTTATGTCGGATCCCTCGGGCAGGAGAGTTCCGGCGCCGCCACCGGAAAAGATGCCGCGTCCATGGAGAAGCGCGAAGGCGATAAGTCCGATGCCTCATCCGGCGAAGAAGGGACAACCTCAATTGATAAGGACAGCGCGGCGACGAAAACCGATGATGCGAAAAAGGAAGCCAGGAAAAAGGCCGAGCGCAAAAAGAAGGAAGTAAAAAAACAGGCTGAAAAAAAGCCCGAAAAAAAGATTGAAGAAAAGAAAAAAGAGACCGTAAAGAAAGAAGAACGTAAAGAGGAAATCCCGGAAGAGAACCTTGACCGGGAGAGCGGCGACAGCCTGCTCCTGCTTGATCATGAAGGCATAAAGTACAACCGGATACCGGACATCACCATCAAGGCGGAGGAGCCCGGCCAGGACCTGGTCAGGATCCCGGATGATAAAATCACCGAATCGTCCAAAGAGAAAAAAAAGAGCGAGGGGATTTTCGGCAAGAAAACGAGCACCGTCGCCGGGTGGGCCATCGTCATATTCATCTTCCTCATCTTCGCGATCTATTCCAAGACCAGGACAAGAAGATCCCGCAGAAGGGGCTCTCGGATAATAACGAAACGATAAACAGATTCAGGGGACGTGCATGACCAGGGGAATGATATATAAACTCATATTTATCCTGCTGCTGATCGCTTTTGCGATCGTGCTAATTCTGCCGACGGTAGGGGAGAATACGATGCAGGTTTCGATGAACGGCGATGCCACGGCGGAGCAGTACGAGGCCGTTAAAAAGAAATTCCCGTCTGGCGCCTATATCGTGACGCAGAAAGGAGCGGAACTGACGATTACCGGAAGGAACCTCAACGACGCGGTCATGAACGATGTGCGGACATTTCCCGGCGTAAGGACCTCGGTGATACGGAAGCACTGGGCCGAAGACCTGGTCATGGCGAAAAAGATCAATCTCGGCCTTGACCTCCAGGGCGGCATGCACCTGGTTCTCCAGGCCGACTTTGCAAAAATCGAAAGCAAGTCCGTTGACAAGAAAAAGCTCACCGAAAAGGAAAAATCAGAGCTGACCCAGCAGGCCCTGGAGCTCATCCGGAACCGGATCGACAAGTTCGGCGTGGCCGAGCCCTCGATACGGCCGCGGGGTAATGAGGCCATAGAGATCCAGCTCCCCGGCGTCAAGGACCCCCGCGCGGTCAAGAAGGCGATAGGAACAACCGGCCAAGTGGAATACCGCCTGGTTGACGACGAATATACCGCCAAGGCCGGGGAATGGCTGCGGCGCAATTACAAGGAAAAGGCCCTGCCTGAAGAACCCGAAAAGCAGGACAAGCTCCTGGCCGATATCACGGAGGGAATACAGCTCCCCAATAACCGCGAGGTGCTGTATCACTGGGAGCGCCAGAAGGACTCTAAAAAGATCATACCGCAGTACCCCATCGTCCTCATGAGGGAAGTCGCCATCGCCGGCACCGACATCAACAAGGCCTGGATCGGCAATGACGAGTACGGCGGACTGGCGGTCCACTTCACCACCACCGCCGAGGGAGCCACCAAGTTCGCCGACGTCACGGCCAAGAAGAACTGGGGCAAGAAGCTCGCCATCGTCATAGATGACAAGGTGCGGAGCGCGCCGCGGCTGAACGTGCAGATCACCAGCGGTTCCGCCATGATCAACGGCAATTTCACCTACGAAGAAGTCAATACGCTGACCCGCATCATCAAGGAAGGCGCCCTGCCGGTTGACCTCAATATCATCGAGGAGCGCACCGTGGGGCCCTCCCTGGGGCAGGACTCCATTGAAGCCGGCGTCAAGGCCGCTATCCTCGGCTTCATCGGCATCCTGGTGTTCATGGCCATGTATTACCGTCTGGCGGGGGTCATCGCCGGCGTGGGCCTTGTCCTAAACGCCATATTCCAGATGGCCATACTGTCCTGGCTCGGGTTCACCCTGACCCTTCCCGGCATCGCCGGTATCATCCTCACGGCCGGTATGGCCGTTGACGCCAACGTCCTCATCTATGAACGGATGAAGGAGGAGCTGGCCAACGGCAAGTCGGTGCGGATGGCGGTCAGCATGGGCTTTGACCGCGCTTTCTGGGCCATCTTCGACGGTAACCTGACGACCCTGATTTCGGCATTTGTCCTGGCGCAGTTCGGCACGGGCCCCATCAAGGGCTTCGCGGTGACCCTGACCATCGGTCTCATCGTCAGTATGTTCGTGGCGCTGTATATCACGCGGTTTGTCTACGAACTGATATCATTGAATAAAAAAATCAAGCGGCTCAGCATTTAAGGGGGCTCATGTTGAAACAGCGGACAATACCATTCTTGAAATATAGATTTATTGCGTATGGATTATCCCTATCGCTTTTCGTGATTTTCGTTGCGTCGGGGCTCATCTCCAAGGGCCTTAACCTGGGCGTGGATTTCGTCGGCGGCCAGAAGATCATCGCCCGGTTCGAAAAGGGCGTTGACGAGGGGAAGATCAGGAAAGCCCTCGCGGCCTACAGCCCGATGGTGCAGCAGATCGGCGAGGCGGAAAACCACGAATTCATTATCACGACCAAACTCAAGGAAGACTCCGCCTTCACGACGGAGGAAAATATCCGGAAGGACCTTGAGGCGAAATATCCGAAGACGCGCATGGACAAGGGGGACGCCGTTTTCGTTTTACTGAAGGGCACCGTTGACACAAACAAGGTGAACGCCACCCTGGCCGGTCTGGACGCCGAAGCGAGGAAAATAGGCGACCCTTCCAAAAGCGAGTATATAATTTTCAAGAAGGAACCGGCTGATAAAAAGAAGAAATCTGCCTATACCGAAGATAAAGTGGAGAACCATGTCCGCTCTGTTTTTGACGGCGCCGAAATACTGAACGGTATCACCATCCCCGTCGTGTTCGATAAACCTGTCGATGAAGCGGCGCTGAACGGTCTTGCGAAAAAATATAATGCCGCGCTTATGAAGACCGGCGATGAGGGGAAATACTCGTACGTGTTCTACAAGCTGGTGGTGGATGAATCGGACCGGATCAAGGCTGATCTCGATAAAAACTTCAAGAACGTGAAGATCATGAGCACTGAAAACGTCGGTCCCGCCGTCGGCAGTTTCCTCCGGCAATCGGCGCTGAAGCTCATCATCGTGTCCATTATCCTGATGACCATTTACCTGGCATACCGTTTCGAATTCAGGTACTCGGTGGGCGCCATGGTGGCGGTCCTTCATGACGTCATTCTCTCTGTCGCGTACTGCGGCTTCGCCGGGATCGAGATAAATATCTCCGTTGTCGCGGCCCTTCTCACGATATTCGGTTACTCGGTCAACGACACCATCGTCATCTTCGACCGTATCAGGGAGAATACCCAGATAGAAACAAAAATATCCATGGTTGATATCGTGAACTCGTCTATTACGGTTACGATGTCCAGAACCATCCTCACTTCGTTCCTGACACTGCTGAGCGTATTCGCCCTCTTCCTGCTGGGCGGCGAGGGCATAAGCGATTTCGCCCAGGTGCTGCTTTTCGGCATGATCATCGGCTGTTACTCAACGATCTACATCGCTTCGCCGGTCGTGCTGTCCTGGGAAAAACTGATGCAGCGGATCAGGTCGTAGCGGTCTTCCGGCGCGCGGCGGCTTCTTCCGTCATACGAGCCTGGCGGCCGGGCGGGACGCCGCCGTTTTCCCGCTGACGAGGAGGCGTACAGATTGAAAAAGTGCATTCCCCTGCTGATGTTCATCATGCTGCCCCTTTCAGCATCCGCGGCGGCGGACGAATACGGCGCCAGGGAAATCGCGACATTCACCCGCTATCTTATCGATCACAAGGAATACTACCGCGCCCTCGTGGAGCTCAAGCGGCTCAAGTCGCTGGAGCCCGGCTCTCTGTCGCCGTCCGCCTTTGCCGTTACCGAAAATTATCTTCTTTTCCACGGGAAACAATACCGGGAAATCCTTGACGGGCCTTCCCGGGACGGCGCGTCCATGCCGGCCGGTGTTGACGCTCTCTTCCGCTTCGACGCGGCAGTCGCCCTTCGCGATTACGGGAGAGCGGACTCAATCCTCGCCGCAGGGGGCATGGCCCCGGACCCGTTCATCGACCGGTGCCTGAAAAAAAGAAGGCTCTTTTCCTATCTTGCGTCGCGCCGGTTCGGGGAGGCCACAGCCCTGTGCGGCGCCCCGCCAGCCGCCGATTACAGCGCGTGCCGGGAGCTCCTGGAGCAGGCCCGCGCCGGTTTTTCCAGGGAAAGGAAGCCGTGGCTGGCCGCTGTCATGGGCATCGTTCCCGGTATGGGATACCTGTATGCCGGCGAGTACGCCACCGGCATATTCGCCTTTTTTCTTATATCGATTGACGTTATCATGACCTATTTCGCTTTCCGGACCCATAACGACATCATAGGGTACTTCACCGGGGTCATCGGGGGGTTCTTTTACGCCGGGAGCATCGCCGGCGGATACCTTGCGGCCCAGCGTTTCAACGTCGGCCTGGGGGATTCCATGGGGGAAACGCTTTCCGGAGAGCTCAGGTTTGACAGGGACCGAGACGAGATATTCAAGAGGCACGGGATCGGAGGGAATTGAACAACAGGACCTGCATGGAACAGGCGCTCAAGATAGCCTATGAGCGTATGGGCAAGACCTCGCCCAATCCCCCCGTCGGGGCGGTAATCGTCAATGACGGCCGCGTGGTCGCGACGGGAGGGACCGGCCCCTACGGGTCGGGCCATGCCGAGGCCGAGGCCATCGAGGCGGCCGGCGGAGCCTGCGCCGGGGCGGACATGTACGTGACCCTTGAACCATGCAACCATTTCGGAAAAACGCCGCCCTGCACGGCGGCCATCATCAGGGCAGGCATTGCCAGGGTCTTTGTTGCGGCGCTTGATCCCAACCCCCTGGTGTCCGGCAGGGGTGTCGCCGCGCTCTCGAAGGCCGGCGTGGAGATTGTGTTCATGGAGGACATGGCCGAGTCCGCCGTCGACATCATACGTCCTTTCCGGAAGTATATCATGCGCGGCCGTCCATTCATAATCAGCAAAAGCGCCGTCACCCTCGACGGGCGGATCGCGGCCAAGACGGGCGACTCGAGGTGGATATCATCGGACTACTCCCGATTCCTGACCCACCGGCTCCGCTCGAAGGTGGACGCGATTATTGTCGGCAAGAACACCTTTGTAACAGACAACCCGTCCCTCAACGTGCGCCTGGGCTCCTTCGGCGACGAGGTGCCCGGCTACTTTGCCGGGGCGGCGCCCGTCATGCTGGGGAGGGACAATTTCCTGCTGAAGTCCCTTGCCGTTGAGGAGGTCTTGGAGCCGCGGGACCCGCTCAGGGTCGTCATTGGCCTTCCGGATAGAACCGATCCCGGCTGCAACCTCATGGCGGACGATAACTATCTCTTTTTCGAGCGCAGGGAAAAGGCCCAAAGGATCATCAATGCGGACAGGACCGCGGCGTCCCTGCTGGAAGCCGGCAGGCTCCACCTGGTGGACGCGTCGTCGCCGGCCGAAGAGATCAGGGCCGTGACCGGGGAACTGGCGCGGCGCGGCGTCATGCTGGTCCTTCTGGAGGGCGGCGGAAGGCTCGCCGGTTCCTTCCTGGACGCCGGCGAGATCGACCAGTTTCTGTATATCATAACGCCGAAGGTGGCGGGGGCGGGGATTTCGCCGCTCTCGGCTACCGGTGCGGAGACAATTGCCGAAGCTCTGGTACTGCGCGATGTTTCAATGATGCCGGTGAAGGACGATCTGATCTACACCGGATATCGGGAGCCGTACCATTTTGAAATGATGTAAGACGCAAGGAGGACCCGCATGTTCACGGGACTGATCGAAGAAATCGGGAAGGTCGCGGCGGTATCCCGCGCCGGGGACGGCCTCCATCTGACCATCAACGCCGAGCGGGTGCTGGACGGGACCCGCGTCGGGGACTCCATCTGCATCAACGGTGCCTGCCAGACCGTGACCGCCCTTGACCGCAGGTCTTTTACCGTATTCGTTTCCGCCGTCACTGCCTCGGTTACGACCCTCGGCTCCTTTGCGGCGGGCCGGAAGGTCAATCTTGAGAGGGCCATGACGCCGTCCTCTCGCTTCGGCGGGCATTTTGTCCAGGGCCACGTTGACGGCCGGGGCGCGGTCGATGCGATCGAAAAGGATTCCATGGGTATGCGGGTGAGGATAGCCGCCGGTCCTGATCTGGCAAGGTACATCGTGGGGAAAGGCTCCATCGCCGTTGACGGGGTTTCCCTTACCGTCGTCTCCGTTGATGAAAAGGGTTTCACCCTTTATTTCATCCCGGAGACGCTGGGGAACACCGTCGTTTCAGAGTGGAAGACCGGCGTTGAAGTGAACATCGAAGTGGACATACTGGCGAAGTACGTTGAACGGATGCTCCGGCCCGGCAGTGCCGATGACCGGTCCGGCGACAGGACCCTCATGAAAAAACTGGCGGAGGGGGGGTTCGTGTAATGGCTCCGGCACCGGAGGCGGGCGAAGGACCTGTCACAGACGGATGCCGGGATAGCGCCTGCCCAGTTCGTCGGACGTCGTGATGGTGAAGAATTTGTCCAGGTGGGATATCCTGAAGACGTTCTTTATCTCGGCCTGGACATTGTAGAGGATCAGGTCGATGCCCTGGTTTTTTGCCGTGTTCATCAGGAGGATCAGCGAACCTATGCCTGATGAATCGACATAGTCAAGGTCGGTGAAGCTCATCAGTATTGCCGTCACGGGCTTTGCCGCCAGGGGCCCCGTCTTTTCTTTGAATTGATTAATGTCCTCGATGGTGAATTTACCGCTCAGCCGAACGAGCACGGTGCTTTCAGAAGGCTTATTAATGCTGATATCCATGGCTCACTGCAACCGGTCCCACAGGTTTCTTTCATCAATGAGCTTGATGAATTTCTTCTCGAAGGAATCCACCTCGCGGTAGTTCGGCGTTTCGGGATTTCCCCTGAAGAGGACCGCGTAGGTTCCGATGTGCTTCACCGCCTTGAGCATGTTGTTTTCCTTGATTGCCTTCAGTATCTCGTGGTAGATGATGACCGCCGCCGAGTCCATAACCTCGTTCATGAAGGTCTTGTTCTTCAGTTCCAAGGGGGCAATGACGTTCCTCACCGCCAGGTGCCGATTGGGCATTGACGGATCGGCGTATTTCAGCAGGTAGACGATGACTTCCCGCTTGATGTCGGGGATGTCGGCGGTCCGCATCATGTCCCGTATCCGTGCAAGGGACTTCTCCGACTGCTGGTCGATTTCCCTGCTGGCGGCCTCTTCGCCCTCGTGGGCCCTGATGAGCTTTTCGACTTCCACCTCGCCGACGCTGGAGATTTCCTCTTCGAATTTCTTGTTCATCCTGATGAATTCACTGTCGGAGTAGTCCTTGAAAGGGTCCTTCAGGATGTTGACGAATTCGATGGCCTCGTCGGACATGGCGACGCGCTGTTCTTCCTTCATCGACTTCAGGAAGCCCATGGACAGGTTGCCGGGGAGCGAAAGGTCGAACTGGTCCGGCGCCACGGCCTTGATGATGGACATCTTGTAGAGGAGCGGGAGTTTTTTCCCTCCCCCGGCCCTGGCCTGGTCAAGGAGCGTCAAAAGCCTGTCCATGGGTTCCACCGGGACCGCGGTCGACCATCGCGACAGGGGGTCCACCAGGTACTGGTGGTAGGCGTTTCGCCCGCGTTTCGCAAGGCTCTGAATGATCCGCAGGAAATTGTCAATGAGGGGCGATCGAATGGTGGTGATCATATCTCTCATGGCAGAAAGATGGTACGGAATCCGCGGCCTGTCAAAAGATTTTTCACTTCAGGCTGAATATTTTTTTCAGGTCGATCGACCGCGGGTCAACGGGGAGCGGAAGCGCCTTCCTTCCCAGGTGGGATGACAGGTAAATGGCGTGAATGACCTCCAGGGCCCGGTAGCCGTCTTCGGCGGTCGATGTCTCCGGCGCGGCGCCGGCGAGGGCCTTCTTTGCCTCGGCATAGAGCTCAGTGAAGCAGCTGACGCTCCGGTAGCGCGGAAACCTGGCCACGGACAGGTCGCGGAACCCCGTGTAGTGCCGCGATGTTCTGCCCATCAGCAGGGATTCGTAGCCGTTGCCGATGACAATCGCGCCGAGGGCTCCTGATATCTCAAGCTCGAAGACGAAATAGTTCCTCGATCCGCCGGCCTCGAGGAAAACGTCAATGCCGCCGGCGGTTTTGAGCCAGGCGCAGGCGCGGTCCTCGAAGCCCCGTGACCGGCCGGCGCGCTGGAATTCCCCCTCCACGGTGACAATCTCGCCGAAGAGATACCTGATCATGTCCACGAGGTGGGTGCCGTCATGGAGCAGCGGTCCGCCGCCTTCCTCCGGACGGGAAAGGCCGCCGTAACCGCCGGTGAGGATCGAGGCATGGACGGTCTTCACCGGGCCGATCTTTCCGCCGTCGATCATCTCCTTTACCTTCCGGTAGCGGCCGTCGAAGCGCCGCTCATGGTTGACGATGACGGCGGTCCCGCGGCGGCGGCACTCGTCGGCCATGGCGCGACACCCCGCGAGGGAAGAGGCCATCGGCTTTTCCAGGACTATGACCCCGGCTCCGCTGCGGGCCGCCTCTACGGCTATCCGTTCATGGCTTTCGGTCCAGGTGGCGATGATTGCCAGGGCGGGGCGGGCGGTGCGGAGGAGCTCACGGTAGTCTTGGAAAAGGTTGTCGGCGGCGATGCCGGCGGTTGCGCCGAAGCGGTCAAGTCGCTCCCTGTTGATGTCGCAGGCGTGGGTGATGACGAGCCCCGCGGAAGTCGCGCCGCCGAAGTGGGTGCAGGGCTTGTTCCTGAGCGGATCGTGCTCCAGGAGGTGCCCTATCCTGCCGCATCCGATCAGGGCGATGTTGACGTTCCGCTTTTTCATGGGATCATCCCGGTCATATTCTGTCCGGCCCGTTCCCATGCGGGAAACGGAGGAGGAGAATGCCGCAGGGGTGTGAATGCCTACAGGATCGGGAGGTATTCCTGGATCTCATAATCAGTTATATACCGGTTGTAGCGCGAAAGCTCCAGCTTCTTGTTTTCTATGAGCTTGTTGAAGAGGACGTCCCCGAGGGTTTCCCTCATGAATTCGCTTGATTCGAAATGAGACAGTGCGTCATGGAGCTGTTCCGGAAGATGCTGGCCGTCGTTTGCGTCATTTCGGCCGGGCACGTCGGTGTCCTCCATGGGGTCCCCCAGCTTGTATTTCTCGTCGATGCCCTTCAGGCCGGCCGCGAGGATCCCGGAGAGCGCCAAGTAGGGATTGCAGGCCGAATCCGGGTTCTGCAGCTCGATCCGCATGGCGTTCGGCTTGTCGGGCCTGCAGAGGGGAACCCGGACCATGGCATTGTGGCTGGTGGTGCTCCAGGTCGCGCGCGTGGGCGATTCAAAGTCACGGTGAAGGCGCTTGTACGAGTTGATCCACTGGTTGGTGAGGACGAAGAACTCGTTGCAGTGCCTGAGAAGGCCCGCTATGTAATACTCGGCCGTCTTGGACAGGTGGTGCTTGTTGTTCCTGTCGAAAAAGATGTTTTTGTCATCCTTGAAAAGCGACTGGTGTATATGCAGGCCCGACCCGTTCTGGCCCGCCAGGGGCTTCGGCATGAAGGATGCATAGATGTTGTTCAGAAGGGCTATCTCCTTGGTTATGAGCCTGAAGGTCATGATGTTGTCCGCGGTGGTGAGGGCGTCCTCGTGGCGCAGGTCGATTTCATGCTGGCTGTGGGACGCCTCGTGGTGGGACGATATGACGTCGATGCCCATCTTTTCGAGGGTCAGCACGATATCGCGCCGGTAATCGGTCGCCGCGTCAAGCGGGGTGAGGTCAAAATAGCCGCCGCGGTCCAGTATCTCGGGCTGGGTGAAATTCCTGAAGAAAAAGAACTCTATCTCCGGGCCGGTATAGAACGTGAGGCCCCGCGCGGCCGCCTTCTTGAGGTTCTGCTTCAGGATATACCGCGAGTCTCCTTCGTAGGGGGTCATGTCGATCTGGTGTATGTCGCAGATCATCCGCGCCACCGAGTCCTGCTGGGGACGCCAGGGAAGAATCTTGAAGGTGGACACGTCGGGCAGGGCGATCATCTCCCGCTCGTCGGAGCGGATGAACCCCTGGAGCGTCGATCCGTCGAAGCGGACGCCCTCGTTGATGGCGTCTTCGAGCTCGTCAATGGTTATGGCGAAGCTCTTCAGGAAGCCGAGTATATCGGTGAACCAGAGGCGGATGAATTTCACGTTGCTGTCGTGGGCGAGTTTTACCACATATGCTTTATTCTGATCGGTATCCATTGTCCCTTACTCCTGATTAGGCGGATATGGCGCGATCCCCGGGACGCCGCGGCCCGGTTCAGCGGGAAACGCCACAGTGTTACCAGCTTAAAAATATCAGCACGACAAAGAGGGCCAGAATTATCATAAACAGCACCAGCATTACCATGGTGCCTTTCGTCATTCCGGTCGAGCCGACAGTCGCATCCGATGCGCCGGCGGCGATATTCTTTTTCGGCAGGGGCCCGTCTGTCTCCGCGTTATACAGCTTCAGTTTGACCTGCTTTTCCGTTTCGGTGAATTTCCCGTATATCCCCTTGGAGATCAGGGTGAGGATGTCGGTGGGGTTGTTCTTGCCCGAGCCCGCCTTGATGTCGATCACTTCGGCCATGGTGGGCTTGATCCCTTCTTCGCCGCGCAGGTTGAGCATATCGATGTAGTAATTCGCCCTGTCGGACTGGGGCTGCAGGTACACCATGAGCTTGTCGCCGACCCTGAGCTCGTAAATCGGTTTTCCCTTGACCGGCGCGACGATCGGCTTCACCGGAAGGATGACGGCGTCGTCCTCGACCGTGTATCCTTCATCGGTTCCGGCCGCGTCATCGCCCGCCTCGGTCTTCTGGTCGCCGCCGGTGATGCCGCTCCGGTATTCCTGCGGGGTTATCTCCTGGATCGCCGTTTCAAGTATGAGATTCTTGTCATGGATGATCCTGTTGATGATGTCGTACAGGGCCGTGTCCATGGCGTTGTAATCGTAGTCGCAGACGCTGTCGTAGAGGAGACTGATCGAATTCATCTCCTCGGAAAACCGCTTGATGTGGTCCATGAGCGAAGATGTCATGGTGGCGTTAAAGTTGCCCTTCCATTTTACGTTGGCCACGTACTCGCGGTATTTTATCCAGTCTTCGTGCGGTTCAAGGTTATAGAGGTCGGAATAGGTTGAGACCACGGCGCTGTATGATTCGAAGTTCGCATTGTTCTTGAATATGAGAATGAACTGGCCGAAGAGGTTCTGCGACACGGCCTTGAATCGGCCTTTCACTATCATGACATTATCTTTAATATCCTGGAAATCCTTGGGATCCTGGCTCATGAGATTGTCCGTGTAATAAATGATGTTTGGATTATGATAACCAGATCTGCTGCAATTATTCTTATCAAATATGCCTCAGCCTTCATCGGCGGCGAAGGTGTATATGGATACATATTGGATTAGGCAACAGTCTTATGTTAATTGTAGATAAAAACCCCTATGTGTCAATATAAAATTTTACTGATATGTAAAACCCTCAAAACCCTAAACCGGCCACGAACGATAAAAAAGTTCCCGGACCTGCCGGAATTCGACAATATAAAACTGGATATTTTAAAACTTTTGTACCCTAATAAAATAAAAATATTTGATTTACACTGCGTATGTACGATATATATAATAGACCGGTTTATATTCCGGTTGATTCATCGATCTCCCGGCGCATCCCGGGGCGGGAGGCGGGATGCAATCAATAGCCGGTAAAAAATTGTTGGTCAGTAACCTATAACGAAGCGCATGTTTTTCATGACGCGGCAACGCCATAGAGTTATGAATACACCACCAGGGGAACCGTTATTATGAAAAAAGGAAGCAACATCAGACCGGCGCTGCTCGCCGTTGCGTTTATCTTCGCGTCTACGAGCGTCTTTCCTTTTTCCGACCAGACCACGACCGAGAGAATACTGAAAGAGAACAAGCGCTTCGTGGAGTTTGTCAATGTCTGCGTCACCAATTTTGCTGACGATAAGAAAGAGGACCTCCGCAAGGCCTATGAAAAGCACTTCAACGCCGACGTGGCCTACCTTCAGTCGGATTACCGCCGTTCTTTCAAGCGGGTATACGCGTCGCAGGGTGAAATGGAAAGGATTTACCGCGAACTGGTGAAGAACTATTATCTCGAGGATTCAAAGATGATCCTCGACCGCCTTGCCCCGGGGATCATCCGCTCCAAAAGCGCCAGGGCACGCCTGTACCTGACCCTCGGGTACCGCGACAGGACCGTGAGCTGGACCCATTACACGGTGGGCGACGCCTCCAACCCGAAGCTGTATTCGTACAAGCTGTACAAGTATGTTGACGCCATTAAAATGGCGCGCCGCGCCAAGCGTTTCGCGTTCCTCGCCCTGTTCGAAAGCCAGACCAGGGAAACAAAGAAGAAGATATACAACCAGCTCTGCAAAACGGAGCGGGATATGAAGAACAAGTACATGAACCGTTTCGTTGACCTGAACGACCAGGACTATATCAATGAAATTGAAAAGTCCTATTCCGAGGCCAGGGAAGAAGCGGAGCCGCCTAAAGAAGCGGGAAAGGATGCCGAGAAGGCGGCCTTCGATTCCAGGGTCCAGAGCTACGAGGCCAAGGTCGTCAAGCGGGTCCGCTTCAGGAATGAGACCAAGACCGCGCGGTATCTCCTTGACGGGGAATTCGACAGGGCCGAGGACATCATGCGGGAATATATCGATGATTTCAACTTCAAGCTCATCCTGTCGACGTTTGAAGTGCTGTCCGCGTCGGGAAAAGAGGCCGGCGCGGAGGAGAAGGCCCAGGCCGACAGGTATGATTACAGCAAATTCAGGATCCACCTCATGGACAACTACGCCCGTTTCTCAAAGCCGTCGATGATAGACAGCATTCTTGAGACGCTGAAGGTCGAAGATGACGTGGAGGAGAAGAGCAGTGAAGAGGGCGTCAGCATCGATTCCCTGAACAAGGAAAGCGGGACCGTTAAGGGTGAAAAAAAGGATGACCGGGCCGAGACCGGTGACCGGGAAAAAAAGGAAGATATAAAAGAAGAGAAAAAGCTTCAATGATACGGAGCCGTTAGCAGGTGCTCAGCCATGAATAAAATTCTACATTTCACGGTCATTCTTGTCGCGGTCTGTGCCGTTTCCTCCGGCATGACGGCATGCAGAAAGGGAGACCATAAGGGGCTTCTCGGAATCGTGGTCCCCGTGGGCCAGGAAAAGGTCAGGAAAGACGCGCCCTACGTGATAACCGGAGTCTATGAAGGAAGCCCGGCCTACCGGGCCGGTCTCCGGCCGGACGACCGCATCGTGCAGATTGACGGAAAGGAGCTGGACGGCCTGGAATATGACCATATCTACAATACCATGCTCCGCGGTCCCGCGGGCACCACGGTCACCATTGTCGTTGAAAGAAAGGGCGAGACGCTTGTCTTTGACGTTGTGCGGGGGGAATGACCGGTGGGCGGGAAAATCTTCTTTGTCGTCATCATGATCTTCTCTGCCATTTTTTCAGTTTTTATCCTGCTGGATATCCTCTACTGGCTGTTTAACTGAACGTACCCTCCGTTCCCGGGCTGCACCGGTTCCCGCCCGCCGGGGGCCGGCACTATCAGTAAAACTTCTCCTTGACGTTGTATTCCCACAGCTCCACCAGCTTGTCGAATTCCTTGTCCCGGGGCTGGTCCCTGTACGCCATGTTCCTCCGTTTTATGAGGTACGCCACGGTGGAATCCTCCAGGAGGAAGGGCTCCTTGATCTGGTTCAGCTTTATGATGAGGTAGTTCAGGTTGTGCGTCTGGAAATCGCCGATCAGTTTCGAGGCGACGGTCGGCTCGTATTTCATCAGGAGCTCGGTGAAGTAGAGGGCCATGCGCCACGAGTCGTTGCTGCCGGTCAGCCCCGACTTGAAATGCATCGAGAGCTTCTCGAACAGGTCCATGTTCTGGTAGTAGGAATCGTAGATGGCCTTGATCAGTTCCGGGAATTCGTTCTGCACCTCCATGAGATCAATGGGCTCTCCCTTGCTTTTGAAATGGTCGAATATCTCCCGGCTTTTTTCGTTTGCGGGCTCCACGGGGATAAGCTCGACATGCAGGTCCTTGATGACCGTGCGGACCTTCCCGGCTTTCTTCAGGTAGACCTCGATCTCCACGGGCTCTATGTAATAGTTTTTGCTGGGGTCGACTATCATTTCCCGGGCACCTGCTGTTTTTCCGCCGCCAGTGACGCTTCCGCCTGCTTCAGCATTGCCATCTGATCGGCGGTGAAGGCGTAGAGCTTTATCTGATTCACCAGGCGGACCCTGGCGGCCCTGTCCGCGCCGGCGAATTGCTTCATGAGATCGTTGATTTTTATGGTCGATTCAATGAGCTTGTTCTTGGACAGGTTCCAGAGGGTGTCGCCCTTGCTCACGACGACCGGCTGGAAGTCCAGCATGATGAACACGTTTTCCGGATAGATCCAGTCGGGGTTCCGCTCCCTCAGCTTGGTTTCGGCAATCCGGTAATATCCGTTTTTCACCGCCACTTCGTTGGCGTACCGGTAGATGTCCCGGTCCTTGACCTTGATGTTCAGCTGCGCCCCGAGCTGCCGGTACCGGGTGTCGATGTCGCGGCTCTGGGTCACGGGGCCCCTGGCCTTGACGGCGGCCATGCGCTTCTTGACGGTGCCGGCATTGTCGGTGGGGCGCAGGAAAAGGACTGCTGCAATTATCAGCACTATCAGCATGAGTCCGAGGGGCAGGGCTATTTTGACGGCAGTTGGCAGCGACTTTATTCTTTGGGCTATGCTGTCCGCTGTACCGGCGATGCCTGCTGCGCCGGCGGCGGCATCGGCAGTTCCCGCGGCTCCGGAAGCCGTGCCCGCAGCACCGGCAAAATCGGTTCCCTGATGATGCGCCCCTGCGGCAGAGGCGGATTTTTTCCCTTTCCGCGATCCGGCCGTTATCCCGTCCGCGTCGGTCCCGAAGGCGCCGTTTTCGTCCGAACCGGACAGGGAGGATGCGATGGAACGCGGCCACGAATTGTCAAGGCTCAGGGCCTCTTCGCTGTACTGGCTTTTCCGTTCGCCGATCGCCTCTTTGAGCATGCCCAGCTCAGGCATGTTTTTTTCATGATAGCGGGCGGACTGCGTATAAATATCGATAAGGTGGCGGAGGCGCTCGCGATCCGCCAGGATGCGGTCATAATGCCCGGCCATGGCGCTGTCGGCCGGTCTTCCGGAATCTTCCCGCGCGGCGCCGATTCCGTCGAAGAGGACCGTCCCTGCCGCAGCGCTGGCATCGGTGATAAAGGGGAATACAGCTCCGTTGAAGAGGGCCAGCACAACGGTATTGCGCGAGGGGTCGTGGACGGCGGAGGCCCGGCCTGTCATGAAGGAAAGAGTGCCGGCAATGCTTCTCAACTGGGAAGAGAGCCTGCGGTCCCGCGTGTTGTAGAGATGCGCCCGCACCATCGAGAGAAGGTTGAAGAGTTCCCTGCGCCGTTGCGGCGTCAGGGCGGTTCCGCGTGAAGAATCGATTTCCGCCGCCAGCGATTCCGGCGAGGCTGTTATTTTTGCGGCGGTGCCGCCGTCGAGTCCCGCCAGCGGTTCCATTTCGTCGATGCCGGAAAAGGTCCGGAATTCATACTGTATCCCCGGCGAAAGGATGATCTTGTCTTCTCCGCCAAGCTTCGCGATGTTCTTGTTGCCGTCATCGACAATGACGACGGGGGTGCCGGTCGACCTGAGCAGGATGTGCATGTCTTCATAAACCGAATAGGTTATGATGATGATGTCCAGCTTTTCCCTGATGATGCCGCGGACGCCGGCCGAGCCCTTGATGAAGGCCGCCGTCACCTTTTCGGCGCCGCTGCGGACGCCGTTATACGTCACCTTCAGGTTGAAGGTGCCGGGATAGTTTCGGATCTCAAGGCCTGTCTCGCTCCGGTAATCAAGGCCGCTGAAGCCGTCATTCCGCACCATGGCGTGGGAGAAGAGGCGCTTCACCGGGTCGATATCGGTGCTGTTGGCGAAGATGGTTATCTTCCTCTTGGTGTTGTTGAACCACTTGAAGATCTTTGATATAGTGATAAGGTTGAGCGACGGGTGCAGGATCGCCTGTATCTTCCCGGGGTCAATGCCGAGTAGTGAAAAGGCGCGCAGGTACTCGTCCGGGAACAGGTAGGGATAAAAATGCTTTTTGTCATAAAAGAAAGGATTGTGACCGATCACGACAAGGCCCGAGCCGTCGAAGCGGGACGTCCCCCGGTGCTGTTCCGACAACAGGTCATGAAACTTCTGCCAGCTTATGGGTTTTTCTATGATATTGTTAAGGTCGAAGATGGTGTTCTTGTTGAGGAGCACCTTGAAGTTGCCGTCACGGTAGAAAACCCCGATGAACTGGTCCTTATGGGATATGTTCTTTTCCTTTGAAAACTCGGGAAGGTCTTTTTCTATGTCGACGACGGATGCGTTGGTAAGGTCAAGGCCGAAGATCCTCTGGTAGTCAAAGAATTTCCGGACCACGGCCCTGCTGCCGATGTAGCGGTTTTCGGGAAGATGGCGCACATCAATGTTGAACTGCTCATGGGCGGGGTTGCCGATAAGGCTGTCGGCAATGATAATGTTTTCAATAAGGGGGATCAGCTCCACCGGCATATCGTTCCACGTGCCGATCCGGATGAAGGGCTTGATGTCGTCAGTGGTCTCCCCGGTGAAAATTATATAGCATTCCGGATCAACGATAAAGAGCCGGTCGCTGTCGGATTTTATTATATCTTTGATCTCCATATCCATCCAAACCATAAAGAGGGTTAATAAACAGCCCTATTGTTACACTTTTTATATCAATTTTCAATAAAAATCATATTTATAATGATAAGGATATGATGGCAATTACATTTTGCCCTCATTTTGCTCTGACCCCGGGGCATTCCCCCATCATCACAGGCGGAGTGGATATTCATTATTAATAATTTACTCTGACCCCGATTCTTAAGTTATCGTTACCAATACAATAACAGAGAGGGTGAATAATGAATAATTTTTATACAAATAAAAATAATTGCATAATATTTTTTTATTATTTGGCGATGATATAAGGGGATACCTTGACATGGTTCCCGGGAGTTTAGTACTTTACAGTTGGAATAATTGTTTGCCCAATATGTGATCGCCAGCGCCGGGTTGGGCCTGGCAGGCTGACCGTCGGGAAGGATAAAAGACTGTCCCATGAGAAACTTTCTATCATACATAGTGAATCTCTATTTTCGCATTGCCTTTCTCAGGCAGCTGCTCTGGGCTATTTTTCTCTTCGGGGTTTTTTCCATTGCGGCGGCCCTGGTTTTTCAGAGCAGCAGGGTCCTGACGAACCCGGTGGGATGGGAGAAAAGCTTCCAGGTGTCATCGTTTAACGTGGTGGCCCGGGACGTCACCGTGGCTTCCCGGGGCGATATCATCGCGGCCGTGTACGAGGGCCGAGCCGGCGGGGCGCAGGGAATCTACGCCACCCTCTCCTTCGATGCCGGCGTTACGTTCCTGCCTTCACTCAGGGTTGCCGCCGTCGCTTCCCGGACTGCGATGAACCCCCATGCCGCCATCTCGCCGGCGGGACACCTGACCGTGGTGTGGCACAGTTACGTCGATGCGGAGTCGACGAACAGGATATTCTATGCCACTTCGAAGGACCTGGGCGCGACCTGGAGCGAGCCGAAAAGGATTGCCCTGGGCAAGGAAGCGGAAATGCTGCCGAGGGTCTATTATGACGACCGGAACCGGCTCCATCTCTTCTACCATGGCAGCGTTGAGGACAACATCAACCTGTTCCACGCGATCAGCGACGACGGGGAGAAGTTCGAAACCACGGGGTCCCTGATACGGCTGACGAGCAGCATGCGGGGCGCCTTTTTCCCGTCGATACAAATCTCGGGGAATTACTTTTTCATGGTGTGGCAGGGGAAGGAGGAGGATTTTTCCGATGAGCTTTTTTTCATGAAGTCCACCAATTACGGCAGGACCTGGAGCATGAAGAAACAGATCACCGACAGCATTGGGAATAACGACGCGCCGTCGCTGGGTATCCATGAAAACACGCTCTATGTCGTGTACCAGAACAATGATGAAAAAAACTGGACCATCAAGATGAAAAAGGGCGTTGACCGCGGCTGGTCGTGGGACGACGTGCCCCTGAACGTGTCGGCCACGGCGGCGAACTGCTATTCGCCGGCCATCGGCCTGTCCGGCAGCGACCTCATGGTCCTCTGGTATGACACCCGGGAAGGACGCGCCCGTATCTATTCGCGTAAGTATTCCCTCAGGGAAAAGAATTTTCTTCCCGAGGCGGAGGTTTCCGAGGCCCGGTACGAGTCGCGCAACCCCGTCGTGGTGTCCATGGGAAAGCGCCTCGTGGTCTTCTGGGAAGAGCGGAACGTCATCATGGCGAAGCAGACCGACGTGTACGCCGAGGCGCCGGTGGTCTTTTCGGAAACAAACCCGGTTGGGGGGTGGTCGCGCCTTCCCTATATCGTGATGCAGTGGAAACAACCGCGGGATGAATCGGGGATCGCGGGATATGCGGCCCTGCGCAACGAAATGCCGGACTTCAACCCCACGGTCGTCAACCTGAAGCCCAACGTCACCATGGAGAGGATAACCGATAACATAACCGACGGCATATCCTATTATCACATCCGCGCCGTCGACGGGGCCGGCAATTTCAGCCGCACCGTCCATTACAAGCTGCAGCTGGCCATAAATCCGCTGCCCGGGCCCGTTGTCGTATCGCCGACGCATGGCCAGGGCAAGTCGACGCCGTCGCCGTCGCCGGCTTTCTCCTGGGCCGTGGACGAGCCGGAGCGCGTCAAGGGGTTCGTCTACAGCCTTTCGAAAGACAGCATCAAGATGCCCGACCAGTTCACCACGGAAGTGAAGGCCGATTTCAGCGACCTCGAGGAGGGAAATTATTTTTTCAGCGTTGCCGCGGTCGACAAAACCAACCAGGTAAGCCGGGTGACCACCTATGATTTTATCATAGGCCCCACGGACCGCGTGATCGATCCCGAATACTACAAGCGGATCGCCGAGGAGGAGAAAAAGTTCCAGAAATACTTTGAGAAAAATTTCAGGTATCTTGAAAAATACAGGGGGCCGGCCATTGCCCAGGCCCCCGCTGTAATCATACAGTTTCCCTTCGATGTCCGGAAGGCTTACGGGAAGGACTCCTTCAAGGCGATCATCGTTTCCACGCTGCCGCCGCAATCGATCGTGGGATATTCGGTTTTCATCGATGACGACAGGATCGTGCCCGGGGACCGCGTCAACCACAAGGGTAGGATCATGGAAGTGAAAGGCCTGCGCAATGGGGACTATTATATCGGGGTCAAGTGCAAGTATGTGGCAGTCGTCAACGGGTCGAAGCGGTACTACTGGACGAAACCGTTCATCGCGAAAATATCCGTGCAGCTGCCGGCTGAACGCTCCCCGGTGCTGTATTACGCCCAGAATGTGATGGACAAGTTTCCCCGTCGGTTCGGGCTTATCACCATAACCTTTGTCGGTCTCGGCCTGGTGATAACGACCATGGGGTTCGGCACGAGGATTTCATTTTATTTCCAGCTGTTCCTGTTCAGGCTGAAGCGGCTGTACCGGAGAAAAGCGGAGAAATGATGAGCGGGTGATGGGGCTCGAACCCACGACGTCCAGCTTGGGAAG
>CALMRZ010000005.1 GCA_937872225.1 uncultured Spirochaetota bacterium
AGCGGGTCGCCAAGTTGCTTGAATATGAAGAATTGTATCGGAAGAGAATATTTCCCAAGGAGATATTTGAATAGAAAATTCTGCAGGTTAATGTTATGCAAGTAGGCAGAATATATTTCAAGTGTCTTAAGTCAAAGTATAATCATGAAAGACACAGTTCATAGTATCCGAAATTAAGATTCGGCTGTACTCTAATCATTGATTTTTACTTCATGCCATTCATATTGACCGGGCTTGACCAGTCACACCGGGAGCATTTATAACCATTATACATCAACGCGCCAGTTTTCTTTTTTTCAAGCTTGGCCATCACCAATGACTGACACTCCGGACAATGTTTAGCAATCAGTTCATAATCATCGCGAATTTCTTTTTTCATCCTATTCCCCTATGTAAACGCACTTTTTCCGTGCAGTAAATAAAGAAGATAATGCTTATTTTACATATCGTCAATTATGTCAGGTAAAAAAGTGTATATTTTTTTAAAATGTCATGTTTTAGTAAATTTATTGTTTAGCATGAAAAATAGGGGGTCAGAGTAAATTAGAGATTAAATTAGATTAAGATATGATCACGGATCAACATAACAATAAAGGCAGGAATTTTCCTGCCTTTATTGCTCTCTTATTGTAATAGTATTTATTCGGAGTTTCGGTATTCGATAATACGTTCGTTTTGTTAAATGTTAGAGACTAACAATACTTATTATTTTTCTCCCTGAAAGATATTGTTCTTCCAGAGGCCTTTCTGGGTTCTTCCATCCACATAGAACATCGTTCCCTGGCCATCGCGCTTGTCATCCTTGAATTCGCCAACATACTTATCGCCATTTTTCCATGTGTAGACTCCCTGGCCGTTCAGCTTGCCGTTCTTGAATTCACCCTCATATTTGTCTCCGGAGAGCCAGGTATAGGTTCCTTTGCCATCCTTTATGTTTTCATTATAGACGCCTTTGTAAGTATCGCCCGCGGCCCAGTAATAGGTGCCTTCGCCATGGCGCTTGCCAGTCTTGTAGGGGCCGACATACTTGTCGCCGGATTTCCACAGGTATTCACCTTCACCGTTTCTCACCTTGTCTTTCGCAGCTCCAACATACTTGTCGCCCGATGGGTAATCAATGGTTGTTTTGCAGCCGTTAGCGATAAATGCACAGGCAAATATAATAATCGGAATGAATAAAATATCTTTTTTCATGATAGCGCTCCTTTTATAATAATTTATATATTAATAATACCTAAATTATTTATCTGTCAATAGATAATACTATAGAATTTATACAGACGTTGAATGTTTAGGTCTATAATGATGTATTCAACGATTAAACATATACTAAAATGAACAAATTAGTGCATTCTATCATTTTACTAATGACTTTTTATTATTAATAACCGTTTGCTACTTAACATATGAATTATTTTAATACATAGGCGGTGTCAGAGTAAAAACTCAATGCGAATATTATCGGGGTCAGAGCAAAACATTTTACCACGGCACTTTCCTTGAAATGTGTATAAATTATTATATAGAAGAAACAATACAACCTGTCCCCGCTTCCAGAAAAATTAGCTTTTTGAATGTAATCTGTCAATTAATTACTTGAAATTATGTCCCATGATGAAAATGATAGAGATATGGATTTTGTGCATCTCCACAATCATACCGACTATTCGATCCTGGACGGCGCCATTACAGTAGACAAGCTGGTAAAAAAAGCGGCGGATCTAGGCATGAGGGCGGTGGCGCTGACCGACCATGGCAATATGTTCGGCGCCGTTGACTTTTACCTGGCGGCGCGCAAGGCCGGCGTCAGGCCCATCATTGGCGAGGAGTTCTACATGGCACCCGGCTCCCGTCATGTGAAGGAGTCGAGCCGCGGCAACGGCAACGGGGATGAGAAATCATACCACCTGATCCTCCTGGCAAAGAACATCACCGGGTACCGTAACCTGATGAAGCTTTCCTCCATCGGCTATGTCGAGGGCTTCTACTATAAGCCCCGCATCGACTTCGAAGTGCTCGAGCGTCACCACGAGGGCCTGGTCTGCTCGTCCGCTTGCCTGGGGGGCCAGATCCCGTCGCTGATACTCAGGGGAAAGGACCGCGAGGCCCGGGAGCTGGCAGGACGCTTCCAGGAGATTTTCGGCAGGGACAACTTTTACCTCGAACTCCAATACCATAGTATCCCCGAGCAGGAAACCGTAAACAGGGAACTGGTGAAGATGGGAGTTGAAATGGACATCCCCCTCATCGCCACCAATGACGCCCATTACGTCAACAAGGAGGACGCCCGCTCCCACGAGGTCCTCCTCTGCGTCCAGACCGGCAAGCTCATGAAGGACACGGACCGCATGAAGTTCCCTTCCGACGAGTTTTACCTGAAATCGGCCGAAGAGATGCAGAAACTGTTTCAGGATTATCCCGACGCGCTCCTCAACACCGTGAAGATTGCCGAGATGGTGGAGATAGAGCTGGAACTAGGCAGGGCGATACTGCCGCACTTCGAGGTCCCCGAGGGGTTCAACCTGGACAGCTACCTGCGGCACCTGGTGGAAAAAGGCGCGGCGATCCGCTACGGCAGCAGCATTCCCGAAGAGGTCAAAAAACGGATCGAGTACGAGTTGTCCGTCATCATGAGCATGAAATTCTCCGGGTATTTCCTCGTGGTGTGGGACGTCATCAACTATGCGCGCCAGCAGGGGATACCGGTGGGGCCGGGCCGTGGCTCCGCCGCGGGGTCCATGGTCTCCTACTGCCTGGGGATCACCGCCCTTGACCCGCTCAGATACGATCTGCTGTTCGAGCGGTTCCTGAACCCTGAGCGGAACGAGATGCCCGACATGGACCTCGACTTCTGCGCCGACCGTCGCGAGGAGGTCATTGACTACGTCCGGGCAAAGTACGGCGACGACCATGTCAGCCAGATCATAACCTTCAACAAGATGAAGGCGAAGGCCGTGATCAAGGACGTTGCCCGCGTCATGGACGTCCCGTTTCAGCGGGCCAATGAAATCAGCAAGCTCATAGAAGAGAAGGAACTCCAGGAGACCCTGGCCAAGTCGAAGGACTTTCAGGCCCTGTACAAGGACCGGGAACTCGGGAAGGAGCTCATCGATACGTCGCTGAAGCTCGAGGGGCTGATACGTTCAGCCGGCCGCCATGCCGCCGGCATCGTCATATCCCGGGGCCCCCTGACCGACTATGTGCCCCTCTATATGGACAAGGACGGGGCCATATCGTCCCAGTTCGAGAAGAACGCCTTGGAAAAGGCCGGCCTGGTGAAGATGGATTTCCTGGGCCTGAAGAACCTTACCATCATAGACAAATGCCTGAAGCTCATCCATGAAACGAAGGGCGAGACCGTCGATATCGACGCCATCCCCCTCGATGACCCGAAAACATACGAACTGCTTAAAAGCGCCGACACCAAGGGGGTGTTCCAGCTTGAGAGCGGCGGCATGCAGACCCTGCTCCGGCGCCTGGGCCCCACCTGCTTCGAAGACATCATCGCCATCGTGGCCCTCTTCCGTCCCGGGCCCCTCAACTCCGGCATGGCCGACGATTTCATCAAGCGGAAGCGGAACCCGAAGCTCGTCCAGTATCCCCACCAATCGCTGGAGCCGGTGCTCAAGGACACCCTGGGCGTGGTGGTTTACCAGGAACAGGTGATGCGGATCTCCCAGATCATCGCAGGCTTCACCATGCCTCAGGCGGACGAACTCCGCAAGGCCATGGGCAAGAAGAAGATCGACATCATCAACGCCCTGGAGGAAAAGTTCCTGAAGGGTGCCCAGAAGAACGGCATCAGCAAGAACCTCGCGGAGAACCTCTATGACATGATCAAGAAGTTCGGCGAGTACGGGTTCAACAAGTCCCATTCGGCCGCGTACGCGCTGGTCGCGTACCAGACCGCTTATCTGAAGGCCCACTATCCCCTCCAGTACATGACCTCCCTCCTGTCGGCCCAGCCTGACCGGCAGGACGACGTGATCCAGTACATCAACGACTGCCGGGCCGCCGGTATCGACGTACTGCCGCCGTCGGTGAACCGGAGCGATTACGACTTCACCATCGAGGGGAAAGCGATCCGCTTCGGCCTTTCCGCCATCAAGGGGGTGGGGGCCAAAGCCATCGAGTCGATCGTCGCGGCGAGGAAAGAGACGGGGACGTTCCGCACCCTGAAGGATTTTCTCGAGAACATCGACTCCCTCACGGTGAACAAGGGCGTGTTGGAGTCCCTCATAAAGGCCGGGGCGATGGACTGCCTCCACGAGAACCGCGCCCAGCTCTTCGCGTCCATTGACATCATACTTGAGGCGGGACGCCGCCTGCAGGAGGACCGGGCTTCGGGCCAGGGGAACCTCTTTGGCGCCGAACCTGCGGCCGGGGCCGGCGTCCACGTAGACCTCCTCACCATCCCGGAGTGGCACGACAACGAGAAGCTTGCCCGGGAGAAGGAGGTTCTTGGCCTCTATATTTCCGGACATCCCCTGGCGAAATACGAAAAGGAAATACGGCTGTTTTCCTCCGTCTCCCTGTCGAACCTCGGCGAGGAACACAACGGCAAGACGGTGTCCATCGTGGGGATCCTGACGAACCTCCAGGTGAAGCGGGCCCAGAAGACGGGCAAACGCTACGCCCTGGCGGAGCTGGAGGACATGGACAGCTCCGTGGAGGTGATCTTCTTCGATAAGGTGCTGTCCAAGCACGAATCGCTCGTCATGAGCGGCACGCCCCTCATGGTCACCGGCACCATCGAGGCTGAAAGCGACACCCTGATGAAGCTTATCGTGACCGGGGTGAAATCCTTGAAAGAGGTTCGGCAGGAGTCTATTTCGGCGCTGCACATACGTCTTGACGCCATCGGGATTGACGACGACATACTCAAGTCAATGGAGGCGATATTCACGCGCCACAAGGGGGACTGCCCCATTTTTTTCCATGTCAGCGCCAGGGAAGGGGAGAAGGTCATCAAGGCCCACTCGACCTTCAACGTCAAGCCCACCGACAGCCTGGTCAGGGACCTGTCCCAGATCATCGGTCAGGACTCCCTCGGATTTTCCATCAGCCACCATTGAGCAATACGCTTATATCCGGGGAAGACAGTATCCCCATTCCGGCATTCCCTTAAAGCCACCGTCGGCAATATACTTGAAGATCTGAAGACACCACCCGGAACATCAATTCCGTCATTGCCGGCATTTATTCGGGATAGAAAGGTTACCCCGTCAGGATTCATATCGAAATGCTTTTGTGTCTTTTATGCGATACAATGATAGTGACGATTGATGAGCAGGTGAGGTATGCCCTGATTTTATGGAATGCGGTGTTTTTAACAGTGCATTTTATATTAATGAAGCGCAGATTCCAAAGAATAATCAATTATTGATCAAAAATGCCATTATTTATAAAAAATTATGCACAAAATATTAAATGTGACTATATATTATGAATCAATTAAAAAATTTTTGCGGAATAATGAAAAATATTTAAGCCCACCCGGATTGATTTTTTTATTATTTTGTTTAATAAATATTGACATAACTGATAGACTTATATTAGTGGTCATCAAGTTATCATCCCATTTCTAATTATTCATGAGGTTTGACTATGAAGCATATAATTTTTTGCAGTGCTATAGCTATATCTATTTTTCTGGTATCACTGGGGTGCCGTGATTTATCCCCTGTAGCGCACCTGCCCCTGGACGAAGGTTCCGGCAGCGTGGCTCATGACATTACCGGCAATGGACATGATGGAACCTTGAGTGAAGGCCAACCGGAATGGATCACCGGTATCATGGGATCCAACGGCCTTGGTTTAGACGGAATCGATGACTATGTTGTCATCCCTGCTTCCGATGAGTTCTGTACGAACGAATTTTCCGTGTCAATATGGCTGAAAAGCAATCCCGGCAACAATAACTGCGCCTTCATCAGGG
>CALMRZ010000006.1 GCA_937872225.1 uncultured Spirochaetota bacterium
ACTGTGGAATTATTATATGGCAACAAAATAGGAGTTATGCAACAAGTCTAATATACGCGAACACTATTATGCTCATAAATAATTATATTGTTAGCGATAACAATAATAAAGAGGGCGAAAAAGATTTCTGACGGAGAAATATCACGCCGTATAACCGGCACCGGCAGCAAAGAACTCGGATGGTGAGGATGCCATGATAGAGATATTACCGCAAGCCACGACGAAATACTCCCTTGACTACTATGCCACTGACCCGATCTTCTCCGCTCCCGTGGCGGAACTGCGGTCCGACGCCGCTGATGTTGCCGCCAGGCTCCGGGGCAGGACGATATGGATGGTAAATTCCACCGCGCGGGGCGGCGGCGTTGCAGAGATGCTGCCGAGCATGATCGCTCTCACGAACAACCTCGGCATTAAGGTCCGCTGGGCTGTCATCCATTCCGACCGGCAGGAATTCTTCCGTCTCACCAAGCGAATCCACAATCTCATCCACGGAGATACCGGTTCAGGCGCGCGGCTTGGAGAGGAGGATGCGAGGCTATACGAAGCCGTGAATCATGAAAACGCGACTTCATTCAAAAACGAGCTCAGTCGTGAAGATATATTGATCATCCATGATCCCCAGCCCCTGCCTCTGGGCCAGATCCTGACACAGGAACTTGGTATTCCCGCCATATGGCGATGCCATATCGGGCTTGACCGGCATTGCGAGGCGACAAAAACGGCCTGGCGCTTTCTAAGGCCGTATCTTGATGGATACCGCCATGCCATATTCTCGGCGCCAGAGTACATCCCGGATTATTGCTCCGGCAAATCTACAGTCATCCACCCTGCGATCGACCCCCTGTCCCACAAAAACCAGGAGCTATCAGTGACCAAGCTCACCGGCATCCTCTGCAACAGCGGTCTCCAGGCCCAGTACGAGCCGGTCGTAACGCCCAATTACAGGAATCGCGCAACCATGTTCACTGACGACGGTTCATATGTCGTTCCGGGAGAGCTGGGGCTTCTGTTCAGGCCTATCGTGCTCCAGGTTTCACGTTGGGATCGCCTCAAGGGATGGGGCCCGCTTCTTGAGGGATTCGCGCGCCTCAAAAGAAGCACCGTTGTTAGCAACGGCTCCAACAAGATACAGCGCAAACGGAACCGGTTAAAACTTGCCCGTCTCGTGCTGGCCGGACCGGACCCTGCCGCTGTCGCGGACGATCCGGAAGGACTCCAGGAGCTGCGTCAGATACAGGAGCGTTACGAGTCGCTTGACGCGGAACTGAAACGCGATGTCGCGATCATCCTTCTTCCCATGAGTTCTTTCAAGGAGAACGCCCTGATAGTTAACGCGATGCAGCGGTGCGCCAGCGTTATCGTACAGAATTCCCTTCAGGAGGGGTTCGGCCTTTCAGTAACCGAGGCGATGTGGAAGCGCAAGGCTGTACTCGGGACAAAGGCATGCGGGATCAGGCAGCAGATCCGGGACGGCATTGACGGGATACTGGTCGCGAATCCAGAGGATCCGGCCGAGATAGCCGACAAACTGGCGCTGCTGCTCAACAACCCGATACGGTGTTACAATATGGGCCGCAGCTCGCAGCGGAGGGTGTATGATCATTTCCTGATATTCCGCCAGATATCCGGCTACCTGAGGCTCCTGGGAAAAATATTATGAAATACGCCAAAGCCCCCGGGGCATTCCCCGGGGAACCCTTGCGAACCAGGCCCGGGTACTGGTGCGAGAACACCGCGTCAGCCGATCCTCATACCTGATTCCCGGTCAAACAGATGAATTTTTTCAACGGGAAACAGGATATACGCGGTGCCTCCTTTTTCCAGCCCCGCATCATTATCTGATCTTCCTTTCATCACGTGGTGCCCCCACTTGAAATCGACCCAGCTGAACGAACCTGCCGGCTCAAGAAACATCGCTTCGACCTTAAAACCGCCCTCCCTTTTCTTTCCGGTAACGGTAATGTCTTCAGGCCGTATTCCAACAGTTACTTTTCCGGATATACCCGCGGTCACAAGCCGGGTTTTGAGCTCCATGCCGTTGCAGGCTATCACTCGGCCTCCCCTGCCGCCAATTGATCCGTCCAGGAAATTCATCTGGGGGCTCCCGATGAATCCCCCCACGAAGGCATTCGCCGGTCTCTCGTACACCGCGCGTGGCGTCTCGCATTGCTGGATCCTCCCCCGGTCCAGCACCGCGATCCTGTCGGAGACGGCCAGCGCCTCGGACTGGTCGTGGGTCACATATACGGTCGTGATCCTCAATTGATCATGAAGCTTTTTGATCTCCGACCTCATGGCAATCCTGAGCTGGGCGTCAAGGTTTGAAAGGGGCTCATCCATGAGAAAGACCCTCGGCTTCCTGATAATGGCCCTCCCGAGGGCCACGCGCTGGCGCTGTCCGCCTGAAAGCTCCCTCGGCTTTCTCCCGAGGAGGCCGTCAAGATCGAGAAGCCCGGCCACGCTGCCCACCTCCCTGGCAATCACGCTTTTCGGCGCTTTTTTCATGCGAAGGGGAAAGGCAATGTTTTCAAAGACCGTCATGTGGGGATACAGCGCGTAATTCTGAAAGACCATGGCGACGTCACGCTCCTGCGGGGAGGCGTTGTTTACCGTTACGCCATCGAAGAGTATGCTTCCTCCCGTTGCCGCCTCCAGTCCGGCGATCATGTTGAGTATCGTCGATTTGCCGCACCCGCTGGGGCCGACGATGGTGAAAAATTCACCGTCCCCGATCACCAGATCCAGGTCATCTATAATGACCGAACCGCCGAATTTTTTCTGCACGCCGATTATCCGTATTTCAGCCATACCGCTATCCTTTCACCGCTCCCGAAGTTAAACCCTCCACGATCTTCCGCTGGAAAAGAAGCACGAGGAGAATGATGGGCAGGGTCACAATCACCGATGCGGCCGCTATCTCACCCCACGGCATTTCATGGATCCCGGGGAACAGGGCTATGGCGACCGGGACGGTCCTCGCCGATGCTGACGTGAAGGTAAGGGCGAAAAGGAACTCGTTCCATGAAAAAATAAAAACAAGAATCGCCGTGGTAAAAACGGCCGGCAGCGACAGCGGGAGCATTATTTTCCAGTATACCTGGAAGGGCCGGCACCCGTCGATGCGCGCAGCATGGTAGATATCATCGGGGACGGTCCTGAAAAAATTCGTGAGGACCCACACGGTGAGGGGCAGTGAAAAAACCGTATGGGTCATTACAAGCGCCGCCAGGGTATCCCTCAATCCCAGGGTGCGGATGATAATATACAGGGGACTTACCGTGGCGATGGGTGGGAACATTGACACCGAAAGTATAAAAGCCAGGACCAGCGACGCGAAAGGGACCCTGAGCTTCGCAAGGCCGAACGAGCATATTGAACCGAGCAGGAGCGAGAGAATCGTGGTCGATCCCGCGACAATCAGGCTATTGAGGATATAACGGGCAAAAGAGTAGTCATGAAAAACAGACAGATAATGCGCCGCCGTGGGGTTCGTTGACACCAGGGGCGGCAGGACCGCAATCTCACCGGAAAGCTTGATGCTTGTTATCAGCTGCCATGCCAGCGGCCCGGCGCAGTAGAGCATAACAACCGCCAGCAACGCATAAAAACCCGCCCGCTTCATCATGTCCTCCTCCCTGTCATGAGCCTGATGTAAAAGATGCCGATGGAACCGGTGCAGAAAAATACGACCAGTGAAAGGGCGGAGCCGTATCCGAACTGGAGGGTCTGGAACAGGACCTTGTACGCGTAAATTGACACCGTTTCAGTCGAGTTGGCGGGCCCTCCCCCGGTAAGCACGTAAACGGCATCAAACACCCTGAAGGCGTCAAGGGTCCTGAACAGGAGCACCACCAGTATTACCGGCAAGAGCAGCGGAAGGGTAACGGACCTGAACATCTGCCAGGACCCGGCGCCGTCAATCCTGGCCGCACTGTACAGCTCCCTCGGGATGACCTGGAGCCCTGCCGTGAGAAGTATCACGACAAAGGGGGTCGTCTTCCATACGTCAACAAATATGGCCGCATGGATCGCCCAGAAGGGGCTTCCCAGCCAATTAATCTTTACACCCAACAGATAGTTTATAACGCCGAAATCCGTATTGAACATCATTTCCCACATCCTCGCGGAGACGACCGTTGGAATGGCCCAGGGAATGAGCACTATCGCACGGGAGGCGCCTTTCAGCCTGAATGACCTGTTGAGCAATACGGCAATGCCAAGCCCCAGGAGCAGCTCCAGCGCAACGGAGAGCCCGGTAAAGTAAGCGGTATTCCTCAACGCGTTCCAGAATCGCTCATCGCGGATGAGAAACAGGTAATTATCAAGGGCGATGAATTTTGATATGTTAAATATGAGGAGCTTTCTATGAAGGCTGAGGTAGAAAACGTACAGGACAGGGTATACGGTTACCAGCGTCAGGACAATCAGCGAAGGAGCGACGTACCGGATACCCCGTTCTTTATCTTTCATGACCAGCCTCGAGGATATGCCCGATCTGTTTCTGCGCCGATGTCAGCGCCGCCGCCGGTGACCGTATGCCCGTTATTGCCGCGCTGAACTCAGGCTGCAGCACCTGGGAAATCATCATGTAGTAGGGAGTTACCGGCCGGGGGCGCGCCTTCATGAAAACCCGGAACAGCCCAGGTAAAAAAGGCTGCTTTGTTATCAGGTCCCGGTCGCGGTATAATGATTTCCGTACCGGGTTATATCCCGCCGCCAGCGAGAGTGCCTTTTGCGATTCCGGTGAAATCAGGAACTTGATAAGTTTTCTCGCTTCGCCGGGATGTTTCGTGTGCCTGTAAATTCCCAACTGCCAGCCGCCGAGAGTGGAGGACGACCTGCCTTTTTTAAAAGACGGGAGAACAGTTACGCCGACTTTTCCCTTCACCGGGGAGTCTTCCGCGTTAAACAGGTTCCACGCGTAGGGCCAGTTTCTCATGAAAACCGCCTTACCCTTCCCGAATATATGCCTGCACGGTTCTTCCGTCGCTGTCGTCACCAGCGAGGGTGAGACCCTGTAGCGATATATCAGATCACGCATGAAGCGCAGGGCATAGATGTTCTCCCCACTATTGATCACCAGTCTATCGCCATCGATAATGTCTCCATTATTGCTCCAGATAAACTCGAGGGCGTTGCATACGAGCCCTTCATATTGCTTCCCCTGCCATATGAACCCGTACAGGCCGGGGTCCCTGGACATCAGAGCCCGTGAGACGGACACGAGATTATCCCATTTTTCTGGTGGCTTAAAACCATATTTCGCAAGGATGTCTTTTCTGTAAAACAGTAATCCCGCGTCAATATACCAGGGTATTGCGTATATGCGGTTATCAAATGTCACGGCCCGGATCGGACCGGGGAAAAAATCGAGCCGTTCCTCCTGCGGGAGCATATCGGAAAGATCCATCAGCCATCCCGCCCTCGAAAACTCGGGCACCCAGATGACGTCCATGCTGAACACGTCAAAATCGGCGCGCCCCCCCTCGAGGTTTGTCACATAGAACTGGTGCTGCTCATCGGTCGATGCAGGCAGCGTCTCATCCCTTACTGCTATCCCGGGATTTCGTCTTTCGAAGTGACGCAGCAGCAGCCTGAATTCTTCCGGGTCGCCTGAAATTTTTCCATGCTTGAAAACAATCCGGACCCTGGTTGCCGAATCGCTTTTTTCCGATGAGCAGTTCGGCACAACAATTAATACAAAAACCGCCAGTAACGCAAGATACCGCATATGTGCGCTCATGATATTTGTTTTTTACGAATTGTCTTCCTCGACAGCCTGCTTGAATTTCTTCTGGAAACCGGGCAGCGCCGCGCGTATACGCACCCACCCGGGCAGCATCGGAACGCCGATAGGGTCTTCCATGAACTCGGCCACCCCCTGATTGAGGGCCTCGACGAAAATCTCGGTATTGACCACTTCCTCGTGCCGGTCATAGACGAGACCGTTGAACATGGCCAGGGCATTGTACTTCTCTATCGCAAAACGGGATTCCTGGATATAGGTTGCGAGGAGCGTTCTGAAGAATGAGCCGGACATGACGATACCGTCCTGGGTGAGCACCTTAAAAAGGGTTTTCGCGATTTCATTTGACATGCGGAACAGGCCGGTATCGCGCTGCAGCTTGTCGATATTCTGGTGTTTATGATCATACGTGTCCTGCAACTCAACCTGGGCCACCCTGTTGACTGTTGTCTTCGAATATATCTCGCTCAGCATGGAGACCTCGAGGCCCCAGGTCGGTGATATGCGGAGACCGCGCGCCAGGGTGGCTATGAAGGCGAATTCGCCGGAAAGTGCGAATCGGAAGCTGTCAAGGAACTCAAGAAACCTGTTGTAACCCAGGATTTTTTTCAGGGAGCGTATGAGGGGCGTATAGAATAAACGCGTGACGCGTCCGTAAAATCTGTCCGTGGCCCTGGCGTAATAACCTTTGCAGAATTCATAGTCAAGGGCGGGATGCACCACGGGATAAAAGAGCCGCGCAACCAGTTCCCGTGAGTAGTTAACGATGTCCGTATCATGAAGGCCGATGGCGTATGTGTCCCTGTCCGCAAGAATGTAGCCGAGCGTCATCCAGACCGATCTTCCCTTGCCCGGAGTGGTAAGATCGAAATCCGCATCGGATAATTCCTTGTACAAAGAAAGCAGGCGGGGACCGTCATGCCATACCACCTTTACTTCTCCGGGAAGCTGGGATACTTTTTTTCTGGCGATGGCGAACTGCTCCGCATTGGCGCGGTCAAGTGAGAAAATTATTTTTGAAACATAATCGATCTTTTTCAGCTCTTCGATGATTCTGGGCATGGCGGGTCCCTCGAATTCCGAGAAAAGGGCCGGTAGCAGGAGGACCATGTTGCGCATCTGGGCAAACTGCCGCAATTCATTCTCAATGGCATCGATCGGCCTCTTGCTTATGTTCTGCAGCGTCGCTATTGTCCCGTTTTGAAAAAAATCCGCCATGGCACCCTCCCGGTAATTTTTCAGTTATTGACCGCCGCCAGCGTTCTATTAAATGAACAGATTGAAAAAGGGTTTCGTGAAATTCAATTAGCAGCGCCTGCATAATCAGTGGCTTATTGTATTATCAGGTCCAGCGCTGCCGTGATGTTTCTTACAATAAAATAATATTCTTTTCCCCGTTTTTTGTCAATAGTTAAAATAAAGATTTCTTTCTGTTCGGCTCAATCCAGGTGGGACCATTGCCCTGCAGTAAAACCGCAATCCGAACAAAACAGTGCATCATGCAGAGCACATCAGATATTAATAATTTTTATCTTGCCAGATATGACCGGTTCCGTAGCATTGTTAATGCCTTGCACGACGATGGATCTCACGCAGATAGATGAAAACGCGCGATACGAATGCGGCATGATAAAAACAAATAACACGCGGGAGTCGTTTCCATGAAAAAACATAATATCCAATTCCCCCCGATTAAAACAGGACATCTCGATCAGGACGAGACATATTTTTACCTGGTGCACGACAATGAAAAAGAAAAAATGCTATTCCATGATTATGACAAGATCTATCAGGTGCAGGGACTGTACGAACAGCTTTTTTATGACAGACTGAAATGCGTCTCCCCCAGAAAGGTTACCGATGCCCTCAAGCACGTTATCGATATAAATAGAGAGAATTTCTCCGAGATGCGGGTCCTTGATTTCGGCGCCGGCAACGGCATGATGGGCGAGGAAATAAAAAAAATCGGGGTCTCAAGACTGGTGGCAGTCGATATTCTTGAACAAGCTAAATCCGCGACGGAAAGAGACCGCCCCGGCATATATGATTAATATTTCGTAAAAGACTTCACCGGTCTGACGGAAGATGACCGGGAAGAGATACGGTCATGGAACCTGAACACGCTGACCACCGTTGCTGCGCTCGGTTTCGGAGACATACCTCCCCTGGCATTCCTGGAGGCTCTGAACTTGATTGACGATGAGGGCTGGGTTGCCTTCAACATAAAAGAGACATTCTTGAGCGATGTGGATTCCAGCGGTTTTTCCCGACTGATCAAGGAACTCATCGTTTCCGATTACTTGAATATCAACCACCTGGAGCGCTACCGGCACCGTATCTCAATAGAAGGGCATCCCCTGTATTATTTCTCAATAGTCTGCAGGAAATGCCGCACTATCCCGGAAAACATCACCAAGAAATTCAAGTACTGACATGCCGGGCAATGGTCGAATAACTCGCGGCCCGCTACTTCATGGCAAATCTTCCGTCTATCCCGTTGAAGACGGGATTTCTCGTTATAATCCATCGTGATGCGAAACCGTTTTTTCATTGACTTCCGTCAATAATCAATGGCAGAATATATTCCATTCATCTATGAGAAGAAATGAGCTCCATGGAACATGATGTAATAATCCGCACAGTTATAATCACGATAATCGCCGGATCATCATGCATCGTCCTTTCAGAACGGCTCAAGTTTCCGGCGATTATTCTTTACTTCCTGTGCGGCATCGCCCTTGGTCCTTACGGAATAGGGTGGATCCAGCCCGCTTCTCTTGGCGGCGGCCTCAATATTCTTATCACCCTTTTTGTCGGCATAATCCTTTTTGAAGGGGGACTGTCGCTGAATATTTCGAGATTAAAATCTATACGCGGCAACCTCGCCAGGCAGATAGTGCTGACAATCGCCATAACCATGACGCTGAGCTGGCTTGCCGCCGTCCACATTGCCGGTCTGCGCCCTGATCTTGCGCTCATATTCGCTTCCCTGACAGTTGTTACCGGTCCGACGGTTATAAAGCCGGTCATTCGTTATCTTCCCCTGAGAAAATGCGTCAAGACATTCCTGAACGGCGAGGCTGTCATCATTGACGCCGTCGGCGCCGTCCTGGCGATTGCCATGATCGAATATTTTGTCTCCCGCCAGGTGGCGGGTCTTTCAATTCTCGGTTTTATCGCATCCATTGTAATCGGCGCCACACTGGGGGCTGCCTGCGGCATATCGGTAAAAATGCTGCTGATCAAAACGCGGCTGGTCCCGGTTTCCAGCAGGAGCATTTTCACCCTTGGGATGCTTTTTTTTGTATTCTTTGTCTCCGAACTGATATCTTCGGAATCGGGTTTAATGGCAGTGGCTGCTTTTGGACTGGCGCTGAGCACCATTGATTACAGGGACAAGGAAAAACTCCTTTCCTTCAAGGAACAGATATCACAAATAGTTATATCATTACTGTTCATCCTGCTGTCGGCCCATTTCAACATAACGTTGTTATCCGAGCAGGCGCTGCCGGGCCTGGCAGTCGTCGTCATAATTATCCTGGCACGGTTCCCGACTGTTTTCGCAAGCACCGCCGGGGGAATATTCACGATACGGGAGCGTTTTTTTATGGGATGGGTCGGGCCCCGTGGAATAATCGCTCTCTCGGTGGCCTCTATTGCAATTATTAAATTGAAATCCGCCGGCCTGCACAATACGGAGATCATCGAGATACTGATATTCATGCTGATATCAGTAACCGTGCTGTTCCAGAGCCTGAGCGCCGGAGTGCTGGCACGGAAGCTCGATATTGGAATCACCGGCGACAAGAATATTATTGTCCTGGGGGCAAATCCCACCACGATCGGGATGGCGCTGCACTGGCAGCAGTACCAGAATGAAGTGCTTTTTGTGGATTCGAACCTGTCAAACTGCCTCCTTGCCGAAAAGGAGGGTTTTCCATACATACACGGAAACGGCCTCGCACCGGACACCTTCGCCGGCATTGATGTTGATGAGTATTCGTCCGTCCTGGCTGCTTCGGCCAACAATGAAATAAATATCCTCTTCTGCAGGTTCCTTAAAGAAACCTACGGGTTAAAAAAATTATATGTCATTCTGACAGAAAAAGCCGGGGAGGAACTTTCAGAAATCATACAATCCGAGGGGATCAATACGGCATGCACCTGTCTCCGCGCGCCCAGGTCCGCGAATTTCTTCAATGCAATTAAAGAATACTTCACGACAAAAAAGCCGGTCATCAAGGAAATAACCGTCACCAGCGAATCCTTTCTGAATAACAACACGGACGAATACCCGATTCCGGAAAACATCTTCATCTTATTCGTGGTACGGAACATGAAGAATTGCCATGTATATTATAACGGCTTCAGGCTGGAAAAAAACGACACTCTTTGCATCATCATGAATGATGAATCAGCGTCGGCGCAGCTGGATGCCTTCACGCTGCAATCCCCGACCACTCCGGCCTGACCAGGTTAAGAACAAGAGGTATTGCCGTTCGGATTAATCATAGGTTATTTTCATGCCGAGCATGAATTCAAAAATCATGCTTTTCGATGAATAATTGTCAAGGTCCTTGAGAACATTGTTGTATTCGAATTCGGAGAAGTAGCCCCGGTAGCTGTTGCTCATGCTCTGCCGGGCGTTGTAGGCCCGTTGGGGCAGGAAGCCGCCGGCTGTCAGGAACATTGACAGGATGTTGCGGAACCGCCATTCTGCGCTGATATCAACCTCATCCCCGAACCATGTTGTGCCGCGGCCCCTCCAGTACATAACCTTGGTGGTGCCGAAATGGAGCAGTTTCAATTGCATGATCAGCGAATCCAGCACCGTGTACCGGACCTTCAGGCCGCAGCCGTAGAGGCCCTGCCACTGCGATTCGCCGCCCCCCCGCAGCGCAAGACCGCCCGTGGAATCAACGGCGATAAATAGACTTGTTGCATAACTAAAAAAGTGCTATTAATTTTTTCGATTAATTTG
>CALMRZ010000007.1 GCA_937872225.1 uncultured Spirochaetota bacterium
AAGAAAAGTTGATTACCTCATCTGGCAGGTTTACACACTGAATAGGACGTGACCTATTCTCATGGGCATCGTGAGAGAGCAAAACGAACGGTGGTCGAAGAGGAGCCACTGGAAGAAAAGTTGATTACCTCATCTGGCAGGTTTACACACTGAATAGGACGTGACCCGTCCATCAGGTAAATACCATCACTGTTCATTTCAAATTTACTTCAAAATGTTTTTAATAATTTTTGTATAATTTTTTATATAATAAATCTGACTAATAAAACAAATTATAATTATAATGAAATATATAATATTAAAAATTCCACTAAATTGAATCATTAATGTTATTATTATAACAGATAACCAAATATATAAAAAAACTGATGAAAAAAATTCACGAATAATCGCTTTCATTACTTTTATTCCACCGTTTTTTTTCGGTATTTTTATGAAAACATGATATAAATCATATATTACCATAATAATAAATGCCGATCCAATTAATCTTGCCTGAATGCCAGTAGCTAGCACCTGATATGGTCCTAAAACTGTTTCACCAGTTATTATAGCTTTTATAGATAAGCTACTTATAAAGGGTATAAAATAAAATGGTACAATAAAATTATTAAACTCACTCTGCTCAAAATCATTTTTCATTTAATTTATTACCTACATAATAACCTGTTCCCCATGCAGCATCTGGCAAAAAAATGCCATAATACGATGGAGCAGAAGGATTAACACCTTCCAAGAATCTATTACCAATTAGATTAATTTGCGGTCCATTTATCATCATATAATTATATATTCCATTCGGCAATCTACTCATTGTGTTTAATACCCCATTATTATACGCAGTCCCTATCGCAGAAGTTACTGCGACAGCTTTTGGTATTGCCGTTCCCTTAGCCCACATTCCTATTGTCGGTAACCCAAATGAGGCGGAAGATATTGCTAAAAGTGACGTGCTATACATAAACGTCGCCGCAGCCAATGTCATTTTAGTCCTGTCTTCAAGTATCTTTGCTTCCAGGTGCATATATGCGGCCTGCTGTTGCTGCTGGATCTTCTGTTGATTTTGCTGAAGCTGGGTCTGCGCTATCTGCAAGCTTACTGCATTGAAATTCACCTTGTGCTTAGTGTCCCTGTTGGAGCCTTTCAATGTCATACCGACCAATGAGGGAGATCCGGCTTTCCAGCTGCCGTCGCTGTTATATCTGTCCCTAACGCCCATGGATGATGCAGCTGCCTGCCAGTTATCTCCCCAACCGACCATACTGGCCGCTGTATTTAGTTGATCATTGGTATAGGTGAATGTTATCGAACCATCTTTATTGAATCGATACAATCCATTGGGATCAATGAAATTTAATGGCCGATTGCCGCAGTATCCATACAAATCCAAACCATCCCACACTGGGTCGGTGGAAACCCATCTTCCCATCCTCGGCTCATAATACCTTGCTCCAAAATAATACAATCCAGTTTCAACATCCAATTCCTTTGCGGTGAACTTGTATTGTGCACAATTTTTGGCTTCGTGTAAATAAAAGAACGGACCTCCCCAAGAAGTCCGTTCACCATAAGCCGCACTCGTCCCGGAAAAACTGTCAGTTGTTAATGTCCCGGTCAGCATGGGGCAGAAATTACCCGGCTGGCAGGGAAAAGTCAAGCCATTAATCCCCTTTGTCCCGGTAGTATTTCTCCGGCGGATATCGCTCGTTAATCTCCCGGCGCCGGATAATTTCGTCCTTCAATTCTTGGACATGCTGAATATATTCCCCGTCAACCTCCTCGAACATTGAATTTCCCCGCGGGTGATACATCTTGTAAATCTTCTTCATGTTCTCCATCATCACATGCGTATACTGCACCGTGGTCTGGATCTGTTCATGCCCCAGCAGTTCCTGCACATAGCGCACATCGGCCCCGGCCTCAAGCAGATGCGTGGCACAGCTGTGCCGTATCGAATGAAGCGTAAGGTTGGGCCGCTCAATCCCGGCCTCTTTGATAAGCCGCTCAAAGGCCTTCCGCACCGTCACATCGCTCAGGCGCCCGTATTCACTTAAAAAAATGGCCCGTTCATCAGCATGCCCGATGCGCGGCAGAAAATTCTTCCGCACCTCATCAATGTATTTCTTTAGGAACAAGGCCGCAGCCTCGGAGAATGGTACAACCCGGTCACGGCTCCCCTTCCCTTCGCGCACCATGAGCACACGATTGGCCAGATCAATGTCAGTCACATCAAGATGCACAACCTCGCTCACCCGCAGGCCTGACGAATACATCAGCTCAAAAATCGTCCGGTCGCGCAGGCCCCGGTGGGTTTCTGTTTCTATTGCATCAAGAAAACGGTTGATTTCGTCGCGGGTGAATATTTCCTTCCTGGCCTGCAGGCCGTTAATCCTCGAAGGAAATTGTTCGGCAAGATTGACAAGCATGTAATTGTTGCGGTACAGAAAGCGAAAAAAGTACCGGACACATGAAACTATCCGGTTGATTGTTCCAACGGCATACCGTGCATCACGGCGGTTTTCTTCCCCCTGCAGGTGTTCAATAAAACCGGCGATGTCCTGAGCGGCAATGTCGTGCACCGACTCTTTGCCGACCCCACGCGCATAGTCAAAAAACCTGCGCAGGGAATACAGGGAAAAACGGACCGTTACCGCTGCGCGGTTCAGGCCGACCAGATGCTGTTCAAACAGCAGGGCGAAATATTCAAAGCTCTGCATCGGTCCTCCGCAATGCGCGCGGGTGATACCGGTCTATGATGTTTTTCAGGTCTTCTTTGTCCACCCGCGTGTAAATCTGCGTGCTGGAAAGCGCGCGATGCCCGAGTATTTCCTGAATGTGCCGAATGTCGCAACCCGCGCGCAGAAGGTGAAAGCCCACAGCGTGGCGGAAATGATGGGTTGTCATGACCGGCAGTTCGAGTTTCCCGCAGGTTTCTTTCAATATCGCGTTGAGCCATATCGGAAGATGTTTCTTTGAACCGAATAAACGGCTTGCGTCGGCATTGTTCTTGCCGAATACAACATAGTCCCGCATCTGGTGCATGTACACATACAAAACTTTCGAGGCATATTCGTTTAATATAACATCGCGGTACTGCCGGGACTTCCGGTCGGTGATACGTACCACGCCCCGGACGAAATCCACATCGTCTGCCCGCAGGTTCGCGATCTCGCTCACGCGCGCCCCGGTTGAATACATGAGCTCCGCGATTACATGAGCCTTGTAAAGATTGCGCCGTTCCAGAAGATCGCATCCTTTATGGAATTCCTTTAAATGGCGCAGCAATCGCGCGAGCTTCTTTTCAGGCAATATGTTTTTCGGTAATGTTTTTCCCTGTCGCGGGCGTTCAATCTCTTTGAACGGATTTGATGGAATCACATTTTTCTTTTTCAGGGACGTATAAAAGGACGTAACGCAGGCAATGATATTATGCACCGATCCCGCAGTATACAGCGCCGTCTCCTTTTCGCCGGTCCGGGTTGCGATATACATTTGAAAATCCTGGGCGTCCCGCAGGCTCATGCGCGTGCATTCCCGGCCCGTCGCGGCAAGGTATTCGAAGAACAACCGGAGGCTGTATTGCGCGTTGGCTCTGGTGCGTCCCGCAAGCCGCAGCTCGCGCAAATATTCATCAAGCATCTGTCGGTCGCGTTCCCTCATTGCCTTCTCCTTCACGTGTGAATAATTTTCAGCGCCGGCGGTGGCAGCGGTACGAACCCGGGCGGGAGAGATATGGATAACCCAACCTCGCCGGAACGGCGCGCCGCATTCGCCGGTTATCCACATCTCCCCGCCCCTGCGATGCCAACGCTCATCGCGCTGCTGTCCCCTCTCCCCTGGGTGGGACAAAAAGAAAAAAACGCCTGCGATGACTTGAGGTGCGACACGGCATTTTTTTGGACGGGCTGTTGCCAGCGTTTCCGTGTTGCCTTCCAGTTGTGTTGCGGCGTGGTGTTCATTACAGCCTTCTCCTTGCGACGTTAAGGGCAATAGACCGGCCAAGCCCTCGCCCCCTTTTTGAGCGCCCCCGCTTAGAACGCTATACCGCTTCAACGGGTGAGGGGGATAAGCCGGGGGGTGCGGGGGGCGGCAAAGGGGGAGAGGGCGGAAAAAATGTCGTGGCGCGCCGGTATGCGGAATGTGATTTCATACTCGCCGTCGTTATTCTGCGTTCTTAAACTTCGGCGTTTTTTACTTTAACCGGGCGGGACGTTCTTTTTCCCGGAAAACTAGACATTTTTGAAAACGCTTTTTTCCCCCGCCTTTCCCTCCAAATTTCATGACCCAGATTGATAACTCCTGAATAATCCAGCATGTTACCCCTCAAATCTGGGTCAGACCCAGTTTGACCCAGATGACCCAGATTTCCCTTTTTCATTTGTTTTTATGAGCTTTTCCATCTCTTCAGCCGAGGGAATCATCGATAAATCAACATGTTTGATTGCCTCATCGTCCCGGATGCGATAATATCCCTTTGTCCGGTTGGTTGCGCCCCGGACCACCACGACATATTCATACTCAACAAGCATGCGCATGTATCGCTTGACCATCACCTGGCCCAGGCCTGTGTATTCCCGGATTTCACGCTGGGTCATGCTCACCTCCGAGGCCTTAATCCCTTTTTCCGCCGCCTGTTCACGCGCGAACGCCCGCAGATCATCGAAAAAATCAATGACCGAAAGCGGAATTTCAAGCAGGGTTGAAGCCAGTGCTGCTGAAAGTATTTGCATGGCCCAGCGGTAATCTTCAAGGTCGCACTCCACGCAGTCCATGCCGTTATGCATGAACTTTTCCTTCTGGAACTGGCGCACGAAGGCAATGACCGCAATCAAATCTTGAAAGCGTTCGTGGTCGCGCCGGGTGCGCATAAGTTTGTCCGGAAATTGAATGTACTGCGCAAACGGATTCACCACCGCGACCTTTTCAAGCAAGCGCCCGGCGGCGTGATATGTCTTTTCAATGCGGGGAATAATGTCTTTCTTCGCGTCGTAGCGTTCAAGGGAATACTTCTTTTTTTGCGCCTCGTGGATCCTCCGGGTCTGTTCCGGGGATTCATCAGCGGCAATGATAAAGGAACGCGAAGCGTTCTCAGGGTTGATTGAATTGGAAGTGCTCGTCATCACGCACGAGACAATGGCCTTTGACTTCATGGCCCGGGTCTCCATGCGTCCGGTCTTCGGGTCTTTCATGGTGACCAGACGCGAAAGCTCGTGCGCTGATTGCATCTCCCGCAGCTGGTGCTCAATCTCGGGGCCGTGTACGGCCTCGCCCAAAACTAAAAATTTATGAATCATATCGCCCACGTAATTGAGTGCCTGGTCTGAAAGCGACGTTGCCGAGATTGCGTCCTCTGGCGGGATTAATCTTTTCACCGTGTCCACAAGCATTGATTTGCCTGCAGCTGATTGGGATATAATGAGCACAGATATGGGGTCATCGAGTTTGCGGGAGCATGCGGCCAGGAACAGTAAAAGCTTGTTCATGTCCTCGCCCACGTACCCGGCGGTTTCCATGTCCGCGATTACCCGCTCGAACAGGTGCGGGTCGGTGAGTAAATTCATGCCGAGTTCACGTTCCTCGGCCGTGATAACAATTTCATCGCTCGCGCCGGTCATGCGCAGGCTTTTATCCCGTTCACGCTCAAAGTATTCCAGTATTTCGATTAAATCCTTCTCCACGCGCACAGCCTCACGGCCCAGCGTGCGTGAAAGGTTTTCCGCGTAGTTCTTGCGGCTTCGGGCGGAATATAAGTCAAGGTTGTCGAAATATTTCTCGTTGTTGCATTCGGCTTTCACGTTCACCCGAAGGTTGTTCACGAACATTTCCTTCACGCCATTTACCCGGTAGGTAATGCCGTTGAAGCTGAATGCATAATGCGACGCGTCGCTGGTGACCGTGAATGTATCAGCTGGCGATGCCGCTTTCTCAAACACTTCAGCCCCGGCAATGGCTTGCTTAATCGCCGCGCCGTCGGCTGATTGCTGAAGATATTCATTCCAATCTTTAAAAGAGGTTCCGGGCTGGATGGAGGAGGGAACCAACATCTTCACCCGGAACCCTTCGGAAACGAGCTTTTCTTTCAACGAAAGAGCTGCCCGGTTGCCTGCATCATCGGAGTCAAAAGCAAGGACGACCGTTTTTACCCGGTCGTCCTTTAAGGTATAGAGGTGCTCGTCGGTAAAACCGTTCGTGCCATAGATTGATTGGACGTTTTCAAGGCCGAGTTCAACCAGTGACAATGCGTCAATGATTGACTCGGTTAATATAACCTCATCGTACACCTTTGAGGCCTTGCGATTGAAAACGCCCTTGTGTTTGCCCTTGATGTAAACATGCGGTAATTTTGATGCATCAATAATTGACCGGCCATACATGCCCACAACTGCGTCGAGTTCATCAAGGACCGGAAATACAATGCAGTTTAAAAAATGCTCTGAGCCGTTTTCTCGAAGTACGCCGAGTTCCTTGAGCTGGTGCTTTTGTCCTTCGCCGATTACGTCAATCAATGTCCCATCGGCGAAGCCGAGTTTAAAGCGTTCGTAATTGGCCACATTCTCAAGGCCCCGTTTTGTCAGGTATTCAAGGGCCTTTGGCGACTCATAGAGCTTCTTGCGGTAATAGTTCATGACTGTATTCAGGGAAACTGCAGGCCCAGCTGCAGCAGTTTCCTGTTTCACTTCATCGGTGCTTGTGCCTTTCCCATTGCCGTTTCCCTTGTCTGGTGCGCTTAAGTTTGCCGCATCCTGCGCGGCATCGGGCAGATGCGTTTCTTCATGCTTGTGCGCCGCGCCGGATGCGGTCGATTGAGGAATGCCCACACCCCTGAAGGCCTTCAAGTACTTCAATGCACCCTTGAAGTCGACGTTCTTCATCTTCTCCGTAAGGTCGAAGATATCCCCACCGGCATCGCATCCGAAGCAATTAAACAAACCCTTTTCACGGTCAACCGACAACGAAGGGTTGGTGTCATTATGCCACGGGCATTTTCCCTTGTAACGGTTCCCGGCCTTTTTAAGTTCCACACCGAAGTGATTGAACAGGTCAACGATATCGACATACCGTTTAACGTCATCTTTCTCAAACTCATCAAGGAAGTTATTCACCTTCAGAGTCTTCTTTCCGTGAAGCCTGTCATTTGACCTGAAAACAGGTTTTACCGGTTTTTCGTCTGATCTGTCGGTTGCCATATTCATACAACCCCCACCGATGAAGCTTGCGGCATACCGCCGACCCGAATCATGAGCTCGGTCCCGAGTAATGCCACTTCATCCTTGAGTTTGCTGACTGAATCAATAAGGCCGGTTTTTCCGGCAATAGCTTCTTCAACCTTGATGGACTTTGAAAGCACGGTATTGAATACCAGTTCACCGAAAGAATTCCTGATTTCCTCCCGAATCTGCCTTGTAATCACCGGAACGGAATCAAAGGCATTGATAATGACCCCGGCAAGGTTTAACCCCGGATTGAAGTTCTTCTTCACCTTGGTGATAGTTGCCAGGCTCTGGACCCCATCCGGGAAACCGCTTGCATTGTGAGATGCCTTCTTGATAA
>CALMRZ010000008.1 GCA_937872225.1 uncultured Spirochaetota bacterium
GCAGTCACCGCGAACGAGACCGCCTGAAGCGGCTTCCGGGCCGTTGAAACAATACTGTAGCTCACATCAACGCCCATCAGGAAACCTCGCCACACGTCGTAGTAGCAGCCCGCCGACAGGCCGAAGACATTGAGGTACTCGGTTATGTTCCTGGTCACAAAAGGAAGGTACGGGTCCCGGGATTCATAGCGGACCATCGACAGGCCGTCCCCCATGCGGCCGTACACGGTGAGGGTGTTCCGGGGGAGCTTTACCGGGTACCGGTACACGACAGCCGGAAAGGCCTGCACCTGGGAAAGGCTGGCATGGTACCGGAGAGGGTCTTCCTTGTAATTCATGGCCGCGTACCGCAGGTGCAGCTCCGGCGAAAGGCCCATGAAATTGATATAATATATGCCGGCAATGAATGAAACGAGGTGTCCCGGGTTATATACGTTCCCATAATCGGCGACGGGGAAATATCCGCCGTATCCCAGAAAAAAAGCAACATATTCGGTGCGGGATGGATCGATGAAGGAATAAGCGTTCCTCCGCGGATTTATCCCTCCGCTGTCAATTCGGGACGATTCACCTTTTTCCTTGTTTATGATCGGCGCGTCATCGGACCTGCTGTCCCCCGTGCCGCGGGGCTCACCGTCACGCAGCCCGCCGCCTTCTTCCGAAACAATCTTCCCGGACGCACCGGTTCCGGAGGTATCGGGACCTCCGGCCCCGGCCGCTGCATGGTTCAGCAGGAAAAGAAAAACAAGCAATATTCCGGTAGTGGCTTTTTTTTTCATGGGATTGACCAGCAAATGATACCTTTGCCCCCTGTTTCTTCTAGGATGCAGCATGTATGCCATAAATTGCTCACCATCGCGTCCTTTCAAGCCGAAAATTAATATTAACCATGCTCCTGAAAAGAAAACAACTGAGCTCTCTTTTTACCGTTCTGACCGGTATGGCCCTGGCCGCCTCCTGCTCCCACCTGCCGTCACCGGGACCTGTTGCGGCAACCCCGCTCAAAAGCCTCTTTGAACTGTGCGAATCGGACCTGGAAAAAGCGAAAAAGGTCATCATTGAGCGGGACCTGATAAAAATGCTGACACACCTGCAGAAGATGGACCGGGGCGGCGACAAATACTACCTCCTGGAGAGGGAGGGGATAACCTCCATGATCAAGGCCGTCACGGAAGGGGTCTATTCAGATTTCGTGCTGATCAACAGGGAGGGCACCGTGATCTATACCATGAAAAACGACGGGATCTTCGCCAGGAACGTCAGGACGACCCTGGGGAGAACTGCCCTCGGCCTCTGCTTCGCCAACAGGGAAACAAATCCCTTCATAGCCAGCATGGTTTCGGCGCCCCTGTACTGGGACGGGTATTACATCGCGGTCTCTTCGCAAGTGAGCGCCCCGGGCACCATGCCGGGCATCTTCATCCTCATGGTGGACATGGAAAAGGTCCAGCGCCTGGTGGGAGAAAAATCCTTTATCGTCGGGCCCGGGGGGACCTACGAAGTCGCCGGGGACCGCGCCAAAATACACACCGCCTATACTGACTTTGACCGGATCGACCTGTCAGTGCCGTACAATGACCTTGCCGTGCACCGCTTCGCCCGCTCGTCTGGCGGAAGCGCGGAATACCGCCTTTTTCGTTACAGCAACCTTCGCTGGGTCATTATTACGGAATAAAATCTATTTATTTTTTTGCCCGTACCAGGCGAGTTAGTGACCCAGAGTGGGTCGTGCAATTATTCGGGGGAGGAGGTAGCACCGCGGCTACCTCCTCCCCCGCACCCCCACCACCCGCGCCGCTCAACGCCGCGGAGTCTCCGGGTGAACTCGTCGATCCGGCTTCGCCGGAATCGACTCGGGCATCCACCCTTGTTCGGTTTGTCCACCTTCGGCGGACGATTTGAGAACCTTCTTTATAGATGAGCTTTATAATTATTGCAGAATTCTTAATTTTAATAAGGCAAGAAATACTTGTTGGCTTTCGCTGCGGAATCCACGTCGTGTGGCATCCTCGCACCGCCGAGCGTCCTGCCCGGCGGCTCTTTAGCCTGAGCTATAATGAACACCCGCGGCAGGGAGGCCGCGGGAGGCGCGAGTCTGCAGGAGGCTGCATACGAGCGCCTTATCGTGAAAATAATTTGATTAGTGTAGGCCCAGCCACTCCGGCGCCTGAGGAGCACGGGGGAAGGGATCAAAAGGGAGGGGGTGTCCGTGCTGACACCCCCTCCCTTTTAAAATTGCCAGACCCGCTTCCGGGTCAAGACTTTGACTTATCTTGAGAGACGATCCTGTAGACCTTCTCGTGCACATCGCCGAAGAGATGGGGAAACTCGAAAGAGTCTGAAAGCAGGACCACCAGCTTCTTGGCAAAGTCGACCAGCTTCGCGTCGTTTATATACCTGATATCCGCATCAATCATGCCGCGGAGCACCCCCGGGAACAGGACCGCCAGGTCGGCCACGCCCTTCCGTATGAACTCCCTGACCCCCTTGCCCGATATCTCCTCCAGCCCCGGCTCTTCGGACTCCATGAAGGATATGACAAACTGGCCGGGACGAATTTTCCGGAATTCCTCGACGTCGAAGTTGTTTTTCAATAATATAGTGATATCGGCGTTGCCGAAAATATTTTCCGCCGTGGTCGCGAGCCCCCCCTGGTTTTCCAGGGCCAGCATCGAATTTTCGCCGTGATCGAAGCCGAGTATCCTCCGGAAGCCGATCTTGTCCAGGACCCGGGCGAGGCGTACTGCGCTCAGGTCAATACCGATAAAGCCGACGGTGGTTTCTTCCGCCTTGATCCGGTACTTCATCATGACCTTGATGATCAGGATCAGCAGGAAGAGCGGGATATCGTCATGTTCCAGCGAGACCGTCGGCACGGTGAGATCGGAAAAAAGCATGTCATAAAGCATGATGGAGGATTCGCTGATGCGGGTGACGCGGACCGCGGCGTAATTCTGCTCTATCTTCTTGAGCACCTGGATGACGTCCTCCGGGTGCTCGAAGCGGACCGCCAGGGGACTGCCGTTGAGGCCGGCAAACCTGTTGAGGACCACGGCATCCCGCTCGGCGCATACGAATTCACGGAGAAGGTGCACGCGGGCCCCTTCATCCATTGATCTGATGCCGGCGACGAGGCCCACGTTCCTTGCAATGCTGGTAAAGCGCCTCCCGTCCTCGCCTTTGATCTTCTCGAGCATGAGGTCGGCGGCCCCCAGGACCGAGGTGTTGAAATCGGTGATGTTTTCCAGCGGCATTTTCCCTGACACGGAGAGAAGACCCCCCACGATGCGGTCCTCGACGATATTTTTCACCGATATGAACTTGTACTTGTCGCCGGCGCTGCTTATGATCGTGACGAATTCCTCGAATCGCTTCAGGTTATCGCATGCGATGCGCAGGGTGTAGAGGTACCCGTCCCCGGATTCCTCGATATGCTGGAGATCGAGGAGGTCGCACTCCCGCTTGTAGAGCTCGTCGATGAAGCTGGGGAAGCTCTTTTTCCTGATTATGACCGTGATCTCATTGATCAATCTCATGAACGACAGGCCCCGGTGTCAGTCTTTCAGCCTGGTGAAGATCATCCTTCCCGCGGTCGTCTGCAGCACAGAGGTGACCGTGACGTCAACCTCGTCGTTCAGGCGCCGACGGCCGTTTTCGACCACCACCATGGTGCCGTCGTCAAGGTACCCGATGGCCTGGTTCTGGTCCTTTCCCTCCTTGATAAGGGCCACCCTCATCTCCTCACCGGGGAGCACCACCGGCTTCAGGGCGTTGGAGAGCTGGTTGATGTTCAGGACCGGGACCCCGTGGAACTCGGCGACCTTGTTCAGGTTGAAGTCGTTGGTTACGACCTTGGCGTTCATGATCTTCGCCAGCTTGACGAGCTTCGCGTCGACCTCGTTGATGTCAGCGAAATCCATGTCCGTTATCTTCACCATGATCGACTGGTCCTTCTGCATCTTGTTCAGGATGTCCAGGCCGCGGCGGCCGCGGTTCCTCTTGATCGAATCCGCCGAGTCGGCGATCATCTGGAGCTCGTTCAGGACGAAATTGGGAATGACCAGGATGCCTTCTATGAAGCCGGTGTCGCATATGTCCGCGATCCGGCCGTCGATGATGACGCTGGTGTCGAGGATCTTGTAGGCGATTTTCTCGTCCGAGCTCTCCTCGCTGGAGGAAACGATCTTGTCTAGGAACGATATCTCTTCGTAATTGATGACGAAGAACATCATCACGAAAAAGCCCGTCAGGTGGTAGATGAGGGGCGTGATGATGTGCGAGTATTCGTCCAGGGCCGTGATGTGCAGGGCCCCGTAGGCGAGGTTCAGGAGGTGTCCCAGGGTGAAACCGATGATCAACCCTATGATCGCGGCGGCGAAGGTCCGCGCGGAAAAGGTATGCAGGACGTATTCCACCAGGATGAGGACCAGAAGTGAAACAACGCCGGCCACCGACGCAACGGCCAGAATGATGTAAAAAGGTTTATCAACAAAATATAATGAAGAAAAGAGCATCGATAAGACAATAAATAATATCCTTAGAATAATAATCATAACATACTCCTTGCGTAACGAGATCTGATACGATAAAAGAGATATCGCAGGGGTTTGAAACAGAGATTACTTGTTCGTCATCACCGGGAGGGCGCACCCTGCAACAGGGGCGTGCCGCCTTACTTTTTCGGATGATGAGATGAGAGGGCTTCGGAAACCAGGTTACCGGCTTCCTCCAGGTCGATATTCTTAGACAGGGCAACCTCGTGCGTTACCAGCTGATACGCGTTTTCGTAAAGCTTTCGTTCCATGATGGAAAGCTCTTTCTCGCGTCCCCGGCGGTAGAGGTCCCTGGCCACTTCGGAAACTTCATAAATGGAACCGCTTTTAACTTTGTCAATATTGTTCTGGTACCGTTCTTTCCAGTCGTCCACCGAGCTTATCTCATTCTTCGTCAGCACGCCGAGCACTTTCTTGATGTCTTTTTTGGGTATGATACTCCGTATTCCAATTTGTTCAGCGTTCTTTACCGGAATCATCACCTTCATGCCGCTGTTCAGGATTGTAATAATATAATATTCGCTTCTCTTACCTAAAATGACTTTTTTTTCGATGGCCTCTATTCTTCCCACGCCGTGCATGGGATAGACAATATTGTCACCGACCTTGAACATATAAATTACCTATACCTCACCCTCTCAAATAATGATGAATTATATCATAAAATTTAATAATTTCAAGAATAATTCTACGGAAAACAGGTAATCATAAAAAAAATAATAAATTTTATTCCCTGTACCTCCTTATCACACTGTTTTTCAGCGTCTTTAAGATGGTTTTTGTATACGGTTCAACCTCCTGCTAGAATATATTATTAATACCCTTCACCTTTTTATCCCCGGAATAACGAGTATGATAATAGTGTATATCATATAGTAAAAAATCAAACGAAAAATATAAAAACAGGAAATCACCGGCCATGGTGTAGTGAACCGACTACTGACTGTAACGCTTCCGCTCATCAATCAATCCTTCTATTTCCATATACCGTTCAAGGACCGATTTCATGATGTCATTGCCGTCCGTGCTGTAATACTGCGACTGGGCCCCTTCAAGGCCGTATCCGGAACCGATCTGGCATACCCCGGCCGGTTTCTCAGGGAATTGCGGGTCCGGTTTGCCCCTGTAGAAACCGTCCATGAACCTGCCCCAGATCGGCGCGGCCACTTCCGAGGCAGCCTGGTGAGTACCCAGAGAGAGGAACGACTGGTCGTAGCCGACCCACACGACCGCCGTGATGTCCGGCGTAAAGCCGCAGAACCAGGCGTCGGACCAGTTGGAGGTGGAACCCGTCTTGCCGGCGCCCTGCTTGGAATAGCCGCCCTTGATGCGGATCCCCTCCGTGGCCGTGCCGCTGTCAACGACCCGCTTCATCATCTGCGTCATGATCCAGGCGACCTCCTCGCTGATGACCTGGATCGTGCCGTTCTTGGCCTTCCGGGCCAGGATCTCACCCACCTCGCCCTCGATGTTCGCCACCTCGTTGCCGTCACGGTCGACGACGTACCGCACGGCAAAGGGAATGACGTCCTTGCCGCGGTTGGCGTATATGGCGTAGCCGGTGGCCATCTCGAAGGGCGTCAGCTCCGACGTGCCCAGGGCGATGGTCGGGTTGGCGCCGAAATCGGTCGGCGGGACCTTGGTCATCTTCGAGGCAAAATCTATGATCTTGTCGGGCCCCAGGAGGTCGTAGAGCCTGATTGATATGACATTGATGGATGCGGACAGGGCGTTGCTCAGCGGCACCATGCCGCGGTACTCGCCCTCGTAGTTGCCCGGCGTCCAGGTGTTGCCGATGGCGTCGATGTCCAGGATCGGCGCGTCGGGCAGCTGCGTTTCCGTGGTGACGAGCTTGTTCTCTATCGCCGCCCCGTACACGAAGGGCTTGAAGGAGGAGCCCGGCTGGCGCCTGGCCTGCACGGCGCGGTTATACTGGTTCTGCACCTCGAATTTCGAGCCGCCCACCATGGCCTTGATGTAGCTGCTGAAGGGCTCTATGGCGATCAGGGCGCCCTCGACGTTCATGACCGAGGAGAGTCCCGTGATCTGGGAATGGTACGCCTCGAGGGCCCGGTTGCATCCGGGCGTTTCCGTGAAGAAAGAAAGGATCTCGGCCGCATCGAGAAGATCATCGGCCATCATCTGCTTGAACATGCTCTCCCCGTCCTGGCTTATGGATACCGACGGGAGGGGAAATATCATCCTGAGGCCCTCGAAGGAATCGATCATGCCCATCTCCATGGCCATGGTTTTGGTCGCCGCGCCTTTTACCGAGATGGAATTCTGTTTCTTCAGCGCTTCCTTCATGACGCTCTCTGCGTTCTTCTGGTCGCGCAGGTTGAGGGTCGTGTACACGCTCAGGCCGTCATTGTAGACCATTTCCTCGCCGAAGCGGGACACAAGGATCTGCCGCACGTAATCGGTGAAATAGGGGGCCCTGTCCCGGAACTTCGAGCGGGCCGTCTTGGTCGGATAATCCATGATGATGGAATCAACGAAGGCCGGCCAGAACTCCCGGTACATCCGGTCGGCGCTTTTCCGGTCGAGGTATCCCTGGTCTACCATGCGGTTCAGGGTGTCGCGGTTCTTGGCCATGGCGCGCCGCGGGTACTTGATGGGCGAGAGGCCGTTGGGACGCGTGGGCAGGCCGGCCAGCACCGAGCTCTCGATGGCGTTGATATACTTGATGTCCTTATGGAAAAAGAACCGCGAGGCCGACGCGATGCCGTGGCACCCGTGGCCGAAATAGATCTGGTTAAAGTACATCTCCAGTATTTCTTCTTTCGTGAAGCGCTTTTCAATCTGCAGGGCCAGGATGGCCTCCAGGGCCTTGCGGCCGAAGGTGCGCTCCCCCGAGGTGAAGAGGCGTTTTGCCAGCTGCTGGGTGATGGTGGACCCGCCCTGGGAAATCATCGGACGGAACGCCTTTATCGACGAGATGATGTTTTTACCCATGGCCCGGATGATGGCCGGCGGGGATATGCCGAAGTGGTCGTAGAAGTCCTGGTCCTCCGCGGAGAGGAAGGCGTTCACCAGGCAGGGGGGAAGATCTTCGAAGGACACCGGGTACCGTCGCTGCCGGAACAGCTCGGCGATCACCTCGCCGTTCACGTCGTAGAGCCGCGTGGGAATGCTGGGCTGGAAGGCCTTCAGATTATCGATGCCCGAATAATTCTTGATTTCAGCCGTGACGAAGCCGAATAGAACCCCCCCCGCCACGCAGATGGCGATAAAAAGCCTGAGGGCAATTGTTTCTATTTTAAGTAAATCAATCTTTTTCATGGACACAGTTCCTGAAAAACCCTATTGTCAATAATTGCCTGATAGAAATCAACAAAATAACAATGCCGGGATTTTTTTCTCCTATGCTGTCAGCGGGTTTCAAGGCATACCCTCTGCAGGCAAAGAAACCCGCCGGGCAGGGGGAATCCGGTCATCAGTCTGCATGAGGAACGATTCAGGACTATTACACTTCCTTTCTTACTATTTTAACCAGGTGAGCCACCAGGAATATCGCCACGAAGGCAACGGCGCCCCATATGAAGATATAAAACAGGGCCTGGAAAATAAAAGCGAGCAGTTTTACCAGTAAAGGAAGAACATAATAAAAGACCAGGTACAAAGCAGCAACGATCCCTAAATAAAAGAAGATCTTCTTGACTGAATCATCCATGACGATAACCTCTGAAACTAATAAAATATGCACCAATAATTAATTCCATGGCAATAAAGCAAATATTTTTTAAGAATAATGATTTTTTCTTGATTTGCCGCCAATAATCAGACCCATTTCAATATGAATGGAAGGCCTTGACCCCCCACCCCCCTCAGGGGGGCTTGGGTAGAGTTTAAATAAATAGAGTGCCCATAATCAATACAGTCCCCCTCCGGCGGATTTAGGGGCAGCAACAGATAAATCCCATTGCAACCTATATGACAACTCCAACTGACAGGCCCTATAATTCACCCCCCCTCCCCTGGATCATTATACACCTGCTCCTTGCCGTCCTTGCATTGCTCTTCCTCGCCGCCGCAGTCATGGCCGCAGGGACCGATATCTTACGGGTATACCTGGAGACATCCTATAAGCACTACCCGGTCCTGCTTTTCTCCCTGTGCGCGGCCTCTTGTGTCATGAATATAATGCTGGCGGCGTGGGGCGCCATGGCCTTGAGGAACAAGAGTGGATACATGACCCGGCGCTCCGCCGGAGCCGTCACCCTGGCCATGGCGATCATCTTCCTCTACCTGGCCGATCCGTTTCTCAGGATGCGCCGCCAGCCGGCGGACCCGGCGAGGGCCTCCGCCCGCGGGCGGTTCTGGACCAGGATAGGGCCCGTGGTCCAGTTCGGCCCCTTTACCGACCGAAAGGCCGACGCGTCATCATCAATGGTCATCTGGTACTTTGATCCCGCCAGGAAAGCCGATCCGCCGGTGATTCGCTTCGGCAGGGAGCCGCTGCCGGAGAGGATGGCCGCGGTGAAGGAAGCCATCGGCGACGGCAGGCGGCATGAATTCCATCTTGAGGGTCTGTCTCCGTCGACCCGCTACTATTACCAGGTGCCGGACTTCGGCGGCGACGTCCGTTCGTTCCGCACCGGCCCCGCGCCGGGATCAGGCGGCTCCCTTCATTTTATCGCCGTCGGCGACACCGACAGCTCCCGGAAGGGCGGCTACGCCTATTCCTATCTGCGCAACGTCATGCGGGCCGCCGCGAACACGTGCCGTGAACAGGGAAGGGACCCGGACTTCCTGGTCCACGCCGGGGACATGGTGCGGACCGGCACCGACCTTGACGCGTGGCACAACCTGTTCGCGTCCCTTGACATGATCGGCGAGGTGCCCCTGGCCGCCGCCCCGGGCAACCACGACTACCTTCTGGACGGCGGGGCCAATTTCAGGTACTTCTTCGGGAACCCCGACTATTACGCCATCGATTACGGCATCGCGCGGATATTCTTCATCCATCCCTTTGACGGCCCCGGCGCCTCCCTGGACGGCCCCGTCATCACCACCGGGAGCGCGCAATACCGATGGATCCGCCGCGAGCTGGCGCGCGCAACTGGCAGGAAGTGGACCATGGTCGTCATCCATATCCCGATCCTCTCAACCGGCGATTACGGCGTGAACGAGCTTCTGGCGGCCCAGTATTTCGAGCTCTTCAGGAAACATGGCGTAGACCTGGTCATCTCCGGCCACGACCACAACTTCGATTCATTTCAGGCGGATGACGGCGCCGGCGGGGACGGGACCATCTACATCGTAACGGGAACCGGCGGGTCCACCCTTGACTCCTACATCATGGACCGGTCCGCGCGCCGCTGGCTCGACTGGCGCCATGACCGGAATTCGCCCCATGGCCTGTACCAGCACGACCGCTACACCGAGGCCTACCACCGCTACGGCGAGCTTTCCTGGGGATACACCGACGTGGAAGCGCGGGACAGCGCCCTGTCCGTGTCCTTTTACCGGTGGCTCGACCTTGATTCATTCATGGGGATCACCGGCCAAAACAGGAACCGGTGGGAAATGCTGTACCTGAACGATGACGAACTGGCACGGCATGACCTGCTGCGGGCGGCACGGGTAAAACAAATTGACAAGATACAATAGACCTGCCACAGATTCCCCACAGGGAGGGGACTGACATGCAGTTGAACACCATACCAGACACCGTGCGCCGCTGCCGGCAGTATGCCCGGGAGTGGCTGCCTCTTGATTTCGGCTTCATGAACGGCCTGACGACAGCGCTCATGGCCTATTTCCTATTCATGTTCCAGAGGCGCTACGGCATCAGGCCCTTCGACCTTTCTTTCGCATCGGCATTCTTCATCTGCTACAGCGTCTTCACCGCCAACGCCGCGGTGCAGCTCATCGCCCTGGCGACGCACCGGCTCAAGCCCCTGCGCCTGGCCCTGAACCTCCTGTTCATCGCCCTCTTTGTGCTGATACACTCCTACCATCTTATCACGCACATACCGCTGGATTACGGCCTCATCATCGACAACTTCACCATCGGCTTCTACAAGGAATCATGGTACACCATCATCGGGGTCTTCCCGCGGGCACTTTTCATCGGCCTCGGCATCTTCCTGGTCATTCTGATCATCGTACATGTAAAGAAGAGAATACTCTGGTCGCCGCCGGAATACCGCCGACCGCAGGCAAAAACGGCCGCTGCCGCCGCCGTCTATGCCCTGCTGCTCGTGCTGCCGCTGCGGACCTATGACGAATTCACCGGACTCCTCCGGGGCATGGTGCGCTACCCCTTCCAGGACCCTATGTCCCATATCGAGATCAAGGGCTATCCCTACCTGAAGACCTTCACGGCCGCGCCGGGGCTGCGGAGGGGTTCGGCCAGGCCGAACATCATCCTCGTGATGGTGGAATCGTACAACGCCAATGTCATCATGAAAAGGGCCCCTGACGGAAAGGAGATAACGCCGGTCTTCAACGCCCTCGCCCGGCGCGGCGTCTATGTCGAGCGCTTTTACGGCAACTCGATGCAGACCTGCAAGGGACAGGCGGCGACACTCCTTTCGGTGATCCCCAGCATCCGCGGCAAGATTTTCACATCCTTCCCGGCCCTTTCCTTCAGGGCCCTGCCGGCAATCCTTGATGATGCCGGGTACGAAACGCTCTTCCTGCAGGCGGCGGACAAACTTTCCTTTGACAATACGGACGGCTTCATGAAAAGGGCCGGCTTCAGGAATATCCATTCCGCCTTCGAGTACCTCACCGATGCCGACAAAGGCCAGGTCTGGGGCTGGGGACCCGAGGACGGTCTCTTTTACCGGATATGCCTGCGGCGCATGGATGAGCTGCATAAGAAGAACGGCAGCAGGCCGATCTTCGCCACCCTGGCCACAACATCCAACCACATGTGGTTCGATCATGTGCCGAAAGAGAAATGCCTGATGTACCCCGATCCCGGGGACATCGCAGAGCGCTACGCCAATTCCATCCACCTGTCTGACGCGGGACTGACGGAGCTGCTGAAGGGGATTGCCGAGCGTCCCTATCTTTCCGATACGATCCTGATCATAACCGGGGACCACAGCTTCCCCCTCGATGAACATGGCATCAGCCACAATGAAATCGGCTTCTACGAGGAACTCTTCCGCACTCCCCTTCTCATTCTCTGGAATAACCGCCTTCCCCCCCGCATCATCACCACGCCCTGTTCACAGGTTGATATCGCGCCGACCATCCTTGACATGGCCGGCATTACCGGGGTGAAGACGCATTTTCAGGGCCGGTCGATGGTATCGCCGGACTTAACACCGAAGCCGGTATACCTCATCCAGCCATATAACGGCCAGTATCTCGGCGTTGTCGAGTATCCCTACAAATACGTGAGGCACGGCGAAACAGGAAAGGAATATCTGTTCAACCTGAAGGAGGATCCCCGGGAAAAAAGAAATCTCGCGGTTTCCGGCAACAGGAAGGAACTGGCTTCGCTGCGGAAGATGATACAAGATATTTACGTCAACCAGAAGACCCTCACGTCAAACAGGCTGTGGCCTTCCGGAGAACGGCAGTAACTCGGCGCGCTACCGCTTTGGCACCAGCTTAACCTTTGTTCCGGCCGTGAGGTGATCGACCTTCTTTCCATTGACCGTCATTGCGCTCTTTTCTTCCACTATTGCGATCACGGCGACGTCGCCCTTGAGGCTGATCAGCCTGGCTTCCGCCGCGTGGAGCCAGCCGCTGGTCTTCATGCCGAGGATCTCTTTGGTGAAAAACTTGTAGACGCCGACCGAGACGCCGGCAGTGATGCCGGACGCGGCGTCAAGGCGTATCGTCACGGCTGGTCCTGATTTATGCAACACCGCGCCGGTATATTCAACCGCATCCTGGGCGACAACACTCGGTGCTGCCAGCACAAAGAAAAGGAATAATCCGAAGAATCCAAATTTCTGTTTCATTCCTGGCCCCCCGATTGCTGATGCTATGGTGCTCTTTTCCCTGTCATTTCGACGAACGCAGTGAGGGGATGCTATGGGTATATCAATTTTTAATTTCTCCCTTCACTCGAAATGACAGGTAAGGAGCAAACGTTTTACAGTGTCTTTTCCACGTTGTTCTCGCGGTATATGATCTTGTTCGGATATATCTGGATATACTCAAAGGCCTTGAATTTCTTTCCCTTGATCGCGGCATCTTCTCCCAGCTGGACCTGGATGAACATGACCGAGTAGACCGGTTTGCCATCCATGGTCCCGCTCGCCACTCCCGGTTCAATGCGGGTCCCGGCGGGAAGCTCCACTCCCATGATTGTATGCTTTTCATTAATGGTTATGACCGACGGCATCTCCGGCTTTTCGAAAATGATGCTGTCGTTGTACTGCAGCATCGTCCCCTTCTTGAAAACAGCGGGGAAGGCCTTGCCGTAATTGATGTCGGCGACGGGCTGGTCCGCCCCCAGCGTCACAGAGGACAGGAGGCCCTTATCTTTTGTCTTTATTAGGGAACCGGCGGTAAAAGTGGTCCCCTGGATCACTTCGCTTTTGGAAAGAACGCGTTCATCTCCCCGCTGGCCCCCTTTTTTGCAGGCCATGCAGGCAACCATGACGACAATCGACATAAGAAACAAACGTTTCAATGCAAGCCTCCTTCGCGTGGTTTGATTTTTTATCCATCCATACTGCACCATCTGTGGTATATTTCAACAACTTTCCGTACAACCTCATGCTGCGCCCGAAGCCATGGGATCAACAGCAGCCGTTCGAAAGTGATCGGTACACTGGCACAATGCTTCAAGTTGATCACCATTCACGATATATATCACCCTGGCTCACTGAAGTTAGCTTGACTGAATGTTATAAACCTGTTATATTACCCCTAGTACCACGCTTCGAAAAGTGGAGGATCAACCATGCAATCTGCCGGATTGAGTTCCTTGAAGATAAAAACACCCCGCGGTCTGTCCGAACGGGTACAATGGCTCCGGGACCATTATTTCCGCGGCGCTGACCGCCCCTGGACCAACGAGCAGACCTCATGGACCACCGGAACGCCCTGGGACACGGTGTACAACGAGATGACCTACTACATCGTGCCCGAGACCTACATGCTCCAGCAGACGCTCCGCTCCTCCTTCAAGCTGTCCGCCCGCGAGGTGAAGCTGAACCCCGACTTCTGGACATGGAGCCTCCCGGAGCGCCGGGCCTGGTTCACCAGGGAGGTCATGGTGAAATACCTTCCCCAGGAGCTGCTCCCCGGCGACCTCATAGCCGGCGGCCGCTTCAACGTGCAGTGCTCCCTCTGCCTTACTAAAAAAGAAAGCGACGAGTTCGATGCAATGATTCTGGGTAAAAAAGGCGCACGCGCCCTGGTGCAGTGGTTCCATGACCACGGGTACGGCAACGCCGGCGCCACCAGCGGCCATCTCATCCCGGGATACGAGCGGGTCCTCCACCTCGGCTGGAAGGGGATCCATGCCGACCTGGTGGCGAGGTTCAACGCCCTGCCCGCCGGGGAGCACCGCGGGCCCCGGGGGGGCCAGCTCAGGGCGATGATGACGGCCGCCACCATGCCCCGGGACCTCGCGGCCAGATATGCCGCCCTCTGCCGCGACCTGGCTGCGGGGGAGACCGCGGCAGTCCGGAAGCGCGAGCTTGAGCAGATGGCGGACAACCTCGAGCGCGTGCCCTGGGAGCCGCCGAACAATTTCTGGGAAGCGGTGCAGGCACTGTGGCTCACCCACATGCTCGTCATGAGCGACGAGAATTACCCGGGCCCGGGCGTCTCCTTCGGCAGGATCGACCAGTACCTTCTCCCCTTCTGGGAAAAATCCCTGTCCGAGGGAATGGACCGCGAGTTCGGCAAGGAGATCCTCCGGTGCTTCTGGATCAAGTGCAACCACGCCTACGACGCCATGATACGCACCGGCAACAACGGCATCACCGCCGGCTACGGCCAGCTCATAACCCTGTCCGGCATGGGAAAAGACGGCGCGGACATGACCAACGACCTCACCTACGCGATGCTGGAGGTTATCGACGAGCTCTCGCCGATACTGGAACCGAAACCGAACGTGCGTCTCCACCGGGGAAGCCCGGACGAGCTCCTGGACAAGGTAATCGACATGATATCATCAAGCCAGGGGGCACCCTTCCTCCTGAACTTCGACGAGCGCTCCATGGCGGGGATGATGCTGGAGGGACGCAGGGCGGGCCTCGAGCATTTCATCAACAGGCACACGGTCGCCGACTACGCCCCCGTGGGCTGCCTCGAAAACACCATGACGGGCAACGACCGGTCAGGAACCGTCGATAACAACATCAATCTATTGAAGGCCGTGGAACTGGCCCTCACGGGTGGGAAAGACCTGCTCCCCCACGTCGATGTCATGACCGGCAAGGTTGAGAAGATCCGGCAGGACGGCCCGAACACCGGCGACGCCGCGCGGTTCACGTCGTGGGACCGGTTCTGGAACGCCTATGTGACCCAGACAGCCTACATCATAAAAAAATGCGTCGATGTACAGGAAGCATCGGAATCCGCACGGGCGAAATTCTTCCGCACCCCCTATCTTTCCTGCCTGGTGAAGGGGTGCGCGGAAAAGGCCATCGACGTGACCCAGGGCGGGGCCGAAATAAGCTTCACCACCATGGAAGCGGTGACCTTCGCGACGACCGTTGACTCCCTCCTGGCCGTCAAGTACCTGGTCTTCGACGAGAAGAAATGCACCATGGCGGAGCTGGTCCGGGCGCTGAGGGACAACTGGGCCGGCCACGAGGTGCTGCAGGCCCTGGCGAAAAACCGGGCCCCCAAGTACGGCAGGGACGATGACGAGGCCGACCGCATGGCCCTTGACGTGATGAAGGTCTGGACCGAAGAGACCTGGAAGCACGCGACCAGGTCAACCGGCCGCCGGTTCAGGCCCGGGATGCTGTCATGGAACTACTGGGCCGGCGACGGATACATCATGGCCGCAAGCCCCGACGGAAGGCCCCGGGGCAAGTTCCTCTCCAACGCCATCTGCCCCTCCAACGGCGCGGACATCAACGGCCCTTCGGCCAACGCCAATTCAGTGGGCAAGGCCCTGGGTGGAAAAACAGCCGATGGGTCCGGGGACTGGGAGAATTACGTCAACCTGCTTCCCAACGGCGCGAGCCACACCATGACCTTCAATCCCTCCATGGTGCGCGACCCGGAGCACCGGGGCAAATTCAGGGCCTTTCTCAGGGGATATATCGAAAAGGGCGGGACGGCCCTGCAGGTCAACATGCTCGATCCGGACATGCTCCGCGACGCGCAGAAGCATCCCCAGGACTACCGCCATCTCCTGGTGCGCATCACCGGCTACAACGCCTACTTCGTTACCGTGGGCAAAGAGCTCCAGGACGAGGTGATCGCCCGCCTGAGCCACGCGAAGATCTGAGGTGCGGGCCCGTGTCATGCGAATGAAGCCGGCAAAGCCGTTTACTCCAATAACGAGGTTACCCGGGACATGAAAGGGACTGTGAGACAGAGCATCCTGCTGGGGCTGATGAACAGGTACGTCCTGGTGCTTGTCAACATCATCCTGGTGGGCATCATCCTGTCAATAATCAACGAGGTGACTGAGCTGGCGCTGACCCCGGAGAACAATACCGACGAGATGGTGCACCTGTGCAACGGCATTGCGATCATACTGTACGGGTACGGCGTGGCGATAGAGTTCCGGGGGTCGCTGATGAAGAACTTCAGGCTGTACCCCGCCTTTGCCGACCGCCTCCAGGAAGCGACCGATACATTGTGCCATGTCTACGGCATTTATTTCCTGCTCCTGGGCCTGGTGCAGGAGATACTGATCCATATCGTCATCATGCGCAGCCGCGTTCTCGATATCATCGGCAACGAAAATTACATATTCGCCATCTGCGTTGCCATCCAGACCGTCGTAACGGTGCTGGTCATCATGTTCACCTTTTCACTCATCACGGTTGCCCGGCGGCTCCGGCAGGGGGAGGAGCCGGGCCTCCAGGCGGAGGATAATTGAATACCATGGCCCGCGAACCGTCAATCACTGCCCCGACCGGGACCATACTGGAGATACAGCGGATGTCCACCGAGGACGGCCCGGGCCTGCGCACCACGGTCTTCTTCAAGGGGTGCTCGCTCCGCTGTCTCTGGTGCCACAACCCGGAAAGCCTCGAAATGAAGCCGCAGCTCCACTGGCTGGAGCCGCGCTGCATCGGATGCAGGCTCTGCCTGGAGACGTGCCCCAACGGGGCCCTTTCCTTCACCGACCGCGGCATCGTCATCGACCGCGCGGTCTGCCGCGGCTGCGGCGCCTGCGCCGGCGAATGTCCGTCAACGGCGCTGGAGCTCCTCGGCAGGAGCTGGACGGTGGAGGCCCTGGTCGCGGAAGTCATCAAGGACGCCGCCTATTTCGGTGAACAGGGAGGCGTCACCGTTTCGGGCGGCGAGGCGGCCCTCCAGGCCCCCTTCGTGTCGGCATTTCTGAAAGAGCTGAAGGGACGGGGCATCCACACCGCCCTGGACACAAGCGGCCAGTGCAGCCGGGCATACCTCGACATGCTCCTGCCCTATACTGACCTGGTGCTCTACGACATCAAGGAGACAGACCCTGACAGGCACCGGCAGTTCACCGGGAGCGGCAATGAGCTGATACTCGAAAATCTTCTCCACGTCGCCGGCTACATCGGCACCCACGTGCTGCCGCGGGAGCTGTGGATCCGCACGCCCGTGATCCCCGGCGCCACCGACCGTGAAGAAACCATGGCCGGCATCGGCGCCTTCATCGTGGGCAATCTCGGCGGCAGGGTGGCCCGATGGGAGCTGTGCGCCTTCAACAACCTGTGCCGCGACAAGTACCGCCGCCTCGGCATGGACTGGGTATACAAGGAAGCACAGCTCCTTGCCCGGGAGACGATGGAGCGCCTGGCGGAGGCGGCCAGGTCATCCGGCGTCGATCCCGCAATCGTTCGATGGAGCGGCTCAACCGGGATAAACGGGACGGAACATGACCGCGGAAACAAAAAACCGGCAACACGGGTTTGCTGATTACGGTTACACTGACGGGGGAACTCCATGACGGCATTTAAAAAAGAATTCAGCACGGAAGACATCGCGGCGCTCGAGCCGAATGAAAAGGTGGCCCTGGTGGCCACGGTCAATCCCGAGGGCCTGCCCCATGTTTCCCTCCTCACGTCGCTGCAGGCCATCGGGCCGAAGCAGATGGCGCTGGGCGAGTTTTCCCGGGGCCTGAGCAAAGAATTCATGCAGGAAACCCGGAAGGTGGGATTTCTCATCATGACCCTTGACCGGCATCTCTGGCGCGGCACCGCGCGGTGGACGCACTTTATGAAGGAAGGCCCCGAATACCAGATGATGAACGAGAAGCCGATGTTCCGCTACAACACGTACTTCGGCATCAACACGGTCCACTACTTCGACCTGGTGGAGACAACGGAACGCGAGGGGCTGCCCCTGGGGTCGATAGCCCTATCGGCGATGAAAACCGCCATTGCCCGGAGCGGGGCCCGGCGCAAGATAAGCCAGATACTCAAGCCCTTCGCCCTGAGCATCGTTGACCGGATCGATTCACTCAAGTTCCTTTCATACATCGACGGCGGCGGATATCCCCGCCTCATTCCCCTGCTGCAATGCCGGGCGGCGGACAGCGGAAGGCTTGCCTTCTCCATAGGGCCCTACGGCGACGAACTCGGGGCCATCCCGAAGGGGTCCACCGTCGCCGTTTTCGCCATGACCATGAAAATGGAGGACATCCTGATGCGCGGCGTCTACAACGGGGCCCGGCGGTACCGCGGCGTCCGCCTCGGCACCGTCGACATCACCTGGGCCTACAACTCGATGCCGCCGGTCCATGGCCAGATCTATCCCGAGACCGAGCTGAAGCCGGTAACCAGCTTCTGACATGACGCGTCTCGCCGTTATCATCCCCCTGCTCCTGGGCGGCCCCGCCTATGTCCCGAAGCATGACCTCGCGCTGACCATCACCATCTACAGGATCGATAACCAGAAACTCTGGACCTATGCCCTTGACATGTCGGGCATATCGGTAACCCGGCACTCCACCGGCGGCGGGCCGGACCTCATCGTCCACCGGCGCGCCCTTACCCTGCAGGAGATTAAAAAGCTGGACCGCTTCCTCGGCCGGTATCCCTTCGACAGCCTGGACAACTACTACGTGAACGAGGGTATCCACGGCGATACCGGAACGGTGTACCGGATCAGGATCAACAGGGGAAGCACGGAGCACTATGTCTATTATGCCAGGCCGGGACGGGTGCTGGAGCTGAACCGCTTCATCAACAGGCTCCTGCCGCGCCAGTACCGCCTGTGGGACGAAGAGCGATGAATCAGCGGCATAGGAACCCCGCCGCCTTGTAAACAAAGTAGGCAATCAGTACAACGAACAGAATGATGAGCCCCAGGTTCATCCGGCGGAACACCCTGTCCGGAATGTCGCGGTGCCTGCGGTGTATCACCACCACCAGTATAAGAAGATATCCCACCAGGCCGGTCACGCCGGAAATGACAAAGACAAGCCTGAGGATGAAGGTCGCTTCGCTGAACAGCCCCAGGTCGAGGAACACCTTGAATCCGACGATCCACCAGAGCACGATGCTGGGGTTGGTGATGGCAAGGGTGAATCCCGTCATATATCCCACGGCATGCTCGTTTTTCCTGCCGCTGGGCGGGATATCAGCGGCGGCGACATGGTGCCGGTATTCCCGTATCGAGTGATAGAGAAGAAATGACAGCACGGCGGTGCCCATCAGATAAAAGACCAGCTGGAACCGAGCCGACGCGAGGAATCCCCCCAGTCCGAAGAGGGTGAGACTGCCGTATATCAGGTCCGAGGTCCCCGACCCCAGGGCGATCATGATGGCGGGCTTCCTGAGGCCGCGTATCGCCTTTTTAATGACCTGCAGCTGTACCGCGCCTATGGGAATCGCCGAGAGAAATCCGAGGACGACCCCGAAGACAACGGCGATGCCGTAGCTGATGAAAAGGTTATATTTCATCTCTACCCCTGCCGTACCACCCTGTCCCCCCGGGGAGGCATGAAGGATGAATTGCAATCAGGCATAAAAATCTTACGTGATGTTATCTATCCTGACGACCTGTTTTAATACCGGTTGATTAAAAAAATCAAATGACAATAAGATCATAAGATATTAATGCAAATAATAATTGTAATTTGCGGATACTGTTTTAGATTCCAGTGATGGATCACTTCACCTCAAAGAATTATTCCAGGTGCCCCCTCGGGGGGACAGTCGGGGACAGAGAAAAACACTATGCGCATGGCACGCACGACATTTGAGCGGATCGTCCGCGGGATTCACCGGGAGGTGATGGACTCCCTCGAGCCCGCCCTCAGGGCCAGGGCTGAAGAGGTGACCGTTGTCATAGCCGACCGTCCCCCCCGCAGTGAAGCCGGGCCCGACGGCGAGGATGACCTCCTGGGACTCTATGAGGGAATCTCCCTCACGGATCGCCATATCGATGACATGGAAGCCATTGCCGACCGTATCACCCTCTTCCGCATCCCCCTCCTTGACGTATGCGACAGCGAAAGGGAACTGAAGAAGGAGATACGCATCACCATCATCCATGAGCTCGGGCACTATTTCGGGTTTGAAGAGGATGAACTCATCAAACGGGGGCTGTAACCCGCCGGTGCCCCGGATCAGTCAGGCCGCTCCACCACTTTCACATAAAGGGTAACCGTCTTTCGCTGGCGCCAGATTGTCAGCTTCAGGGTCTGTCCCGGCGTCATCTCGCCGACAATTTTAAGCAGGTCCATATAGGTGCCGATATCCCTGTCATTGATTTTAAGGATGATGTCGCCCACCCTGACGCCGCCCCGTTCCGCCGGGCTCCCCTGGATCACTTCGCCCACGAAAGCCCCCTGGTTGGTCTTGAGCCCGAGCTCCTGGGCGTATTCCTCGGTGATCTGGGCGATGCTCACGCCGATATAGCCGCGCTTGATCTTCTTGTGCGTCTTCAGCTGCTCCAGGATGGAGCGGGCCGTGTTGATGGGGATGGCAAAACCGATGCCCATGTAGCCGCCGCTCTGCGAATAGATCATGCGGTTGATGCCGATCACCTCGCCGTAGATGTTGATGAGGGGCCCGCCGCTGTTGCCCGGGTTGATGGAGGCGTCGGTCTGGATGTGGGACCCGCCCATCATATCAACGTCCCGCCGGCCGATGGCGCTCACCACGCCGACGGTGAAGGTGCGGTCGAGTCCGAAGGGATTGCCGATGGCCACGGCCCAGTCGCCCACCTGGACACGGTCCGAATCGCCCAGGTACACCGGCTTGAGCTTCCCCGGAACGTTTATCTTCAGCAGGGCCAGGTCGGTCCGTTCGTCAGAACCGACGATGGTCGCCTTGTAGGTCTTTTCGTTGATGCCCACCGTCACCGTGTCCACCCCTGCCACCACGTGATAGTTGGTGCATACATACCCGTCCTCGGATATGATGAATCCGGACCCGAGGCCGCGGCGCCGCTCGGTCCGGGCGCGGTTGGCGCCGCCGCCGAAGAATTCCCTCATGAAGGGATCGTCGAAAAAGGGGTTGGGCTGGACGCGCACAACCTGTTCGGTCGTGATGAATACGACCCGGTCCTTGTACAGGTTGAAAATTTTCCTGAAGGTGTCCTGTATCTCGACCGCCTGCGCGGTTTCGGCTTCCTTGCGGAGAGGTGACTGGCCGATGTCCCCGAACAGGGTTGAATCGCCTGATTTGAAGCACGAGAACTGGTACAGCGCGAACATGACGGTCAGGACCGCCAGGGGAACAATAAATTTAATTTTTTCCTTCATCTTCCTCTCCTTTCATTATGCATAGAATCCAGTCATACTGATGCGGCTCCCGCATCCTATCAAGGCCGCCCGCCGCTGAACTCTTTTTGCCTGCGTTTATTCTCCCGGTCACTGTCCTTCTGGATCTCTTCCCTGAATATATACCGGTAATCATTTGAATCATCGGGATTGATCTGTTCCAGGTCTATCCTGTTTATTTCTGGCTTTTCCTTGCACCCGGTGACGCCCATGACCATCAATGCCGACGCAATAACACATAGGATTTTCACATGGACCTCTCTCCTGCCACTTGGTATTAATGGAATTATGATTTTATTCAAGTATTTTATTGGAAGTAATTTAAAAAAAGAGGGGACTTTGTACCTTAAAACTATTTATGCCCCCTCACCACTACATGGAGAGTGGCCGGGGGTAATGTCGTCAAAAGTGAATACTAAAAAAGATTAGAAATAAAATAGCAAATAATGATTGAAACATATACGATTTTTGTTACATTCCAGTTAACCACATTGATGATAACAATCAATGAATAATGTCCCCGCAGGAGGACAGGGGCTTCTTCACACTACAGACCGCCTGCGGGGAAGACTGTTATCACAGGAGTCTGCTTATGATCTCACGAATCGACCATGTCGCCATCGCGGTAAAAGATTATGACAGGGCATTCCGGTTTTTTTCGGCGCTTCTGGGCGCCATACCAGGCTCCAGCAGCCGTGACGACTCGATGAACTATCTCTGGCAGAACCTCTACCTGGGCGACCTGAGCAGGCTTGAGCTCCTGACCGCCACCGGCCCGAAGAGCTTCCTCGACGGCTTTCTCGCGAAAAAGGACGGCGGCGTGCACCATATCACCATGCAGACGCCGGACATCAAAAAAGCCGCCGCCGAACTTGAGCGCAACGGCATTCCCTACTTCGGATACCATGAATACGGGAGCGTCTGGAAGGAGCTTTTCATCCATCCGAAGGACGCCTTTGGGGTCCTGATACAGATCGCCGAATTCACCGCCGACGACTGGCTCCCCCCGTCGGCGCGGATGACGGGACCCAAAAAATTCAGGGTGGAACCGAAGAAGGATGGCTGCAGCCTTACCCTCCCCCACCCCGGCGGCGGCACGGTCACCATCGACCTGACCGCCGGCGAAATGGAGCAATTACGCAAAGAACTCATTGACAATTCGCCGGTTTCGTGATACTTTTTTTACCAGAAGCACAGGGAGGGAACAGCCATGGTCATTAAAACGGATGTGGGCGGCATGCCATTAACCAGGGCTCCGCTCCCGCGGACGGCGTCTGATGCGCCGGCCCCGCGGCATGACGGCGAAACCCAGCGCGCGGCAACCAGGAATATCACGGAGCGGCTCAACATTGAACGATCCCTCGGCGACGCATTGAGCGTCGCCCAGATGTCACAGAACGTGATACAGCGAGCCATCTCCATTTCCATGCGTCTCAAGAGCATCGCAGCCACGGCGATGGCCACCGGCAATCTCAACACCCAGGCGCTGACCGAAGCAATGTACGATATTCGCTCCGCCATGGGGGATTACGGCGAGCAGGTCCCCAACCCGGTGCGGCCCGTCAATGCCCCTTCGGCAAACATCATTGAACTGCCCGACATCAGCGGCACCCTCTCCTCGGTGCGCGATATTGCCGAGAATATCCGAAAGGGCGACTTTAACCAGACCCGGCAGACGGATGAAGTCCGCAAAAACCTTGCCTGGCATCTTACGAACTACAGGACTGCCGAAGATAAGATCACTTTCATGATGAGGGAAACTGCAACCGGCAGTGCTCCAGTCAGCGGCATCAGATCCGCCGAACTGGTGGGACAGATCAAAACGGCCATGATAGCCAATCCTGATAACGCTCTTTCTATCCAGGGAAACATTAATCATGCAACAGCGGTGCGGCTGATGGTCTGACACCGCTTCAGCGGCGTGAAGAACCGTGCCGCTTTCACACATCCATCTTTAATCGTGTGAAAAAATGGATAAAAAAATTTTTAAAAAAATAGATTTATCTTGACTTAAAATTAATTTTAATTTACATGATCAAATCATAAGGTATTATTCTCACCTAATAATTCTGGTCACAACAAAAAAGAGATCGATCTTAATCGTGAAGGGAAAAAGAATAATTTAGAGTTAAATTAGAAGTTGAAATAATTAATAGTACGCTATTAATTACCGGACCTTTGACATATAACAAATAAGATAAAACATAGCGATGACGATCAAACAGGGATTAAAACCAATCATACCGTTTGCCAATGAATATCAGTCTATTCATTCCGATAACAGCAAATCTTGCCTCAAAAATAACGATATTCCCCGAAACAGCTCTTTCAGCGCCGCGACGCTTGAAACAATAAACAGGTTTTACCATGCCCTGGACAGTTCCCGGGAAGACCCATCGGCCGGCCCTGAGGTGGAGGGCTGCTTTGCGCTACGCCTTGCCCTGTTCCTGATCGAAACGATATCCGGCAAGAAATTCTCCCTGAACGCCGGGGGAAGTTTCAGCCCCGTCTTTTACCGTCAATGCCTCGCGACAGCGTCTCAGGCGGGCCTGGCCGATGAAATCAACGACAGCGAGCTTCTGGTCATCTACATCAAGCAATGCCTTCAGCTGATGGAAAAAAGCGGCATCCTGGAAAAAAACCGGCGCCATGCCAGGATACGCGTGGATGCCGACACAATGTCCCCCGCAGCGATGTACCACAGGCTCTTCAATGCCTTCTGGAACAGCACGCCGTGGGAGGACCTGTTCCCGTCAGACAGGGAATCAGCGCGGGTTCTCAAATCGAGCCGGGGCATCCTTAAAGACCTCCTCCTCCGCCGCCACGGCGCCGTTTCCCTGGGGACCATAGCGAATGAATACTTCGAGATGACCGGTTTCAGCAGCCGGAACAATCTTCTCATGATATCCTTCCTGGACTTCTACTTTTTTACCTGGCTCAGGCACTTCGGCATAGTGCGGTATTTGAATGAGGATGATCTGGCACCGGTGCGGATAATCGTCACCGACAGCGGAAGAAAATCCCTCAATTCATATTAATTATTAATCTTGACCGCATTACAATACTCTAATAAACATACCCGCAGCGGCCATTAATCTTTCGATTTGAGGTACCCTATGAAGAGATGCAGCCTTGTTATACTAGTGGCGTTATTCGTTGCACTTTCCTGCGCAAAGTACCACGTTAAAAACGAAATCAGCCATGGTTCTGAAATTAATAAATTGAAGAAAACCGGCATAATAATCCGGAAGACACACAACACGCCCATTCCGCTGAAGCTTTTCAATAAAAACCTCTCCCAGTGGCTGGTGCCTTACCACAAGGTCAAGGAACTGGTTCTGATCGAAACCACCAGCAAGAACCTGAATAGGTCAAACATGGAATCGGACCGTTTTCTGCAGTTCTCCAACGTCGGCGATTTTCAGCTATATCAATGCCAGGGAATAGTGGCCCATTATCTGGCAAAAAACAAGGAGGAACTGGATAAAATCAGGAGCGACAATAATCTCGACAGCATTGTCATCTATGAGGTTGACGCGGGCTATTCGAGGGAATTGCAGTACATCGACTTCAGCTCCATGGTCATCCTCGTTGACAACAACGACAAGATCCTGTACATGGACCGGCAGCATGACAAGCATGAGACGTTTGAAATTGACGAGAAAGTGATGCGGGAAGAGCTCCTCGATCTAATAAGCAACAGGCTGCTTAACAAAATCATAGACCTGAAATACATCATGAAAAAAAGATGAACCCTGTGGAGACGGCGGGAGTCGAACCCGCGTCCTACAATCCAGCCCTACAGCCTCTACATGCTTGTCCTGGTCATTTGATTTAAGATATTCCACCGGGATCAGGCGCCGTTAGAAATATCCGAGTTCCCTGTTGTTTCGCCCTTATTCCGGGATCTTGGAAATCGGGCTATCCCCTGTTTATGACACTTTCAGCCGCCCCAGAGGAGCAGACCATCTGAAAGCGTGACAGTCAATTAAGCTGCCAGTGCAAAGTTATCGTTTGCAGTTACGTTAAACCTGCCATATTTAACGAGTTGACAGCACACTCGGCATGCAACTGTAAAACTGATAATGCAGTCGAAACCAAAATCGTCCCCTGCAGGGATAATATACAGAACAGTCCCCGTAACGTCAATACTATGTTGATAAAAGCTGCTTCTTTTACGGGGAATCGTTATTTTTCTCACGATTTAGCCTGAATTATAGAATAAAAAAGTGGAATTTTCCTTTACACCGGCCCGGGATGATATAAATAATCGCCGCATGAACATGAAGAAGAATGCAGTTACACTCCTTATCCTCCTGCTGGCAGTATCCCTCTTTTTCTGCGATATGACCGGCATCAACACCATGGCCACCGGCCGTACGGCCCGTGCCGCCGATAGTTCGGAATCGGACGTCCCCCTTTCCTTTAAAAGCGTCATAGGCACCTGGAGCCTGAAGTACTCGGGTAATTACGGCTATACCTTCAGCCTCAGTCAGAGCTATCGTGCCACGGTCATCCTTTACCTCAACATGGAGATCCTTACCTTCAGGGGTGTTTACACCATTGAAGACGGGAACAAACTCCGCATCAATATCAATGAAATGAAAGACGAGCACCGTGGCGGTGGAAGGAACAAGGGCTTCGTCAAGGCAAAGTCATCCTACTTCCTCTTCGGCGGATACAAGTCCAGGAAGAGCGGACGGGAAACACTCTATCTCAGGCCCATGGCCATCATCATCGACGGTAATAATTCAGAAGGGTACTTTGAGCCCCTGATCAAGCTGGCGAAAAGCTGATGGCAACGGTCGAGGACATTTATTTCACCAATAATGCGGGACGGCGCCTGGCCGGCAGGATATACCGGTCGGACAAGGCCGGCGATGCCGGCGTGCTGTTCAGCCATGGCCTGTTTTCCAGCAAAGACGGCTACAAGATAACCAGGATGGCCGGCGGCATCGCCGCGACCGGGCACCCCCTCATGACCTTCGACTTTTCCTGTTCCGGGGAATCGGGGGGAACCATAGCCGACCTTTCGATCCTGCAGGAGGTCGAGGACCTCGCTTCGGCGGCGGCCTGCTTCAGGGAGCGGGGCGTAAAACGGCTCCACCTCATGGGGTCCAGCATGGGCGCCGCGGTTTCCATCCTGTACGCGTCGCGCCAGGACCCCACACTTGAATCGCTCATCCTTATTGCGGCGCCCGTTGACCTGCAGGGCCTGTTCACGAAGGCCACCGGGATCGCCGACGTTACGGCCCTCCCGCCCGACGGGATGACAACCGTGGAGGGGATCGCGCTTAAGAACAGCTTTTTCCTCGAGCTGCCCCGCATCGACATGATACGGGCCCTGAACGACATACGCGTCCCGGTCCTCGCCATGCACGGCGGCCGCGACAGCGTCGTTGAGCCGCGGAACATTGATCTTCTCGAGGAAAACCTTTCAACCTTTACCAAAACGGTCATCATCGACGACGGCGACCACAATCTTACCCGCGAAACGGACATGCAGTTCCTGAAAGACACGGTCATCAACTGGCTTATGGATGAATATTGCGCCTATGCATGAGATGCCGGGGGGATGGATGACTGATATGTTCGCGCTCTATGTGCTGATCCTGGGGACTGTCCTCATAGCTGTCGGCGGGATCGAGGTGATTATCCCCCAGAGGGCCTTCCGGTTCTGGCAGAAATGGGTATCAACGAAGCTTTTTTTCCTCCACGGCCTCATTCTCATCGCGGCGGGGTTTCCCCTTACCGTATACAACGGCCCCCTCTCCACGGTCCTGTTCGTCTTCGGCCTCCTTGCGGTCCTGATGGGACCCTTCATCCTCATCTACCCTGAAAAAATCAGGCAGATGTTCCTGGCCATGGGGAAGGAACTCAAGGACCATGACATTACAAGGATTATCTACGCGGAGGGATTGCTGAGGATCGCCGCGGGCATCATCTGCGTCACCAGCTATGCGCTGCGGTGACGCCCTGAAATGACGGAGGCGCGGCCATGGTGCCGCGCCTCCGTCATGAAACAGCCGGGGATCATTACCAAAGCTTGATTTTACCCGCCTTCTTGAGGAGCTGCTTGCCGCCGTCCTCAATCGCCTTCTTGCCGGCTTCTTTCCCGGCCTCCAGCAGAACATCCCCCGCCACCTGCTTGATGATATCGTCAAGCGATCCCAGCTTGGGATGGGTGAGGTCCGCGGTCGGTTTGCTCGCGGTGCCTGCCACCCTGAATTTCATGTAGATCATGCCGTTCTTATTCAGGAGCGGCTTCAGGGCCGTTTCGGCTATCTTCTCGGGATTGACATATTTCTTCGCTCCCAGGCGCTTGAGACCTGACTCTATCTGCCTCCTCAGTCCGACCTTTACGGCGCTGTTGCGTTCCTTGGTCAGCTCCAGCTCGAGGTTCGCTCCCAGCGCCTTGGAATTGGTGTTGAATGACCCGTCAAAGAGGAGCCTGCACTCCTTCAGCTTGAGGTTCCCGTTGGAAAGCTTCGCCAGTCCCGCCTTGTACCATACGTCCACATAGGCCAGTTTCGATCCCTTCCAGGACTGTTTCCCCTTGAGAAACCCGAGGGCGTCCCCCAGGTACTTGCCCAGTACGTTGTTGCCGGCAATGGCGTTGAAAATCTGCAGGCCGGACACCACCCCTTCGGGAGAACCGGCATGGAGGGACACTTCCGGGTCAAGCTTCCGTGTCTTCAGGTCAAAGGGCTTCACGTTACCGTCTATGTCCAGGGTGATATCAAAGGTATCGACGCTCCCGCTCTTGACCGGGCCCACGTTCCTGATACCCATGTAAACGGTCACCTTCGCATTGTCTTTCTTCTCCAGCTCCTTCGGGTCAATGGTTATGTTGTACACCAGGGCCGTCAGCTTGTATATCTGGATCCTCTGGTCCAGCTTTCCATCGTAGTAATTCACGGTACCGTTCTTCACCCCCACTTCGCCTATATTGATCGCCACGGGGATATCGTCCGCGGTGAAGGGCTTTTTCGGCTCCTTGGCCTCTTCGGCCTTCTCTTTGGCAAGCTCTTCCTGCTCCTCCTTGGTCAACTTTTTCGGCCGGGTCAGGTCGTCAAAATTGAAGGCCCCGCCCTTGCTCCGCGCCACGTTGATCACCGGCGCGTACAGCACGGCTTCCTTGAGCTGGAACTGCTTCTTCAGCAACGGCAGGAACTTGAGTTTCAGCCGGAGCGATTCCATGCTGACAAAGACATCGCCCGTCGGAACGGGCTTGCCCTTCAGGGCTTCCAGCTGCTTCTCGGTCTTGAAGTTGGAGATCGTCACCTTCTTGACCTCGATGCCGGATACGACCGAGAAAATACCCACGTTGATGTCCTGGATCTGGACATGACGGTTCAACGCCTTGGTCATCTGGTCCTGCACGAGCTCTTTATTGACGATAAAAATGATTGCGACGCTCGCGACCACGATTAGCAGTAGTATGAAAGCAACAAAACCGCCCAGTATCTTTAAAAATTTTTTTATCATACGCCACTCCTTAACACATAAGATTCTGACAAAAAGAAAATCTATCCCTGCGACCCGGAATATACAAGCAATTTTTTACCGCCGGTCATCGGCGCCGGACGCGACGGGAAGAGATGATTCCCGGCATGCGCCGGCGGATGCACCGGCGCCGCCAACACGCTTTTACCACACAATGCCGAAGGTCACGCCGACGTTAAATCCATTGTTAAAATAGTAGGTAAACGGTATATCGATAATGACGGGACCGAAATTAAGACCGGGCCCGCAGAATATCTTGGGCAGGAATTTCGTCGGCCCCGTGCCGGCCTGACGCCCGTACACGGAATAAAGGCCCACGATGCTGCCGTCCGTGACGGCCCCCATGGATGAATAATTCATCCTCGAGGATCCAAAGGCAAAATCGATTCCGAGTCCCGCATGGATGTTCAGCACCCAGAAGAGGCGCACCGCGGTGGAAAGTTCAAGGGGTATGACGTAGGATTCTGTCTTGATAAAAATTCGCAGTTCCGGCTGCGCCATGTAGCCGCCGCTCGATACCGGGTTTGCCTTGTAGTGCACCAGGGTCCTGTTTCTCTGCCAGCTCAGGCCGGTACCGATGGAGAGGCCCCGCCACAGGACGAATTTCACGGGGGGGGCTTTCGGAGAAATGATCTGGTAATTGAGCATGCCGCCGGCGTTGATCCCGTCAAAGTCAAAGTACAGGTAAGAATATTTCAGCATGCCGAACTTTGCCGATATGGTGAAATCCGCGGGGAGCTTGACGCCCACGTTGAGGGTCCAGGCATTCCAGGCGACGCCAAGGTACACATCGCCCTGCTTCCGCAGCTGGTTTACCAACCCCTTGTAATAACCGAGATTCGTCGTCGTTGCCGGCACCTGCGCTGCCCCCATGGTGCCCACCGTTATAGAGAATTTGTCGAAGCCCTGATAGCCGCGCTGGGTCGCGACGGCGGATGAATAGGCGCTCGCGTTGGCAAAGCCCTTGACCAGCTTCGCCTGGCGCTGGTACGGCAGGAGCGTCTCGTTTATGAATGTCTGGGCGGCGGGTCCGAGGCTTGAAGTCCCGTACAGCCAGGCCCGCGCATCGCGGACGCCGAAAACAACCAGAGCCGCCATGGCCATCAAAACAATATATCTCTGTTTCATTTTGAATCCTCCATGAAGAAATGTTTAATCACTCAGGCAGTCCATCTAATATACAAAAAATGAAAATTACAATTCAATAATTTTTTGCTTTTTTTGATCAAAAATCCGCACACATTTCACATTATCGCCGTGTTAAACGGGGAATTGCAGCTTTTTTTAACATGATCACGCCTCCGGAGGCGGGACCATTCCGCCGGGAATGACAGCGGGGACCATACAATGGCGCCGGACGATTCGAAGCCTGCCGGAAAAACAAAGAGGGCGGCGCCTGCCGGCTCCGCCCTCTGAAAAGTTTCTACGGAATGTTGCTTATTTGAGATTCTCTATCAGCACCGCCCCGCCCATGCCGCCGCCGACGCAGAGGGTAGCGATGCCCCACTGGATATCGCGGCGCTTCATTTCGCTGATAAGGGAAATAATGATCCGGGCGCCGGTGCAGCCCACCGGATGTCCCAGGGCGATGCCGGAGCCGTTCACGTTTACGATGGAGCGGTCAAGGCCGAGGCCGCGCTCCACTGAAAGATACTGGGCCGCGAAGGCCTCGTTGCATTCGATCAGGCCTATATCATCCAGCTTTTTCCCGGTCTTTTTGAGGAGCTTCTGCACCGCGGGGACCGGGCCGTATCCCATCAGGTGCGGTTCGCAGCCGGCAATGGCGTTCCCCGCGATGCGGGCCAGGGGCTTTCTGCCCATCTGGCCGGCCTTCTCCATTGACGTGAGGACCATGGCCGCGGCCCCGTCATTCAGGCCGGAGGAGTTCCCGGCGGTGACCGTGCCGTTCTTCTTGTCGAATGCAGGCTTCAGCGCCGCCAGGCTTTCCATGGTGATGTCCCGCCGGGGGTGCTCGTCGGTGGTGAACATTTTCGGTTCTCCCTTGCGCTGGGGCACGGGCACCGGAACGATCTCATCTTTGAATTTTCCGCCGTCAATGGCGGCTATCGCCTTCTTGTGGCTCTCGAAGGCCACCTGGTCCTGGTCCTGCCGCGATATGTTGTATTTTTTCGCGAGGTTCTCGGCCGTCTGGCCCATGATGAAGGCCTCCCCGAGGAGCTGGCTCCCTGAATGGAGCAGTTCCCACATCGAGTCGGTGAACTCGCCGTGGGTAAGGCGCAGCCCCCACCGCGCGTTGTGGACGACGTACGGCGCGTTGCTCATCGATTCGCATCCGCCCACGAGTACGAACTCTGAATCGCCCGCAATGATCTGCTGCGACCCGAAGATGGCGGCCTGCATGCCCGATGCGCACTGGCGCTGGATGGTCGTCGCCGGCACCTCGATGGGTATGCCCGCCTTGAGCGCCGCGGTGCGCGCGGTGTTTGCTTCCGCGCTCGTCTGGACGCAGTCGCCGAAGATGACATCGTCGAGCATGTCTCCGATGACGCCGGCCCGCTTCATCGCCTCCTCCATGACAATGGCGGCCAGCTGGTAGGCCCTGATGTCCTTGAGCGATTGCCCGAAGCTAGCTATGGGTGTCCTGCACCCTGATAAGATAACAACCTCTTTGTTAGCCATACTGTTACTCCTGA
>CALMRZ010000009.1 GCA_937872225.1 uncultured Spirochaetota bacterium
CCCTTCGGCTTCTCCGCCCTGTCCTGCGATATCTTCCCGTCGGTCAGGCGGACCAGGCGCTCGGCCCGCTCCATCACCATTTTGTCGTGGGTGGAAAAGAGGAAGGTTATCTTCTTCTCGCGGTTAAGCCGGTGCATCAGGTCGATCAGGGCCTCCCCCGTCTTCTGGTCAAGGTTCGCCGTGGGCTCGTCGGCCAGGACAATGGAGGGCTCGGATACGATGGCCCGGGCCACGGCCACCCGCTGCTGCTGCCCGCCGGACATCTCCTTGGGAAGGCGGTCAATCTCGTTGCCCAGACCCACCTCATTGAGAATGGCCGCGGAGCGCCGCTCCCTCTCCTCGCGCTCGACCCCCTGGAGGAGCAGGATATACTCGACGTTTTCCCGGGCCGTGAGGACCGGTATCAGGTTATAGGCCTGGAACACGAAGCCGATCCTCCTGAGGCGCAGGTCGGCCAGCTCCTTCGGCGTCATGCCGGAGAGCTCCGAGCCGCCCACCGTGATGGACCCTGACGACGGCCGGTCAAGACCGCCGATAAGATTAAGCAGGGTCGTTTTGCCGGACCCCGAGGGACCCGCGATGGCGGAGAATTCGCCTTGCCTGATGCGCATGGTCACTCCCTGCACCGCCGCAACGGTGAGGCCGTTATTCTCATAGTTTTTTATGACATCCCGAACTTCTATGATTTCCATTGTATGCTCCTTGTTCTTTTCAATACTGGGTCTTTTTAAAGCCCCCTCCGGTGTGGCGGGAGGGTTATATAAACGTAATCGCCTCCAGAGCCTCTATCCGCGCTCCCTTCCGGGCCGGATACAGGGCGGCCATCACCGTGGTCAGCATAACGATCACTCCTCCCGCCGCGACATCGGTCCACCGCATTATGGGATAAATGACTGCGCCGCTGCCGAAGGCCCGGACCGCTTCGAAGTGAAAGGAAAAGTTGATGCCGACCTTTGACAGTATCCCGATGACGATCCAGCTGATGACAATCCCGGCCACCAGGCCTATCATGCCCAGGTTGACCGACTCGAAGAGTATCATCGAGAAAATCCATGACGGTCTTGTGCCGATGGCCTTCATCACGCCGATCTCGTGGAAGCGCTCCATGATGGCCATGATGAGCGTGTTTGCTATCGAAAACACTATGGTAATGAAAATAATGCCGAAGCTCACGTACATCATGGCGTCAACGACCATTATGGAACTCACCAGGTAGGGGGCCATCTCCTTCCAGGTCAGCACCGCGAGGGACGGGTCGCGGACCGCCTTCGCGATGACTGCCTTTGTTTCGTCGGCCCGGTCGCGATTTTTCAGCGCGATGTTGATCTCCGATATGCTGTCACCGGCGCCGATCATTTCCTGGAGCCGCCTGATGCCGACAAAGGCCGTGAACTGGTTGATGGAGTCGATCGGCGTCTGAAAGAGGCCGCTCACCGTCATGCCCACGCCCACCATCTCGTCATTTTTGTCCTGCACCATGACGACGATGCTGTCGCCGGGGACCACATCGAGCTTTTCCGCCACGTCGCGGGAGATGCAGATATGGTTCGACTCCGCGTCGGGCAGGAAGGTCCCGCTGTCGGGGCCGGAGATGTAGGACCGTATGTGGGAAACGTTTCTCTCCCGGGCCGGGTCCACGCCGACGATGATGACCCCTTTTGAGGATTCGCTCGAGTTAAGCATCCCCTGCATCTTGAGGCGGGGCGCATATCCCTTTGATTTTCCGCCCAGCGCCGCCAGGGCCCGGTTGAGAGTTTCGTCGGGAACAAAGCTGTTCCGGAGGGTCATGGAATCGCGGAACCCCTTTGCCTGGACCGACACGTGCCCCAGGGCAATGTTTATATTGTTGTCGATGGCCTGGTAGTATACGCCGTTCAGGATACCCATGGAGAGCATCATCGCGAAGATGCCGATGGCCACCGAGGATATGACGATCAGGGACCGCCGCCGGTGTCGCCAGAGGTTCCTCCAGCAGATCAGTAGAAATATTTTCATGAATGAATCCTCAAGTCCATAAAGTTATTATTTACCCCCCCTAAATCCCTCTGAAGGGGACTTTACCATCACTGTTTAAGCAAGCCCACCTCGGGGAGGGGCGTGATTTTATTTACAGATGCCTTGCCGCCTCGACCGGGTTCAGCGTCGACGCACGCCGCGCCGGCACCAGCGAAAAGGCCAGCGCCAGGACAAGACAGAGCAGGGCCGAGATGACCACGTTCAGCGCCGTCAGGTCGGCCGGGAACACGCAGGTGTACACCCCCCACTGGGCGAACTCCGCGGAGAACCGCGAGTAATCAAAGGGATGGGCCCTCTCGACGAGGCTTACTATTGTGCCGAAGACAATCCCGGCCGCAACGCCGATGCCGGAAATCATCGCCGACTCGAGCATCACGATGGTAAACACGTTCTGCGGGCTTGTTCCAATTGAGAGCATGATTCCGAACTCCCTGGTGCGCTCGTACACCGACATCTGGATCGTGTTGAGAATCGTAAAGGCCACCACGATAAACAGGATGAAGGAAAAGATGTATCCCGCCCCCTGGTCAATGCGCACGAACTGTATGATCTCGGGGATGAGGTCCTCCCACCAGAGCACCTCCAGGTCCGCCCGTTTCATGGTTTCTTCTATTCTACCGGCAATTGACCGCGCCCTGCCCGCGTCCCCGCATTTTATCACCACGGCATGGACAAAATCCATCATGGCGAAGGTGTCCATCGCCTGGGCGTAGGGCATCAGGACCAGGGTCTGGTCAAGGATCGGGTTACCGGTCCTCATGGTGCCGACGATTATGAGCTTTTCAGCGGCAATGGACCCGTCAAAGGCGCGGGAAACCATGGAAATCTCCGACCCGACCGATGCGCCGAGGTTCTTCGCCATGCTTTCGCCGATAAGAATGCTTTTCGTGTCCCCGGCATTCAGCTCCCTGCCGCCCGGAAGGATCTTTTTCTGCACCGATAGTATTTCACGGTCCCGGCCCGGGTCGACGCTCTGGACCGTCGCCACGGAGGTAACGTCCTTGAAGCCGATGACGGCATCGGCCTGTATCCGGAGACTGTACGAGACGACATCGCCCTTTTTCCTGAGCTCCTCAAGGAGCGCAATCAGTTTCGCTCCCGGCTGGAACCCCTCGTCGATGCTTTTATTCTTCCAGTAGCCCTTCTGGTGGATCTGTATGTGCCCCGCGTTCAGGGCAACGGCATCATCGACCATCTTCATGGTGCCGCCGTAGAACAGGGCGTTGTTAAAGATGATCATGCCGCAGCCGATCACGACGGTAAGGAGGGTGAGGATCGCCCTCCTTCTGTTCCGCCAGATGTTGCGCCAGGCGATGCGTGTTAATATTTTAATGTCTTGCATAATATACCTTTTTAGATACCCATATCATACAGAGATAAGACCTCACCCCCTCGGTCCCCCTCTCCCACGGGGAGATGGGGAAGCAGAAGGAAATTTTTCCCCTGGAGCCCTCTCCCTGCGGGAGAGGGCGCGCCGGAGGCGGGGTGAGGTCATTTATAATCCTTCTTCCACTTCAATATGAACAAAACCCGCTTCACCGCCAGGGCGACCACCGGTGAAAGCAGGACTATGGAGATCGCCGTGGGGCCCGGGATCGAAAACACGAGCCAGGTCGCCAGGGCCACGCCGATGCCTGAATCGAGCTGGTCCATCAGGATGAAAAGCGCCTTGAAACGTTTCGGCGACTCGCCGGGCTGTATTCCCATCCTTCTTTTTACAAACGAATTGGGAAGCTCAAACAGGGCGTAGCCGAGCCCCTGCACGATGCCCAGGAGCCAGAAAGGCATGCCGAGGATGTCCACGGTCAGGTCGGGCTGCCAGAGCCTGATGGTCCCGTCAAGGGCCAGTGCGCCTACGACGCTGAAGAGCATCATGAGGACAAAGCCGCGTATGGTCTTATTGGCGCCGAAGAGCTTTTCGCTCACCGGTATCTTCAGGACAGAGAGCCAGTCCTTTGACACGGCCAGCATGTGGAGCGATCCCCCGATGATCGCCGGCACTCCGGTCAGGAAGCCCGAAAGGAGATGGGCGCCGACAGTGCCCATGCAGGGGCCCCATTCCCGGGGATAGATAACGCCGAAGCCCTCGAGGGCGAACAGTATCGCCATGGAGAGGATCATCGTCAGCATGGCGATGACGCTTTTGAACTTGTAGAAGTTCCGGTTGTAGACCATGAAAAACGCGAAGAGCGCGTAGAGAACGGCCACGAAGGGAAATACGGCCCCATGGCTGAAAAACCAGTCTAAGATATAGATAAAACCGAGGAAAATGACGCTCCAGAACACGGGCATGCCCAGGTATGCAAGTCCGCTTGACCCGTCCTTTACATTGCCTGTTTCATTGAATACCGAAAGTCGCACGACCCCGGCAATGATAAACACCGCGAGGACGATGCCGTAATACCAGGTATTGAACCCCCACTGGTACAGGAACAGGGACGGAACCGCCAGGTAGTCGAAAACGTCGACAAAGCCGTCCAGGTAGCGGCCGAAATCCCGCTCCAGCTTGAACTTCCTGGCCAGGACGCCGTCGAGGGCGTCCACCAGCATGGAGATGAACAGCAGGCTCAGGGCCAGGGAAAATTCCTCCTTGAGCACCAAGGCCGCGGAGCTAAGGGATAAAACGATGCCGCTGACGGTCAGGCAGTCAACGGGATTTAAGGTTGCGATAAAACGTTTTTTCATGATTCACTCTCACTTCAGTATCTTCTTCAGAGCAATCCGGTCGATCTTGCTGTTGTGCCTTCTGTCCACGGGCATCCGGTCCAGTTCGCGCACCGGTATGTCGCTGCAGTCGGCCCCCATCATCGCTTCGTGCACTTTGTTAAGGACCGCAAGGCGGTCCGCGCCCTTTTCAATGACAAGGGCAATGACCGGCTTTCCATCGTTCTCCACAAGCGCCGAACGGCTGACGCCCGGGATCTCATCGATCATCTGCTCGACCAGGTACGGCGGGATGACCCGGCCCCGGTGCCTGACGGCGTCCTTCAGCCTGCCGTTAAGCCATATGCGCCCCTTTTTGTCGAAATAGCCGGTATCGCCGGTGCGGTGCCACACGGTGCCGTTGGCGCGGGGGATCTTGTTCTCCCGGTTTGCCTCCGGGTTGTCGACATAGCCCTTCAGCACATGTTCGCCGCTCACGACGATCTCGCCGGAAGTCAAAACCGGCACGGTATATGAGTCAAGTTCATTATCAGTTATGGCATCCGGGCCGCCGGGGAGGTCGACGATCCTGACCGAGATAAACGGATACGGCTTCCCAACCAGGAACCCCTTCCCTTCGGACTCGAGTATCTCCTCAACCGAAACGCTGCTGATCGGCTCCGCTTCGGTCGACCCGTAAATGACCCTGATGTCCGCTTTCGGGAAGGCGGTCCGGAGGTCGCGGCAGAGGGTTTTAGGCACCGGCGCTCCGCCGATGCCGACGCTGCGCACCGATGTCTGGAACATTTTTTCCCGTATCATGTAATCCACCAGCTTCCGCATGAAGGCCGGGGCCGCGCTCAGGCGCGTCGGCCTGAGCTCCCTGATCTGCGACGCCACCAGGGCCGGATTGGGATCGCCCACGGCGGCGAAATCCACCGCGGTCAGGACGCTCGTCATGCCGCAGGCCATGTTGTGGAGCACGACCACGGGGAAGCAGGTCATGTCTATGTCCCGCGGCGTGTCGGGCCAGCTTTTGCGTATCGCCAGGTGCTGTTTCAGCAGTCCGTAATGGGTGCGGTCCGCGCCCTTGGGCCGGCCGGTGCTCCCGGAGGTGAAGGTAATGATGCCGTGCGATTCCCTGCCGCAGGGAACGATCTCTATCGTATCCCGGCTTTGGTCCCTGAACTCCGAGGCATGGCGGAACCCGATCCCCTTCCCGTCAACGGCATAGCAGCGGTATTTCCAGAGGCCGGGGATGAGATAGCGGAGCCGGCCGAGCTTTTTGATGGTGATTATGGTCCGCGCTCCCGACTGGTCGAAGGCGGAAACCATCCGCCGCAGACCCATGCCGGCGTCCACGAGGACCGGCACCATCCCCGACGCCAGCAGCGCGATGATGATGCAGTAGAGATCGACGCTCGGGGGCACCATGATTATGACACGGTCACCGGCCCGGTAGCCCGCTTTCTGGAGCCCCCCCTGGTAGGCTTTTATCTTTTTGGCAAGATCGCCGAACGTGGCGGTATCATACCGGGTGACGGCGGACTCGTTCCACTCAAGGGGGATGTACAGGGCTATGCGGCGCGGATTTTTCGCCGCAAGCTCGAAAAGGGGCTCGGCCATGTTGCCGCTGGATATCTTTTTGTTATTCATGCCATCATAGCCCTATTTTCAGAGGCCCTTCGCGAAAAGACCATACTGGTGTTCGATGTCTTCCGGCCCGGAAAATACCATGCGCATCACCTTCATGGAATGATTGTCCTCCCTGGCGGTGGCGGCGGCGACGCGCCGGTAATACGGGAGCGACCACTTGATCCCCAGGTAGCTCATTACCGTAAAGAGCCCGAATTTTCTCCATTGCGGATGCACCCCGCCGGTCTTGCCCAGTATCAGTGGATTTTTTATCAGGGGAAAATGCTTTTCATAATTGAGTTCATGGACCGGGACCGGGTTATCGGCGCCCTGCCGGCACACCTCGGAATAATCCGGGAAATTGACGAAAAACCCGGCTATTTTGCCGTCCGGATCGAGGGCGAGGACCGACGCGTGTGGGCAGAATATCCTCGAAAAATATAATCCCATGGACGACATGAACTCCTCGTATGAGATCGGCGTATAGGCGAAATTCGACGAGAACACCGGGTCGACATATCCGAATATCTCCTCGATGTTATCGTTCCAGAACGCCGGTGTCAATGGAACGAAGCGTATGCCGACCTCCTCCGCCTTTTCCATGACTGGCACCATGAACCGGTCCAGAGGCGGATACACGGTGTCAAGGTTCCCCATCCTCGTGTAATAGCGGTACGCGATGGAATATCCAAGCTCTCCCATAAGCCGCTCGTAATAAGGAGGATTGTACGGTTCCCCCGGAAAATAGCCGTCTTCAAAACGGTTCAGGCGGACCCGGTATGATCCGAAGGTGGAGAAGTTGATGGGGCCGTACACGGCGCCGGCGCCCTTGCTCCGCGCCCATGATTCGAATTCCCCGAAGAGCCTTCGGTTCGCCGCAACGTCATCCAGTGTTTCCCAGTAACCGAAAAAGGCGACGTTTTGGTCATTGATCGTCAGGGAAGGATTGTAGAAGCCGGCAAGGCGCGCCTTCCCCGCTTCGCAGCTCATCCACGCGATGTTCTTTTCAAAATACCTGTTGCGGGGGCTGAAGGCGCGCTCAACAGCCATGGGCGGTTCCGGGATCCAGTGGGGATCATCGCGGTACACTTCCCGCGCCACTGCGGTAAACTCCTCCGGGACCATGAAGCCGTTTGTCCATTCCATGGCCGACCTCCCTACGCCACCGTCTGTTTCGCGGAACCGGCTTCGAGGCGCTGGATAATGCCGGTGGCTCCGTCCATGCGGACGCGCTCGCCGTCCGCGAGCATTTTCGTAAGGCCCGGTATGTTCACGATGGCCGGTATGCCGAGCTCACGGGCGACGACGGCGGAATGCGACAGGGTCGACCCCCGCTCCACCAGGATGCCGCCGGCGGTCGGGAAGAGCGGCGCCCAGCCTGGATCGGTCCTCACCGTGCAGAGGATCTGGCCGTTCAGATTGAGCTCGTCCTTCGGCGAAAATATAAGCTTCACCTTCTCCTCCACCTGTCCCGGGTAGCAGCCGATCCCCTTAAGCTCCTCGGCGTCCTCCCGGACCTCGCCGGCGCTCCGGTATTCGTACCGATTGTGGTGGTACACGGGGCCACGCGTTGAAAAATGGTGCGGCAGTTCCTCCTTCTCGTAGGAGGCAAACTCCTCTTTCCTCGTCGCCACCAGCGGCTTGAACTTCGACTGGACCGACCGGCCGTCGACATAGGCCTCGATCTCCTCCACGGTGAGGTAGAAGATGTCGCGGGGTCCGTCGAGAACGCCGTAAAAGGCAAGCTGGTTCCCGACCTCGAGATACACGTCGCGCATCAGGCCGAACATCCTGGTGCGCATGAGGCGCATGTTTTCCCTGGCCTTCACGGCCTGGCGCAGTTTCGCCAGGTCCTTCCTGAACTTCCGCACCTTCAGGCGGCCCAGGTTTTTCCGTATAGCCCCGAAGGCCTCGGCCTCTGCGGAGCCGCGGAACTCGCGTTCGCTCTTCGCCAGGGTCTCTATGGTGAGGTCTTCGCGGGCAAGATAATTCTTAATGATGGCGAACAGGAACGACGGGTCCTGCCGCAGGGAGACGGATTCGAGCTTCAGCTCGCCGATGCAACGGTCGCCGTAGAGCTCAATGTACTGGGCGCACAGCTCATGGGCGCGGGGGTCCGCGCTCTGGAGCATGTCCATGAGCATGCGGTTGTCGTTATCCCGTATGAGCTCGACAAGGCCGGCCCTGGTCCGGATATAATCGCACAGCCGCAGGATGAACTTGGTCGGCTCGGTGCTTTCGATCCCCTCCTCTCCGGCCATCAGGTTGTTCTGGAGCACCACCGGGTTCTCCACGCCGGCCCTCTCGAGCCAGCGGTGCACCCTGCCGTTCATCATCATGACGTAAAAATCATTGATGATCGGCGTCTGCCAGTTGTACATGACGCGGTCTTTCAGCCGGTCCGCTATGGCCATGTGCTCGGCAATACCGAGGGTATGGAGCCTGCTCCGGTCGACGGAATTGTATTCGTTCCAGACCGCCGACTTGAACTCGTCCACGAGCCTGTCCATTTTCCTGAAGCCGGCAAGGAGCTTGAAGAGCGTCCTGAACAGGGACGGCAGCTGGACGAGCTTCTCCTTCAGCGTGGTGCGCCTGTCCTCGACGAAATCGACCGGGTCCTGGAGCCCCATCATCCGCTCCAGGTCGGACTTGTTCGTTTTAAATGAAGGAAGCAGGAGAAGCCCCCGGTACCAGTTGTTGATATTGTAATAGACCCGCCCCTTTACCAGGCCCAGCATGTTCTGGAACACCGGCTTCATCTCGGCCAGGCGCTTGTCGGATACGCCCAGGAGCCGCGCCGTCTCCTCGTACACGACGGAATAACCGCGGTTGGCGAAGGAAAACGTAAGGGGCGTGGTCACGCCGCAGTAGCTCTCCTGGATATTGGAATTGTCCCACACGATGGTCGCCCCGTCCGGCTCCGCCGGCGCCGGCAGCGATGTAATCGGCCTGGTCTGCAGAATATAGAGGGTCTTGCCGTCATAGCCCCACTCGATGTCCTGGGGAAACCGGCACCGCTCGGCGATCTTCCTGCCGGCTTCGGTTATCTCGCGCACCTCGTCGTTGGTGAGACAGCTTTTGGTACGGATCGATTCCGGCACCGGGACCTCCCTGGTGCCGGATCCCCGTTCCGAGTCGAAGAGGATCTGCGTGTCCTTGTCGTTGATGACCGGCGTGATGTCGCCGTCATGCAGCGAAACGGTGAATTCATCGGCCGTGCAGCTGCCGGAAACCACGCCTTCGCCGAGGCCGTAGCAGGCGGAGATGAGGCCCTGCTTCCTGCTCCCGTTCACCGGGTGGGCGGTGAAGAAGACCCCGGACACCCGGGAATCAATCATCCGCTGGACGATGACCGCGATCCGGGCGTCCGCCGGCTCCATGCCGTGATGCATGCGGTACCTGACGGAACGCTCGGTGAAGGCGCTGGCAAAGCAGGCAACGACGGACCTCGATACCGCGTCATAGCCCTTCTGAAACAGGAACGAGTCCATCTGCCCGGCGAAAGACGCAGCCGCGGCGTCCTCGCCCACGGCGGAGGAGCGGACCGCAAAAAACGTCCCGTCGCTCCCCTCCACGGCATCGAGGGCCTCTTTCAGCCCGGCGGCCACTGCCGGCGCAAGGGCCATGGCGGAGATCCTGTCCCGAATCTTCTGCGAAACAGCGCCGGCCCGGTCATTATCGGGGGTCACCTGGGACAGCTCCTCCCTGATCCAGGAACCGAGATCATCATGGCGGAGCTGTTCCATGAAGGCGGCCGTCGTCACCACGAACCATTCCGGGACCGGGAACCCATTCCTCGTGAGCCACGCCATGTTCCGCGCCTTGCCGCCGAGGACGTCCTCCCCGCGGGCCGACGCCGCGCTCTGCGAAAGTATATAGTCAGCATTCATTTTCGTCACCTGCCATTAATCGTCGTTATCATGTTCCGGAGGGACCCGTACACGCGTTCGATGAAGTCATAGTGCCGCACCGTGTGGGCCGTTATGTACATCATGAGCCGGTTGACATGGAAATCCCAGCAGGCGCAGCGGAACCCTTCCCACCATTCGCCTGCATTGATCGTCATGCCCGTCCCCATCTCCAGCCGCTTCCGGTGGTATTCCACGAGGGGCTTGATGTCGTCAAGCGTCGCCGTATCCGGCAGCACGAAGGCGAGGAGTTCCGCCA
>CALMRZ010000010.1 GCA_937872225.1 uncultured Spirochaetota bacterium
ATGGGCGATCTACAGTTGGTTTTGGAGTTCTAAAATCTATGGGACAGCAGTGAAATCTGTTAAATATTTAATAAAATTAAAGGTTGTTGGCTGTCCCAGCGAGGCCGCTCACGGACATCCTGTACTTCGCGGCATTGCTGCCATCCTGGCAGCAATATGCGACCAAAATGTAGGATGACGTTGCCGATTCCGCCAAGTCCACATGGTGCGCTGGACAGGAGGTCCAAGTGCAGAGCCGCGACAGGATGTCGCATTTGGCTCTGCTTATACGAGGCGGACGAGCGGGATAGCTAACAACCCTTTATTAAATTTGATTTGACAGATAAACCTTCACACATTCCATATAATGCAGTATGTTAACAAGCGGAGAGGGACCATGGACACTACCGAAGTCAAAGTTGGCGAGAAGATCAAGGAATACCGCGAATCAATAAACATGTCCCTGGCGGACCTGTCGGAAAAAACCGGGTTCTCTCCCGCGTTCCTGTCACAGCTTGAGAACCACCTCATCTCGCCGCCCCTGGGCGCCCTGATGAAGATCGCCCGCGCCCTTGACATAGAGATCGGCAAGCTCTTCGGCCAGAAGGGCTCGGCGCCCTATACCATCGTGCGGAAGGACGAGCGCGTGCCGACGTCCCGGGTCGCCTCCAAGGAAGGGGTCCGCTACGGCTACTCCTACGAGTCCCTGGCCCCTGACAAGATAAACCGAAAAATGGAGCCCTTCCTGGTCACCCTGGAGCCGGGCTCAAAGAAAGGCGTGCCCTACAGCCATGACGGCGAAGAGTTCCTTTTTGTCCTCGAGGGAAAAGTGGAGATACAGCTCGGCGAGCACACGGACGTCCTTGAAGCGGGGGACAGCATCTATTACGATTCCAAGATCGACCACCGGGTTGCCTGCGCGGACGATAAACCGGCCAGGATCGTCGCGGTCATCCAGGGGTGACTGCTGGCCTCGTCATTCCGGCGTTCTCCCGGCCATGACGATACCCTTCAGCCCGTTCGCCTTGTCGGCGATGAGGTGAGTAAACCGCTGCAGCTGCCGGCTCGCTTCCGCTATGCCCTGGGCCATCTCGGAAATGCGCAGGATGGTGCGGGCGTTCTCCTCCATTGACTTTCTCTGCTCGGTGGTGGAGTTCTGGATGGTGCGGGACACCTCCTCCAGTATCCGGGACTGCTCAATGATGTTCAGGATGATGGCGCCGAGGTCGCCCATGGCGCCCGACACGGTGTCCACCTTCCCGGTTATCCCCCTGATCAAATCAAAAATCGCCTCGGTTGACCTCTTCGTTTCGGTAAGCATGCCGATGCCGCTGGCGATGTCGCTGGTTATCTTGGTCACCTGGTTCGATATGACCTTGGAATTCTCGGTCGTCCGGGCGGCGAGTTTCCCGATCTCGTCGGCGACCACGGCGAAGCCCCGGCCATGCTCGCCGGCCCGGGCCGCCTCGATGGCGGCGTTCAGTGAAAGGAGGTTGATCTTGTCGGAGATGTCGTCTATGACCGAGATGAAGTTGTTGATGGTCTGGCCGCCCTCGTTGATGATGTGCATCATCGACATCATCTTTTGGTAGTTTTCGCCGGTGGCGTCGGTGGTGCGCTCGATGTCGGCGATGCCGGCATGGACCGCCTCGCTCAGGCTTTTCACGGACTGCTGGGTCCCCTTCAGGTTTTCAACCATCGAGGAAACCTTCGCGCGCTCCTCCTCCTGGCGGAACACCGAGTCCACGATGGATTCCGTGGCGGAGGTCATCTCCTCAAAGGAGGCCGACATCTGTTCGCTCAGGGAGGCCTGCTCCATCGACATCTCCGACATGCGTCTACCCATGTCTTCCTCTTCCCTGCCGACATCAAGAAGTTCGTTGGAGGCGATCTGCGCCTTTTCCATGACGCCCTCCAGGTAGCGGTTCCGTTGCTGCAGGTCGTCCTTGAGCCGGTGCACCTCCTGGTTCATGGTCTTTATCCTGTCGGCAAGGCCCAGTGAGAGGAGCACCATCTGCACGGCCCCACCCAAGGGTACGCCCTGGTGCGTTATAAATGATTCCGGCAGGACCCGCACCGCCTTGAGTATATACAGGCACGCGCCGAGAATCAGCGCCCCCCAGGCGACAAGGAAAAACCGCGCCGGCCTGCTGCCCCCGCGCCAGCAAAGGAAGCCCGTCACGATGAGGATGATGGCCAGGGCGAAGGTCGTCCCCATGGCGGGTATGACGATGAGAAAATACGCAGTGTTCCCGAAAAACGGCGTCAGGGCGACGGTGGCGGCCATGATCACGGCGCCGACGACCGGGAACGCCACGATGACGCGGTGAACCCGCGGGACATACCGCTTCGTTTCCAGGAATTTCTGCATGAACAGGGAGCTTGATATCATGACGAGGGAGACGCCCAGGAGGATGCAGTTCATCGCCATCCAGCTGTATTGTCCCCAGATGAATTCGTTCCCGATGCCGTTCTCGGAGATTATGTAAAAGAGGAATGAAAAGATAAAGAACACAAGGTAAAAATAATTCTCATCCCGGGAGATGAAAAATATTGAAAAGTTATAGAGCATGATAATGATCATGGCACCCAGGAGGACCCCCAGCACGATCTGCTCCTTCCGCTCGGACTTGATGAATTCCACCGGCGACATGATGCGCAGCGGGAACACGATGCCGTCGCCGCTCTGGGCCCGCAGGTAAAACTGCTTCGTCTCGCCGGGCGCCAGGCTCAGCTCGTACACGAAGGTGCGCCGCTTGATCTCCTTCCCGGTATACGGCATGGCGCGCCCCTGTTTCTGCTCGGTGAATCCCCCCTTCGGCTGCCGGGTGAAGAGCGAAACATAATCGACAAGGGGATGGTTCAGCTCGAGGAACCATTCCTTTTTTTCACGCGTGCCGTTGCGCACCGAGAACCTGAGCCACCAGGCGGACATCGTCTGCCCGATATTGGGGACCTCTTCGCCGCTCACCGTGAACCTGTCCTGGTAGTCCGGCCCCGACACCTGGTCTATCGACAGGTTCTTTTCAGGATCCTCAAGGAGGGCGATATATCTCCCCGGCATTTCATAATAGTCGTTCGTTTTCGTAATTTGGAATGCTTCCTGCGCGGAAGCGGCCGTGACGACTGATGCCAGGGTGAAGATGGCAAGAACAAGGATCGTTCCCGCGGCGGCAGAGGCGGATGCAATGCGATTCCCCATAACTGCTTTCCTTTCTATATGTTTTTTCCGAGCCCCTCATCAGGAGAGGAGACGCTCAATGACAAAGTAAAAAAACGCGGCCGCTCCCAGGTAGAGCAGCATGACCAGGAAAGCCGCCGGGACCTTGACCAGGTTATTTCTCTCCCGGATCTGCCGGAAGGCATACAGGCACGATACGCCCAGTATGATCTCGGGAATGATGATATAGACCGCCGTGTGGCCCACCATGGCCACGTTCCGGGCGTACCACGAGGGGAGCATCCACACGGTCTCCTCCGAGGCGCCGAATACCACCAGGGCCAGCAGCGCTGCGGTCCAGTACCCGGCGCGGTGCGATACGCGCTCGGCGACCCGCAGGAAGCGTACACGATCATGAAAACCGGGATGGCCCAGAGGCCGGCCATGTACCCGGAAACGGCGCCGATCTTCACAAACCCGTCCTCAGGGAACACCAGTATGTCCAGCTGGCGCGAAAGAAACCAGTCCGGGAAAACCTGGAAGACGCTCAGGATAAGGGCGAAGAGCCAGATGTTGCCCCAGAGATCATGGCCGCGGAGCTTTGCCGTGACGGGCACCGCGACATTATAGATTACGACAAGGATAAACAGCTTGATACCGGTCTCCAGGCCGGGAATCAGGAGCACCGGAAGGCAGAGAACAGAAAAAATTGCGTGTAGAACAATGACGTCGCGCTCTTCACGCGTCAGTGACAGGTTCATGATTGTCCCCCTTGAATCAGCGTATGGGTCTTCCCAAAAAACCGCTACTTTCCGATGCCGGGAATATCGGCCACCTCGCGGATCCGATCCTCTATCTGCCTGAGGAGCTTTTTCTCATCCGCCAGCTTCAGGGTTATCGCTTTCCGGGGGCACACCTCCACGCACCGGCCGCACCCCTTGCAGTCGGGACCAATGAGGGCCTTCCCGTTCTTCATGGCAATGGCGGCGACAAAGCATTTGTCAGCGCAGATCCCGCAGCCGTCGCACTTCTTCGGCTCCACCCGGACGGTGATGCCCGGCAGTTTCTTATAGGTCTTGTCAAGGTTGGGGCCGCGGTCTTTCATGTGCGTCCGGTAAAGGCAGTTGACGTCGTCGCAGAAGCATATGAACATGAGGTCTTTGAAGCTGAGCCAGTACGCAAGGGGATCGATCCACACATGGGCGATATTGGCTATGAGGCCCATCCTGGCGGCGCGTCGGATATGATCGACGGCCTCCTTCGTGGTTATCCTGCGCCCGTTGGAGGGATTGATCCTTTGTATTGCCGGACCCAGGACTATGCAGCCGAGTGTGCGCTCCTCCATGGGACGCCTGTTATGGTGCCGGCAGATGCATTCATGGAGCACGAACTTGTCTTCGATCTTCGCCACCAATTTTTCCAGGACGCTGCCCGGCACCGGCACCGACTTCGGCAGGTCAAGGTTTACGCTGATGGGCACGGAGGTCACTTCATTATAGGGCCTCTTGAAAAATGGATTGATGATCCATTTCAGCACAGGGACGTTACTGTATTTCTTGCCGGCCCGTATGATCGGCCATGAGAGCCAGACCATGAAATTCACCAGCTTTTTACCGGGACCATATTCGAACATGTCGACCTCGCCGGGGGGTTATTTATCAATTATGCCTTTTTTCAGCGGCAACCACCAGGTGAACCCGTACAACAATGTCTTCAACACCACCAGTGATGCCGGCAAACCCTTTTCCCTGCCTATCTTCAAAGACACGGCGGGTATTTCGGCAAGATGCAGGATCACCAGGCCGATGAAAAAAATCCGCGACATGAGGGGATCGCCCGGGAACAGGTACCGCCCCAGCGCCAGGGACAGGCCATAGAGAACGATGGCCCCGATCATCAGGAAGTACCAGAACATTTTGTTTTGTATCATACACCCTCCCGTACAGCCGCTGATTTTTTATTAAGACAAGTGACCTATTGCACGATAAATTGGACGATTGACCAATAATCATATTCCTATGAACAGTGCTGAATGTCAACAATTAACTGCAGGACCCGCAAGGAATTATCAATCGGCTCAACCCCATGATTTATTACACTGACACCGTACTTCGTTCCCTAATGAGCGGCACAGAGCAGACAGAAAAAAAAACGACCCCCGGGCAATTGGGGGCCGACAGATCCATCCTGCCTATGTGATAAAAGTTATTTCGGCGCAAGCTGCGTCACCGTCTTTACCGGTACGCCGTCGCTCCAGGTGCCCATGTCAAAGGCAAGGGTGTTCTTCCCGTCAAGGGCTGCATCCAGGGCGGCCCAGAAGACCCGGTAATCGAAGGCGTCCACTTCGCCGTCGCCGCCGAGCATATCCATAGCCCAGCCCGGCATCCAGCCGTCATCATCTATGGGAGCCATGTGGTCGGCTTTCAGGTCCTTATCACCATGGGTATCGGTATTATACCGGTATATCACTCTGGAAGGCGCATTGACCAGGGCGTCATATGCCTCGTAAGCCGTTTCCGGCAGGGCAATGGTGTCATCGGAGCCTGTGAGAATGATGGCCGGCACCGTGGTTGACCGTGCCTTGGCGTTGAAATCTAGCTCAGTCACATTGACAAAAGCATCGACAAAGGCCGGAATATTGGCGTACAGGCACGGGTCCGCAAGGACGATCCTTTGTACCGCCGGAGCCTTGGCGTCGCCTTCATTATCGCCCCAGCAGAGACCGATGAGGCCGCCCAGGGAGTGGCCGAAAATCACCATGTTGCTCCGGTCCGCCTTTGACCCTATCTTGCTTAACGCGTTATTCACCGAATCAATGGTCCGGTGCATCATCTTATACTGATTGTTATCGGTGGCAAGGCCGACGATGCCGCCCTTGTTTATCTGCGGGAACAGGACGATGTAGCCCTGCCTGCACAGGTGCTCAATATGGTCCATGTAGATATCCGGTGCCATCAGCATCATGCCGTGCAGGTATATGACCACCGGCGCTTTTGTGCCGTTTTTCAACTTAGCCGGTATATAATACCAGCACCAGGTCCCGCTCCAGGGATCATACCAGGGCCCCACCCTACCCTCGGTGAAGCCGTTGCATATATAGTTGGCCGTTGATCCATAGCCGGAAGTCGCCTGCCCGGGGGCAGTTATCCCTGCCGCGTTCACTGCAGTATTGTCACAGCTTAACAAGACTATCATTGCCAATAATCCAAGCCAGTTAAATAAACCTTTCATTACTTCATCCTCCCTATGAATTATTCAACCGATAACTTTCGTTGCTTTCTCGTCCACCCTGAAGAGACGCATATTTATAACCGTCCAGTCGGTTTTCTGTATACACTATATGCATATACAGAATTCACTTGCTAATCAATATTACAGAATCTGTAGATTTGACGTAAGACTTTGTTTTTCTGTTTCAACCGATAGTTATCGGTGCTTTGATGGATGCGGGGTCAGAGTAACGGATCAGTTTTTCATGTATAACCGATAATTATCGGTTAAAGCGAATCAATTGTTTTTTACGTACAATTCAGCCCGGTATTCAGTAGGTGTTTTACCGGTACAGTTCTTGAAGGCCCTATTGAATGTTGAAAGGCTGTCAAAACCCGTGGCAAGGGCCGCGTCGATGATTTTAATATTTTTGTCTTTCAGGCGGTCCATGGCCTCATTGACGCGCAGTTCGTTGATGTAGTCATTGATCTTTTTGCCCGTGAACTCCTTGAACTGGCTGCTGAAATAGTTGGGGTTCATTCCCACCGCCGCGGCCAGGCCCTCGCGGGAAATGTCAGAGCGGTAGTTTTCATTGATAAAGGCGATAATACTCTTTAATTTTTCGCCGGTGGTATCGGTCACAACCTTCTTCTTCGCCTGGTCGGCCTTCTGGCCCTGGATATGAAGCTGATCATAGAGGACCTTCAGGTGGATCATCCTCCGCTGGTACTCACGGGACCCGAGCACCGCGAAGCCCAGGATCACGAAGGGCGAAAAATAAGTCACGACAAGGAGGGAATACCTGCTACCGGTCATGTACAACACCTCCTCAAGAATCGCCCCCGCTGCCAGGAGGGAAACCAGCACCAGGATCACCAGGCACTTGAACCGGTCAGGCCGGATCCTGTTGATGCGCAGCGTCATGTATACGGCGTAGGGAATGAACAGGCTTACCACGATCAGGCCGTAGAGGGGAGTGAAATAGAAATCAAGGACGACGAAATTCAAGAGATAGACCGCGCCGGACAGCACCAGGAGGCCGCCGTGAATGATCCAGGAATATTCATATAATTCCACGCGGTACAGCGCCTGTATGATGAAGAGGAACAGTACCGCAAAGAGCGGGATGGCCATCATCAGCATCGGCGGTATCATGCCCAGGGACACCAGCTTGTAGGGCGAAAAAATGGTGATGATGTAGAGGGCATTGAGGACCTGGACGAGTATCTCGTAGAGAAAGAGCCTGTCGCCTCCGTAAAATATCATCACCGCCGCCATGAGAAGGATGCTGCCCGCCAGGAGGAGGAGTATGCCGATGGGGAGCTGGTTGAAGACCAGGTCCTGGAAATTCTTCAGCCGCCGGTATTCGATCTTCGGCTGGATATAGACCCCGTCCGGGAGCCCACCGTACTCGTAACTGTAAACTCCCAGGTACAGGAAAATTTCGTTTTTGCCGGTTTTCAGGAGGCCCCGGGGCAGCATAAAGCTTTCGGGATAATGAAGATTGGCAATCTCCGGCGGCGTTTTAACGTCGATGAGGTAGTTATTGACGTATATGGTATAGGTGTGATTGATGCGGCCCAGGGTAATGCCGTAATAGTTAATCGGGTTGTCCACGATTTCGAATTCAGCCCTGAGCCAGCAATAATGAAAGGCCCGTTCCGGTTTATAGGGGAGCCGGAACTTGGACGGTATCGCGATGGGAATCCACCCGGGGCTCCGGCGCGCCGCCTCAAGGTAAGGCTCCTGGCGGTAAAGCACCTTCCAGTCCGAAACCTTGATGGATTCTGGAATGGGTGGAAACGGGAAAACCGCTGCAGGAAGCACAATAAAAAAAAACAGGATAATGGACCGTCGCGATTTCATGACAAATGAAAAATGACATCACATGCATATTTTAACAAGTAAAAATTAGTGAAGAAGAATACTAAATCTCGGATAACCCCGTTTCACACCCGGTAACGACCCTCATAGTCGCTCAACAGGGAGTCAACGCGCCTCTCGAAAAGCTCCAGGGCCTCATCGAAATACACGCGGAAGTCCCTGCTGAGGTAACGGTATTTTTTCCGGGCCCGCAGTTTCAGGGCGCGGCAGTACGCCCGCATTTCCCGGAGCGAATCGGCGGCCGGGGCCCGCGCCTCGAGGGTCTTTCTCAACGACAGGGACATGGCTTCGATATACGCCCGCACGTCTTCGGCGAGCCTCCTCATCGGCTCCTCGATGGCGCCCCGGAAATCGTCATGGAGCATCCGGTATTTCTTCCGCGCCGCGGCGATGAAGGCCTTACCGAACACTTCCCGATCAAGGGCAAACAGATCATGGACGATGTCCTCCAGACGGCCGGCGAGGGCCCTGTCAACCCTGTTCCTGAGGCCCCGGCGCATGGTTTCTATCGATGCGGACAGGTCGTCAGCGGCGAGTATCTCCTTCGTTATCCGGAAAAAGTGATACCCGAAGAGGGCCAACTTGACCGCCTTGGGGAACATGCCCGGCCTGATGCGCATCGCCGCGGCAAGGTATTCCAGATATTCCTTCCCATACGATGAAAAAACCTGTCGGGACACCGAGGAGAAAAAAATCCTGACGACCAGGAGCATTGTCCAGAAAGAATAGGCCCCGCGGCCCGCCCTGCCCCGGGGCATCCTCTCCATCAGGGTCAGACAGCGGCCGAAGTATTCCTTTGGCGTGTAGATCTGCGATATCAGCATTTTATAACCGCTGGCCAACTGTACGCCGTCCATGACCGTTATGAAATTGGTAGAGAAAGTATGGGTGTTATTGCCCGATGTTTCTTTAATGATCCTCCCCTCCGCTTCAAGGCGGCGGTAAAGCCGGGTATCGGGAAGGGCGATCAGGAGTCCCGCCATGGCCATCGGTATGCCCGATTCGCGGATAAAATCGATCTGGAGATCGAAGACATTTTCCGGATCGCTGTCAAAGCCGATGATGAAGCCCGCCGTCACCTCCATACCCTTGCGCTGTATCTTCTCAACAGCGCCCAGAAGGGACCCCTTGAGGTTCTGCTTCTTCCCGGCATGTTCCAGGCTTTCGGCAACGGGCGTCTCTATGCCGAGGAAGACCTTGTTGAAGCCGGCGTCCATCATCAGGTCCATGAGCTCCTCGTCATCGGCGAGATTGACGCTCGCCTCGGTCGTGATCATGTAGGGGTACTCCCGCTCCTTCTGCCATCGGGCGACATCGATCAAAAGCTCTTTCACGTTTTTCCTGTTGCCGATAAAATTGTCGTCCACGATGAAGAGGGGGCCGCGGTACCCGGTACGGTACAGCGCGTCCATCTCGGCGACGAACTGCGAAGGCGTCTTGGTGCGCGGCACGCGGCCGAAAAGCTCGATGATGTCGCAAAACTCGCAGTTGAAGGGACATCCCCGGGAATACTGGAGTGACATCGTGGTATAGCGGCGGTGTTTCACCAGGTCAAAGCGCGGCGGCGGCGTTTTCGTGATATCCGGTCTTGTTTCGCCCGCGTACACGGGCCGGGCCTCGCCCCTCTCCCACTCCTCGATGAACCGCGGGAGGATGGTTTCCGCCTCGCCCAGGATGAAGTGGTCGACCCCGGCAATGTTCCGGTACGATCCCGAAGGATAGGGACCGCCGGCGACAACGGTTTTGCCAAGCCTGTTGCACAGGGCCACGACCCTTTCAAAGGACTCCTTCTGGATCATCATGGCGGAGACGAAGACCAGGTCGGCCTGTTTTACGGCACCCTCCTTCAGCGGTTCCGTGTTCATGTCCACCAGAGTCACGTCAAAACTATCGGGAAGGAGCGATGCCACGGTCATGAGTCCCAGGGGAGGAAAGGCCGATCGCCTGCCCACGAGCTTCATTATATACTTGAAGCTCCAGTAGGTCATTGGCGTTTCCGGGTACACCATGAGGATCTTTTTTTTCATTCTGGCAGCTCCGCTCAATCACGTAAAAAGGATCATGTTTATATTAAAAAGAACATCGCCCCGCATCGATCAATGCAGGATATAAAAACAGCAACCATATAACAGGTGTTAATTTGAATAATTATATAATTCGGACAGGATCATGTCAAGAAAAAGTTGGACAATGTCCAATTTTAAGCCGCCATTTACAGTGCCCCATGACAGATTAATGTATACCAGCCGTGACGAGCCCCTCACGATCTCAGTGAACAGGATGTTCACGCCCGCCAGCGTGCAAGGACGTACTATTTTGGCGGGAGATCGTGAGGGGCTGGTCACGGCCACATGAACTATATAGGGGCGCCTACGCCGAGTCACCGAAGCGCAGCACCAGCTCAAACACGCCGTCGTCCAGTTTCTTCTCGATGTTGGGAAACATTTTCTCGAACACGTGAAGCATGGGGCGGTTCTCCACCAGGACCTCCGCCGTGAAACCAAGAAGGCCCTCGCGCTTGGCCAGGAGGATGAGATAGGCCAGGAGCTCGGTGCCGATCCCCCGGTTGTGCATGTCGTCGCGGACCGCGAAGGCCACCTCAGCGGTATGGTTCTTCTCGTCCTTGATCATCTGTCCCATGCCGGCCGCGATATCCTTCCCCCCCACCTCGACAAAGGCCAGGATCACCAGTTCCCTGGTGTAATCGATGACCACGAACTCCTGCCGCCGCTCGTGGGGCATATCGAGGCGCGACGACATGAAGCGGCGCTGGAAGCTCTGGTCCGACAGGGAGTAGAACAGGTCCTTGATGACGGTCTCGTCGTTTATGTTCACGGGCCTCATTTTCAGGGGTGTGCCCTGCGGGGTGGTCCGGAACGTGACCAGGTGCTCGGGGTACTCGCCCCTCTTGCCGGGGATGAAGGCCTGGTCCTTGTATATCAGCTTCAGCTTTTTCGCCTCTTCGATAAGCCAGGGCCTGAACTTGGGGTGCGCGATGGCGATGAGGTCCATGGCCCGCTCGCGGATGTTCTTGCCGTGTATATAGGCGATGCCGTACTCGGTCACGACATAGTTGATGTCGCCGCGGTTCAGGGTCACGCCGGTGCCCGGGTCCAGGAAAGGAACGATGCGGGACACTTCGCCGCCCCGGGCCGTCGACTGAAGCACCAGGATGGTCTTCCCGCCCGGCGAGAGGATGGCGCCGCGCATGAAATCCGCGCTCCCGCCGATGCCGCTGAAGAACTGGTTGCCGATGGATTCCGCCGTTGCCTGCCCCGTGAGGTCGATCTGGAGGGCGGCGTTGATGGCCGTCATGTTATTGTTCTGGGCGATCACCAGGGGATTATTGGTATAGCTGATCCGCTTGAACTCGATGAAGGGGTTGTCATCGATATACTCGTAGGTTTCTTTCACGCCCATGCAGAAGGCCGCCATGGTCTTGCCGCGGTCTGTCGTCTTTCGTGAATTGTCCACAACCCCCTTCTTGAGGAGGTCCATCATGGAGTGGGTAAAAAGCTCGCTGTGCACGCCCAGGTTGTTCTTTTCAGCAAGGCTTGACATGATGGCGCTGGGCATGCTCCCGTACCCTACCTGGATCGTGTCGCCGTCGT
>CALMRZ010000011.1 GCA_937872225.1 uncultured Spirochaetota bacterium
AGAATATATTCCTGTAAATGAGTATGAACCAGTTGATTTTAATGAGCTTATTGATCTTGCCGTGAATCAAGAGCATTCGGTTCTGTCAGTATTCAATACAAAGAAAGCTGCTTTAGAATTTTATAATACCACTGCAGAAAACCAATCATGGGAAAAACAATATCATCTTTCCACTGGCATGTGCCCTTTTCATCGCAAGCAGGTAATACAAGATATACGTAACGATTTGAAGAATAACACAAAGATACTTGTTTCTTCAACCCAGCTAATAGAGGCAGGTGTTGATTTCGATTTCCCCTGTGTTTTCCGTGAAATTGCGCCCCTTGAATCAATTATTCAATCAGCGGGAAGATGCAATAGAGAGGGGTTGCTGTCTGGATACGGCAAGGTATTTCTTTTCCGGCTATTAAACGCGGCTATGCCGGATCGACAATATAGGACGGCTGCAGGATTTGCTCTGGATATGATAAGAGAAAACCCGGACAGTCTGTATGACCACTCGTTTTATCATGAATATTATAAAAAATTTGTAAGTTTGTTTATCGATGGTGATGCCAGAAGAATAAATAAATCAAGGGAGAACTTTGATTTCAAAACTGTTGGAGAAGCATATAAAATAATTGATAAAGCTACCAGGGGATTGTTTGTGTATAATTACAATGATGATAGTAAGCAGCTTGTTGATGACATAAAGCGAATGAAATATTTGTCACGGGATGATTTTCGGAAAATGCAGGGATACACTGTTCAAGTTTATGAAAATTTTATTTTCAAAAATAAAGACTCTATTGTTGAAACATCGCATGGAGTATTGATATGGTATGGCGGTTACGATGAGAAACGGGGAATAACAGTGGATGCACTCTGCTCCGATGATTATGTTGTATGAGGAGGATTCAATGGTAGATAACGAAATAGTGCGTGTGAAAGTTCAAGGTGATTTCGCCTGCTTTACCAGGCCTGATTTAAAGGTTGAGAGAATGACATATCCCTGCATGACGCCTTCAGCGGCGAGAGGCATTCTTGACTCGATATTATGGAAACCTGAATTTCAATGGTATGTGAGGCGTATAGTTATGCTCAATCCGGTGAGATTCTTCTCCGTAAAAAGGAATGAGATCAATTCAAAGCAAGGTAGAAATCCAATAATTGTTGAAGAAAGGCGCGCGCAACGGAACAGCATTGTTTTAAGGGATGTTGCATATATTATCGAAGCGTCTATTTATCAAAAAGGAAGGGATGACAAGAACCCTCCTAAGAAGTATATCGAAATGTTCCGCCGCAGGGTTCGGAAAGGACAATGTTACAGGAGGCCTTTTCTCGGAACTAGGGAATTCCCGGCGGAATTCTCTGAGCCAGATGGAACTGAAAAACCATTATTGGAATCAATCCCAATAGGAAGTATGCTATTTGATGTTTTTTATGATGAAAATGGCAGGCCATCGCCGCTTTTCTTTTATGATGTTTCGGTTGAAAATGGCATTCTTAATTGTGAGGTGCCTGAAAACGATAAAATGATGGAATCGAGCCATGTGAGACCGCCCGCGGATTCGGAAGTAAGCGCCTATCTTTATGAGTTCAAAAGGCATGAGGATGAGGAATTCAGCAAGGAGGTCTCCTCATGATAAAGGAACTGAGTGAACTTGGGAAGAAATTAAGGGAAGAGAGTGCAGGGGAAAAAATAGTTCACGATGCTATTAAGGACGAACCCATTTCAATCGATCTCGTGATAAAAAAAGACGGGTCATTTATTAAGTTTGAGCCAATCGAAAAAATTGTTCGTCCTGCTGAAGCAATAACAGCTAAAAAAGGTAAGGCGAGATTATTGTTGGATAAGGCCGAGGAAGTACTTGGGTATTTAGGCGAAGAAAAGAAGCACAAGTTGTTTATAGATAAACTTAAAGAATATGAACACTTAAATATCTTGAGGCCGGTTATTGCTTTTTACACTACAAAGAAAGTTGATGGTATCGAAAAAGCTTTATCGGCATTTGAAGAACAAGTAAATGAAAAAGAACGGTCTGGAAATATTGCGTTTAGAATTGAAAATGACGATAGTCGGCTTCATGAAAAACAGGAAGTTTATAAAGCTATAATCGATAAGTATGATAAACAGAAAAAAGAAAAGCTCTTGTCGGGATCTCAAAAGTGTTCAATTTGCGGTAAAAATAATAATCCAGTTGAAGATGTGCCGCATGGCATGATTAAACGCGTTCCTGATGGCCAGACAAGTGGGTGTGCATTAGTTTCATATAACGACTCTGCCTATGAATCATACAATCTTATTGGTAATCTGAATTCACAGATATGTACTGCTTGTACCAGAACGTATGTTGAAGGTCTAAATTGGTTGATGAATAACGGCAATACCCAAGTAATCCAAAACAAGAATGGGAAAGAGAAAGAAATTTTCAAACACAGTAACAGAAAAAATTTTGGCTCCGACACGGCAATAGTCTTTTGGACAAAGAACGATCAACAAGTTTCTGAGCTTGACCTTTTCGATAATCCTGATCCTGGCACCGTGGCACATCTTATGGAATCAGTTGCAAGCGGAGATATTAACAAATCAAAATATATCGATACTGATCGGTTTTACTCATGTACCCTTTCGGGGGCGGCAGCGCGAATCGCTGTTCGCGATTGGATTGAAATAAGCATTGTTGACCTGAAAAAGGCAATAGCCCGATGGTTCGAAGATATAAAGATCGAGGCATGGGGTGAATCTTATTTTCCGCCTTTGTACCGCCTGGCAAACTGTGCACAAAACGAAAAAAGCGATAACAAGACAACGACCTCTCGAATTGCAATGCACCTGTGGAAATCATCACTCAAGGGAATCGCACCTCCCTTGTGGATATTATCTGCGGTTTTAAAGCGCGTTAGAATTATTGAAAATGCTGAGGACGGCGGTAATAAGGAAAGCGTAACACCGGAAAGGGCAGCCCTTATACGTTTAATTTTAAATCGCAACAACAAAGGAGGCTATATGGTAACTGAGAAATTGGACATTGAAAATTGTTCTCCGCCCTATATCTGTGGGAGGATTTTCGCGGTACTTGAGGGTATTCAGCGGGCGGCATTGGGGAAAAATATCAATGCCGGAATCCGCGAGAGGTTTTTCTCGTTTGCCTCGACTAATCCGTCATCGGCATTTGGCAGACTCATGAAATTATCGCAAAATCATCTTTCAAAGCTCAAGAACGAGAAGGCGGGACTTGCCGTGATTCTCGACAGGGAGCTTCAGGAATTGTTTTCTAAAATTCAGGAATTTCCCGCAATATTCACGCTGGAAGAACAGGGACAATTTGCCATTGGCTATTACCATCAGAAGCAGGATACGTTCAAGAAAGCAAAGAGCAACGCCGAGTTGAAAGCCGCAACCGAAGAAAGCGACAAAGAGACTGACGACTAAGATTACTTTAATGATAATTATAATAAAACAGGAGAAGAATCATGAGCACGCCAATTAAGAACCGTTACGATTTCGTATTTCTTTTCGACGTCAAGGATGGCAATCCCAATGGCGATCCCGACCAGGCAAATCTTCCCCGGGCCGATGCGGAAAATCAGGAGGGATTGGTTACCGACGTGTGCCTAAAACGGAAGGTGAGAAACTATGTAATGCTGAAACACGAATTAAAAAGTCCTTATGATATTTTTATCAGGCAGGATAATATCCTTAATGCGATAATTGATAGTGCAAAAGGTGATAAACCTCAAGATAGACAAAAAGATATTTGCAAGCATTATTATGATGTGAGGACATTTGGCGCTGTATTGAGTACGGGGGATAAAGGAGCTGGAACCGTTCGGGGACCTATTCAGTTTACCTTTTCGCGTTCGGAGGATCGTATCTATCAAGCTGAACATTCAATTACCCGTTGCGCGGTAACCACAGAAAAAGAGGCGAAAGCACAAGAATCACGCGAACATGCCTCGACATTCGGACGAAAATCCACAGTTCCATACGCCCTCTACCGCATGCATGGATTTGTTTCCGCGGTGGACGCTGCAAAGACCGGTTTTTCGGAGACCGATCTTGACTTGTTATGGGAATCGCTTCTCAACGCATTCGAGCATGACCGTTCCGCCGCGCGTGGCGAAATGAATCCTCGAAAACTTATTATATTCAAGCATTCTAATCATTTAGGTAGTGCGCGTTCCGGTGAATTATTTTCAAAAGTATCTATAATAAGAAAGAATGATTTGCCTCGTTGTTTCGAAGATTATGAGGTGAAAATTGATACATCAATGCCTTCAGGTGTTGATTTTATTGAAAAATTATGATATAATATGTTTGTAGTAAGAATCATTTAATGCTATTTAAAGTTAATATGTGAGGCCACTCATGACACAATCCGCGCAGAAAATATTGGAAGAAATCAAATCACTTTCTCCGATCGAACGGGTAGAATTGATAGATAAAATTTATCAAACCTTCGACCCGGAAATCGACCGAGAAGTGGAAAGTGCCTGGATCGAAGAATCTGAACGACGGATTTCAGAATACAAGAAAGGTGCCATCAAAACCGTATCAGCCGAAGAAGTGTTTGAGCGCATTAAAAAAGAGGAATTATGAAATCCGTACTTTTCTTAAAGAACGCGGAAACGGAATTTTATGAGGCCATCAAATTTTATAACCAAGAACGACCAGGCCTGGGTTACGAATTCGCTGTTCAGATAGATATTGCAGTTCGTCATATTATAAATTTTCCCGATGCATGGCCGATTTTGTCCGGGAACACAAGGAAATGCGTTATTTCAAGATTTCCATTTTGCATATTATACTTAATCGAAAATACCAAAATAATAATAGTTGCCGTCATGCACATGAAACGCCGGCCCGGATACTGGAAAACGCGGACTGAATAATGTACGCCGACGATGACTTCATCCAGCTGTCTTCATTGCAGCATTATATGTTCTGTCCGCGGCAGTGCGGTCTTATTCATGTGCATGGACTCTGGTTGGAAAATCGCTTTACGGCGCGAGGCAGGGTGCTCCATGAACGGGTCGATTCGGGTGAGGAGGAAACCCGCGGAACGGATCATATCGTCCGGAGCCTGAATATATACAGCAGGGAATACGGTCTTGCCGGCAGGGCCGATGTGGTCGAATTCAAGGACGAGAAGGGCCGGATGAGGCCGTTTCCGGTTGAGTATAAATCGGGAAAACCGAAACACGATGATATCGACCTAGTACAGCTTTGCGCCCAGGCTCTCTGCCTTGAGGAAATGACAGGAATCCATATCCCTGAAGGTGCGTTGTATTACGGGAAAACACGGCACAGGGTCAGGACATTGATGACCGAAGAGTTACGAAAGAAAACAATAAATGCCATCGATGCAGTTCATGAAATGATAAGAAGCAGATCAGTAACTACTGGTGAATATCAAAAAAAATGTGATACTTGCTCGCTCAATGACGAATGTATGCCCAAACTCGGACAACGAAAAATACAGCGTTTTATTGAAGGATTGTTCATTGCCGATGAAACGACATCTTAACACCCTTTACATTACTTCTCCGGATGCTTTTATCCATAAAGAAGGCGAGACTTTTGTCGTTGAACTGGACGGGAAGAAGGCGCTACAGGCCCCGGCGGCGACAATCGAGAATATCGTATGCTTCGGCTTCAAGCCGGTTACGCCGGCACTCATGGCATTTTGCGCTGAAAATAATATCGGCATTAGCTATCTTTCAAGGACAGGACGATTCCTGGCGCGGGTATACGGTGAACAGAAGGGCAATGTTCTTCTCAGGAAAGAGCAATACGCTATTTCCGATTCCGATGAACGGTCCATGAAGATTTCGAGGAACATCGTAGCGGCAAAGATCGCCAATAGCAGAAACCTCCTACAGCGGCATATTCGCAACCATGGCGCCGAATCCGATTGTTCAGCCGTTGAATCGTGTGTCAGGACATTGGCAGTGAATATCTCAAAAGTCGAGCATGCTTCCAGTTCGGATGAATTGAGAGGATATGAGGGGGAATGTGCAAGTCTGTATTTCGGTTGTTTTAATTCCATGATAACATCACAGAAAGAAGACTTTGTGTTTAACCACAGATCAAAACGGCCGCCTCTGGATAATGTCAACGCCCTGCTGTCTTTTGTGTATATGGTCCTAGTCAACGATATCAGGTCGGCCCTTGAAACGACCGGTCTTGATCCGCAGGTCGGCTTTTTTCACCGGATCCGTCCGGGACGTCCAAGCCTGGCTCTCGATATCATGGAAGAATACAGGGCCTATATTGCCGACCGGGTAGTGCTGAATTTGATAAATCTCAACCAGGTTTCCAGGGGAGATTTTGAAAAAAAAGAAACCGGTGAAATCAGACTGAGCGATAAGGCGAGGAAGGAGGCTATCATTGCTTACCAGAAAAGAAAAGATGAAGTAATAACCCATCCGCTTCTTGAGGAAAAAACTACCATCGGTCTTCTTCCTCATATTCAAGCCATGTTATTGGCTCGTTATATACGGGGTGACATTGAGGAATATCCACCCTTTTACATTAAGTGAGGGCTGTTACAATGATGGTGCTCGTATCTTACGATGTTTCGACGATAGACGGTCTAGGGAGACGTCGGCTTCGTCTTGTGGCGAAAGAATGCGTCAATCATGGAATAAGAGTACAGAAATCAGTCTTTGAATGCAAGGTCCATCCGGCAAAATGGGAGCTATTCAAAGCGAAATTATTGAAAATATATAATCCGGGAGAGGATAGTTTGCGTTTTTATTTTTTAGGAAGCAATTGGAAACATCGCGTTGAGCACCATGGAGTTAATGCGCCAGTGGAGCTTGATGAGCCGCTTATTGTTTAGCGCTAACATCAAGATGTCGTAATTTCCCTAGGGTTTAGCGGAATAGATCCTTCAATAGAACGGATAACTGATCAATAGCTCTTTGAAAACAAAGTATGAATATGAGATAGTTTAGCGCATTTAGATAGCTAACTGCTGATTCTTTCAGCAGTTAGTGCATATGCAGTCGCGCCCCATGCGGGCGCGTGGATTGAAAC
>CALMRZ010000012.1 GCA_937872225.1 uncultured Spirochaetota bacterium
ATTTCGATTTTACCCTGGGAAGGCATGAGATCGAGCAGGCTTATAATCTGGCCATAAGAAAGAATCGCCGATAATATTCATATATTTTTGCAAACGGGAAAGCCCCCATGGAACCATAGGGGCTTTTTGTATTCTCTGCCCGACAGGGCCGCAACCTGCGGGATTATCCCCATTGCCCGGTATATCGACCGTATGATCTTCATGAGGCAGGAGAGCCTGGCGACAAACGCGATCCCGGCAACGACGCAGATGGCCTCCGTGCGCACCAGGTACGGCGTACCGGGGTCGAAGGAGACACTGCAGGCCGGGATGCTTCCGGGCGGGGCGGCCTTATTGACGCCCACCCTTCCTGAATCCGCCGGGCGCAAAGCAGCAATAAATGCGATGGCCCTAGCTTCGCTTGTATTTCCCCATGAGCTGGCCCTGGGCCAGGACGTGCCCTTCCATGGCCTTCAGGAGTTCGGCCTTGGACGCTCCTTCCTTCAGGGTAAGGATGGCATCAAGGGCATAGACTTTGAAGAAATACCGGTGCGTGCCTCCCGGCGGACAGGGACCGCCGTAGGGAAGCTTGCGGAAATCATTGATGCCCAGCTTGGCCCCCGCCGGTGTCGCCGCTCCCTCCGGAAGTTCCTTCACCGTTGCGGGAATGTTGAACATGACCCAGTGGACCCATGTCCCTACCGGCGCGTCAGGATCATCGCAGATGAGCGCGATGCTTTTGGCGCCGGCGGGGACGCCGGTCCAGGCAATCTGCGGGGAGAGGTCCCGGTCATCGCAGGTATACTTCCGGGGGATCATCCCTCCCTCCTTGAACGCCGTGCTGGTAACCGAAATAGTGCCCATAACAGCACCTCCCCTCTGTTTTGAATTTGTCTCTTTAGCAAAATTTAAAACACTGAACATGAAAAGGAATGAGAGTAGCAGATAGACGGGTCTTCCAACCATGAGGTACCTCCTGGTTCGATTATTTCCGGGAATTGAAGAGCTCCCGGGCCTCCTGTTCCGCCCCGGCCAGAACGTCAGGGCCGAAGGTATTGAGGATGATCTTGTCCATTTCGTTGCTGTAGCATTTGCTCCGCTCACGGTTGCCGGAGCCGAAGACCACGAGATCTATGCCGTGCCTGGTCTTCAGGTATTCGCCGAGGAACCGTGCAAACTTCTCATCGTACCGGTCCGGTCCGAACACGTACATGCGGTAATACCCGTTCCGGGCGTCGGTCCTGGCCCGCCTGATGGCCCTCAGGCATTGGTCGCGGGACTCGTCGTCCCAGACGGCCGTGCGCGCAGGCTCCGGGGTCACTGCCGTGCCCTTCTTTTTTTTTCCGGCGCAGCAGGCGGCTGAGACGGCAAGGAGCCCGGCCATTATGTATACTGCGATTTTCATGGGGGTATACCTCAAATGTATAATGGAATAAAAAAATAGCAAGGAAAATTCCCCACACGAATGTGCTTGCTTTTTCTTCCCGCCGGACATACAGTTAGCAACAAAAGACCGCGGAGTGATGCAAGGAACGGTTGCCATGACCATGGAACGAAGGATATTTACGAGGGTCCCCTTTACCATTGACTCCATCATCCGCTTCAATAACAGGCCCATCCAGGGGACCGTCCTGAACATCTGCCTCCAGGGAATGTTCATCGACATACCGGAAACACTGCCGAACAATGCCCTGGTCGGCGTGGAAATGCTCCTCGACGGTCCCGATATCCACAGGACCCTTCTCCTGCCGGGCCAGGTGGTGCGCTCCGGGTCAACGGGTACCGCGGTTCGTCTCATGAAACTGGACCTCGACTCCTACATCATCATCAGAAACCTCATGATGGAGCATTCCGGCGCCCCGGAGGTCATCATGGACGAATTCTGCCGGTTCATTGCCGACAACCCCGACAGCCACATCTGATTATTCCACCCGTAACCGCGAACCTTCCGAATGGGAGGTGAATTCCGGGGCGTACATGCACTGTATGGTGGTTATGCCGGCGGAAAAATCGCCCTTCAGGCTGACCACGAGGGGATACTCGAACACGAAGGTCCCCTTCGGAAGCCGCTCAATGAAAAAGTGCGTGGCCGTGTCCTTGGTGCTTTCATAATACCAGAGGCCGTCCTGGTGCCGGCGCCGCGACAGCACGTTCTCCGGCTCCGTGCCGGCGGCGCGGAGGTCCTTCATGTGGACGTAATCCATGTCGCGGTCAACCCTCAGAATGATGCGCACCTTCAGCCTGTCACCGGGCTTGAGTTTCGTGCTTCCGGTCACCGGCTCCAGCACCGGCCCCCGGTCCGTTGACGTAACGATGAAAAACTTCTTCTCGAGCTTCAACGGCGTTTCATGGGGGGTAATTTTATCCATTTGCTCGAAATACTGCCAGTAGAGGGCCCCCCAGGCGGGGTTGCTGTTGGGATTGACAACCTTCACCTTCCCCATCTCCGGCGCGATCCCGTCCCTGTTCCAGCTGACCTTGAAATAGCCGGTGCCCGCCTCGGCCGTCGCCCCCATGGCGGCCGGGTCAACCTTCCGGTCATTGAGCAGTATCTCCGCCACCCTGTCGTTTCCCAGCCAGTCCGAGCCTCCCATGAGGAGGGCATAGCAGGCGTCGGTGGTCGCCTTGGTGGTTCCCCAGTGCTGGACCTGCTTCATCTTGACGAGCCAGGTCCGCATGTCGTCGACCGCCGCGCGGTCCCCGGCAACCTCGCTGAAGGCCTCGATCAGGAGCGCCTGGGTCTCGAGGGGGGCCTGGTACCACCAGTAGCCGCCCACGTTCTCCTTCCAGTACATCCCCATCTCTTCATTATAGATGGCGTTTTCCCTCAGGGACTCAATGATCTCCCGGGCGGTCTTCACGACGCCGAAGCGGTGGAGAGCGATGGCGGCAAGCCCCTTGGCATAGGGCCCTTCCTGGGGCCAGTATTTCGCAGCCTGTCCCTTCCAGTAATTGAAGGCTTCCCGGCACGATTTCGGTATCTCCTGATCCCTGAAAAAGCTCCGCGTGTACAGGTAATGGTACTGGATATGGCCGATATTCTTCTGCTTGAGGTTGATCTTGTGCCGGATCAGATAATCATAGTCGCGCTTCATTTCCCCGTCGATAAAAGCCACCGCCTTTGAGGTCATGGCGGATATGTTATCCTTTGATGCGCTCACCACGCCGAGGGCATTGAGCTTGGCAAGACCGGCCAGGATATGCTGGGTGATGTACCAGCTCTCGGGGAGACCCGTGAACCAGGGCCAGCCGCCGTTGGCCCCCTGCATCTGCCTGAGCTTGGAAAAGGCCCGGTCGAGCTCCCTGGACATCCGGTTCAGGTCGAAGAGGAGGGCGACGCGTTTCTTGTTCTGCTCCTCGTTCCGGCCGTTCAGGAGCCACGGCGTCTCCTGCAGCACCACCGACTTGAGCTCCTCGTTTTTCTGCAGATTGGACAGGAGTGCGTCGCTGTTCTTCCACCGGTCGAAGACGGCCCTGATCTTCGGGCTGGAATTGACAATGTGGGACGCCAGGCCGTTGGAATAGAAGCGGCTGAAAACCTGTTCCGAACATTCATGGGGAAATTCCATCAGATAGGGAAGCGCCTGCACCGCGTACCAGGCCGGGTTCGACGTGAACTCCAGGGTCAGACGGTAATGGGAAAGGGTGCTCGATGATTTCGAATTGACGAGCCTGGCGAAGTTGAAATTCTTCGTCTGCTTCCCCCTGACCGGGAGCGGCAGGGATTCCGTCACCATCATCCGGTTCGACAGGACCGGCAGGGTCGATTCCTCGCCGTCGCTGAAGCTCCCCGCCCTGGCCACGATCCTCCAGGTCACGGCCTCCACCGATTTCGGTATGCGTATCCGCCAGGTCACCGCCGCGTTCCCTTTTTCCTGCACGGTAAAGCCGGCGGACCTGTCATCATTCGAAAGCTCCCGGTCCAGTGGCTTCATGGTAGCCGCGTCAAAAAGCATGAGCTCCGCCGTGCCGGAAAGCTTCCGGTCCGTCATGTTGGATATCTTCGAGCTTATAAAGACCTCGTCGCCTTCCCGGAGGAACCGCGGCACGTTGGGGGTCACCATCAGCTCTTTCTGGGTCACCAGCTCGTTGGAAAAAACGACCGATTTAAGGTCCTTCGTGTGGGCAAAGCCCAGGACCTTCCACCTGGTCAGGGCCTCCGGAGCGGTAAAGGACACGATCACCTCGCCCTTCTCGTTGGTCATCAGGTGGGGATAGAAGAAGGCGGTTTCGTTCAGGTTCTTCCGTATCTGCACCGCGGCCTCGCCGGTTTCCTTCTTCCCCGCTTCGCTTCTTGATTGTTCCCTGTCCTGGCCCGGTTCGGGCGGCGCCGGCGCTGCCTTCCGTTTTGCCGCTTCAGGGGCGGCCTCCTTCTTGTCAGAGGCGGTTTCCTCCAACTCATCCGCCGCCATGGAATAGTCCCTGTCCTTTTTGGCGCCGGCCTTGTAGTACCGGTACCCCTTTCCCCTGCTGAAGAAATAGACGCCGAAAAGGTTCAGGTAGTCATGGTACCGGCTGTAGGACGGGTAATACTCGTTCCAGTCATTGGCGGCCAGCCGGGACTGTTCCGTCGCGAAGGTGGAATTGCTGTGCCAGTATTCATAGTTGTAGAAATAGGGGTTCACATTGAAGGACCAGGAGTGTGGATACAGGGCGTCGAGGGACGCGTCATACAGGGATGCGGCCAGTTCCGCCGCGGCCATCTCGCCCTTCGGGCCGGTGAGCTTGATGCGCCATTCGTCCTTTTCCCCGGGGTTCAGCCTGTTGCGGAAGGTCATGAACTCCGCCTTCAGGTTTTTATTGGTCCAGGGGACATTGATGGTGCCGGTGCCGGTGAAAAGGCGGTTGTCCCTGATAAAGGCATAGCGGTAGTGGAGGTTGCCCCGGTCCTCCTCCCCGACCGGGACAGCGACGATCTTCTTGCTCCCGTCAAGCTTTACCAGCTTCTGTTCTGTAACGGAGCCCTTCCTCACAATATCGAAGATAAGAAAGGCGTTGTCCGCGGCCGAGGCCAGCAGAAAACTGCAGTTGTTGCCCGGCTCCACGGTAGTGGCAAGGGGCGTTATCGAAACATAGGCCTTCCGCGAGACGGCGCCATTTTTCGGCGCATACAGAGAGACCTGCCGCTGGTACTGGATCCGTTCCCCGTAGGCATCGGTTGTTTCAATTTCCACCCGGTATTCCCCGTCAGGCCATGAACCGATGGCGCCGACGGCTATTTTCTTTGTCCGCCCGGTGTCAAAAGGAACGCTGTAATATTTCTTTTCAACCCCCCGGGCCTGGGCGTCGTCCTCATCCTTATATATATCATTGGGAAAATTCCTGACATATTCCTCCTTCGTCATGACAAAGCGGTCCGGCTTCTCCCAGAGGCGGGAGCGAAGGAGCCGCTCCGGCTCCTTCATCCGGTACATGGAAAGCGTGCCCCTGACCGGGACCGGTTCACCGCTGAAATTGACGGTGCTCAGCTCCAGTTCAAGGGCCCCGGTCGTATCAACGATGCCGGGAAGGTTCGGGATATCGACGATGAGGGCGGTGTAGCCGGCCCTGACGGCGGCATTGGCTCCATGGGTCTCGCCGTTGATATCGGTCACGTCAGCGCGCACCTCGTAGTAAAAGGCCGGCTGTTCCGACGGGGGGATGCCCTTATCGGGCAGCGCCTCGAAATCAACGGTAAAGGCGCCGCCGGCGTCCGTTTTGATTTCGCCTTTTTTCATGACCGTTTCCTTGCCGTTGTAATGCCAGTAATACCATCCCCACCACCGGTACATGAACCAGATCCTGCGCACGACCGTGTATTTTACCGCCGCGTCGGACACCGGCGCTCCGGCGTAGGAGCGCGCGAATCCCTTCACGGAAATCCTTTCTCCCAGGCGGTAGTTGCCCTTCACCGGCTCGAAGCCTGCCTCGAACCGGGGACGCTTGTACTCCTCGACCCTGATGACCGCCGAACCGGAGCCGTTCCTGATGGTCATCTGGCCGGTCAGGACCCCCGACGGCGCGGTAAAGCTCCCGCTGACCGTGCCGTACCGGTTCGACCTGAGGCGTGCGCTGCCGACCTTCTGGTTGTTGTAATCGTAGAGCTCAACCGTCGTGTCCTGGTCCGGCATGATTTTATAATGCCGGTCCGTATCCAGCGTGAGCAATATTCCCTTGAAATAAATGGTCTGGCCCGGACGGTAGATCGAGCGGTCGGTGAAGAAATAGCTCTGCTGCGGGTTCCTCCCCCCCTGGCCGTAGGCATAGCTGTAAAACTCGGAGCTCAGGCGGTCGCTGCCCTTCCGGAGAATGATGCCCAGCGTGCTGTAATAACGGTCCTTGCCGCCCATGGGGAACACCACGCGGCCGTTGTTGTCAGAAACCAGCTTTGCCACAGCGCTGGTTACGTATCGGCTCTTGGTATAATCATAGGAGCGTTCCGTTATGGTTGCGCTCACGTCCCGGAGGGGCTCGCCGGTGGACCGGTCCAGGACATAAAAAACCGCGCCTTCCTTAAGGGACACGCGGTGCACGAAGCTCAGGTTCGACACCGCGGTGGCCATGTAGGCGGCGGCGTTTTTATTGTAGGAAAAGCTCCTGTCCGTGCCGGCCAGGATCGCGTAGTATCCCTCCTCAAGGGGCGGCACCCGCACCTCCACGGCATGGTCCCGGAGGTCTCCGTCATCCGGAAGGGCGCTGTCCCATTCCTGGAGGGCCTTCATGTTACGGAGCCGGTCCAGCTTGGCATTGACAGATTCATAGCTGGCATTGAGGTATTCAAACTCTTCCTCCGTCAGCGGCACGGCCCTGAAATAGATCCGGTTCAGGTTTTTGTATTTTACCAGGGCCCTGAAGGGCCGGCGCGGCACGTTGACCTTTTCGGTCATGAGGGAAAGGCTCTTGTCGATGACCGTGAGGGGCCTGCACAGCAGGGCGCCCTCGGAATCGGGAAAACGCTTCAGGACATCTCTGGCTATGTCTACCGACTTGACGATCGACCACTGGTGGTCAGAGGGGTCCCCCTCCTTCCATTCCTGTCCCCTGGCCCGGTACCACCGGGCTATTTCGTAAGAAACCAGTGCGGACGATCGGTGGGCCATAAACCTTTTCTCTAGGGCCCGCAGCGCGTTGATATACAGGGAATCTTTTTCAGGAAGGATTGCCTTGTCATCCGCAAACTGCAGCCGCTTCAACTCCACGTCCACCAGGGCCGACGGATCCGCCGGCGCATCCTTGAGGTGGAACCGGGTGAGGTCCTGGAGGATGACCATGGCATTGTAGCGCAGGGACGTGGCATCTCTCGCCGTCACCTTCATCCCGGCGAAATCCTCCGCGGATCCGAAATAGCCGGCGCTGTCGATCTCATAATCATAGGCCGGCCTGGTGAGCTGGTTCTCGTCGATCATGAAAAAATCAACGGCCCGGTGTGCCAGAAAATCATACAGGGTGGGCCGGTATTCCCGCGGCGCGGTTCCCCGGACGAGTATGTCGTTCATGAGGTCCAGGGGGATTTTCTTAAGCTCATCCGACCCCTCGAGGGCCCCCCGGTGAAGGGCGATGATCCGCTCCATGATTTTACCGAGGCTCCAGGTGGAGACATCCTCCTCTTTGAGGCCGGCGGTGTCCGTCCTGTTGTAAAAGGTCCAGCGGTGAGCGGAAAAATAATTCCAGTAGACCTCGGCCAAGAGGGACCGCAGTATCTGCTTTTCCGGGAAAGCGGCAGCGGACATTTCCTGTTCCAGCATGCGGATGATGTCCGGGTGCTCCTTTTCACCGATGGCCATGATGTACTTGACCCGGTGCATCTGGGCCTTGACGATCTGCGGCGAATTGCGCTCTTTTTTCGCCCGGGCCAGGATATTCTCCACGCCCTCCAGTGCCGAGCGGGGCCTGCCCTTTTCGTCAAACCCCTTCACGGTTTTCCACGCCTCGGCATAGGAATCGAATTTCCCCGGGACCGCATATGCCGGGCCCCGTGACCGGCCGTCCGCCGCCAGGGTGCCGGCCGGGGACAGGTGATCATACAGGGGCAGCGTAAAAACAACTGAAAGAATGAGAGCGGCGCGCTTCAGCTTTTTCATCAGGCACCTCGCAGGAAAGGATCTTCATATATAGACAGGCCGTTGGATGAAAAGGTTCTCGTTAAAATTCCCGGAGGGGCGGCTCACGGATCAATCATTGTAAATGAAAAAACCCCTCCCCGATTTCTTCCCCAGGTATCCAGCGGCGACGTATTTCTTGAGGAGGGGACAGGGGCGGTACTTCGAATCGGAATAACCCCGGTGCATCTCCTCAATGACGGCAAGCAGGACGTCGAGGCCGATCATGTCGGCAAGGGCGAGGGGGCCCATGGGAAAGTTGAGGCCCACCTTCATGACCCGGTCTATTGATTCCGCGGTGCCGGCATCCTCGTAGAGAAGATAGATGGCCTCATTGATGAGGGGAACCAGCATCCGGTTCAGCAGGAAGCCGGGATAATCCTTTGATTCGACATTGACCTTCCCCAGTTTCTTCACGAAGGTCTTGGCGGTTTCAACCGTTTCACGGGTGGTGGCGATGCCGGGAATGATCTCGACCAGCTTCATGACATGGGCCGGGTTGAGAAAGTGAAGGCCGATGACCGACTCGGGCCGTTTCGTGGCTGAAGCTATTTCCGTTATTGAAATGGATGACGTGTTGGACGCCAGCACGGCGTCGGCGCGGCATATCCGGTCTAGGTCGCGGAATATCTGCTGCTTCACATGGATCTCTTCAAAGGCGCACTCGATCACGATCAGGGCTTCCCTGACTTCTTCCAGGGTAGTGCAGAGGCAAAAATGCCTCATAAAGGCATCAGCCTTGCCCTGGTCAATCCTGCCTGTATGAACGTACCGCTTGAACCGGTCCTTCAGGCGCCCCAGGGCCTGCTCCGCCCGTTCCTTATCTATATCGTAGAGCAACACCTCGAAGCCGGCCATGGCTGACGCGCAGGCTATATCGGTCCCCATGAGGCCGGTTCCTATGATCGCTATGGTTTTCATAAACACCTCACCATTACAAAAACCCGGGGAAAACGGGATGTTGGATAATTGCCGGTGTACCCCGGTATGTCTATGGCCCCTTCAATCCCCCGGAGGAAGACTTTTTGGTTTAACTCGATTTAGCAAGCCCCCCTCCGGGGGGTTGAGGGGGTAGGACTAAAGAGACAGCACCCGATATACCGTTCTGCAACAGGTTTAGTATCATTGCCGCGTTCACAGGAATTATGCAAGAAAAAATTAATAAATATTGACGCGCGGACATTTTCATGGCGTTATCAGAGGGTTCCGCCCCGGTGGCGGACCATCCTGTGAACTGACCGGAAACCGCCGTGAACGAAGTATCATTGAAACTCCTCCTGGATCTCTCCGTCCTGTCGGAATCGGATCCACCCGAGTTGAAGTCAATCTACCGGGCTGCGGTTGAAAAGCTCGGCCTGCCGACCATTGACTACCAGACCATTCGCGACCTGGTGCAGATCTCGGGGATCCGGGACACCGCCCTTCATCTCATCCTCATGGCCCTGTTCTCCGCCCTCGCCGAAGGCAGCGTGTGCCTGAAGCTCTCGCCGGAATCGCTGCAGATGAAATTGAAACCGCTCTGCGGCGGTACAACAGGGGCCATGGTCAGGGCGATCCTCGGGTCTATCGGCACCTATGCCTCCCTGGTGCATGTCAGGGACGAATCGTCACCCGCCCTCTTCGAGGACACCGGGGAAGCGTTCAAGCCCCTGGTACTGGTCAAGGCCGGCGAAGACCAGTTTCTTTATTTCCACAAATATCATGCGGCGGAGAGGTCCACCAGGGAAGCCCTTTCAGCGCTGCTCTCCCGAGAATCGGGATTCCGGGTTGATCCGGAAGCCCTGTCACGTTCCCTCAACGAAGTCCTCCATGAAAAACCGGTATGTCTGAAGGGCGCGCCGGTCCTGCTCAACGACGGCCAGAAACTCGGGGTCGTCCTGCCCGCCCTGAAAAATTTCGTCCTCATATCCGGCGGTCCCGGAACGGGAAAGACCTTCATCGTCCTCTCCCTTCTCCGCATCGCGGTGCGCCTCGGCGTTAAACCTGACAGGATACGAATTGCCGCGCCCACGGGCCGCGCGGCACAGAAGCTGACCGATTCCATCCAGCGGGGAATAGCCTCCATCGCCGGAGGGGACCGCCGCGACAGGTCCCTTGCTTGTCTGCAGGGCGAAACCCTGCACCGCCTCCTTCGGTACAGCCCTTCCCGCAACGATTACCTTCACGATGTGAACAACCCCGTTCCGGCAGACCTCGTCGTAATCGACGAAGCATCCATGATCGACATCGTCCTCCTGGGGAGGCTCTTTGAAGCCCTTGATGAAAAGGCCTGTCTGGTCATGCTCGGGGACCGGAACCAGCTCCCCTCCGTCGAGGCCGGCGCCGTCCTGGCCGACCTCATACCGGGAGACCATGCCATGTCTTTTTCGCCTTCAATGGCTGCCGCCGTACGGCGCCTGTTCCCCGATGCGGACTACCCGGTTCCCCGTGAGGAGCGCCGCGGCGAGGCACCGGGGCTCACCGACAGGGTGGTCATCCTCCATGAAAGTTATCGGTCGGAGGAACGCATCAAGGCCATTGCCGAAGGGATCAACCGGCAGGACCCGTCGGTACTGGACCTGATACCTGAATGGGACCGGAAGGGTCCCCTGCCCGCGTGCGGGGTCTGGCTGGCCAGCCCCGAACCGGGCGGAGAAAACGGCATCCGCGACCTGCGCCATATCCTTTCCTCCTGGGCCGCCCGGCACTATACATCTGACCGCGAGGGCGGCGGTTCATACCGGTCTCTCATAGGGGGGATTTCCGGATCAGATCTTAATCCGGAAGACCCGTCAACTGCCGGAGCGATACGAGAGATACTGGCCCGTCTCGACGAAGCGCGTATTCTTTCGCCCCTCAGGGGGGGCCTTTCCGGTACAACGGGGATTAATGCCTATCTTATGGAAAAACTGGGAGATATCTTTGATCCTTCCGGAAGGGACAGCGTATTTTCCGGGGCTCCGGTCATTATAACGGAGAACGATTACGACAAGGGGCTTTTTAACGGAGAGGTGGGAGTGATCCTGAAGGGAGCCGGCGGCCGGTATTCCGGGGCCTTCGCCCGGATGGACGGGATCAGGCTCTTCCCGGTGGAGTCACTCCCTGCTTTCGAGCCTTCCTTCGCCATAACGGTGCACAAGAGCCAGGGCTCAGAATACGGCAGCGTCTTCCTTGCCCTTCCCGACGGGACGCCGGAAAGGCTCCTGACAACGGAAATACTCTACACGGGGCTGACGCGGGCAAAAAAACTTGTTGTCATCCATGCCCCGCGCCGGTTACTATTGCAGGCCATACAAAGCAGGACACAACGTACGTCAAGGATGCTATACCTATAACACAATCTGGAGATACTATGCGTTACACCAAGGGCATTATCACAGCCGTCCTGGCTTTTTCCATTTCATGCACCACCGCTGACCTGGTCCGTCTCTTCAAGAACGTCAACCTGGAAAAACAGGGCATACATCTACGGTTAAACGGTGTACCCCGGGGAATGTACCGTGAGCCCTTTATCATATCCTTCGACAGGATGCTGCATGATGTGTCTGACGGTACGGTCGAAATAAAGTCCTATAACGCGTATACCGTGGGCAACTTCGAGAAACTGTCGCCGGAATCGATCAAAGACGTGTCGAACTTCCTCGATCCCACCTGCAAGTTCAAGGACGCCTGGTTCGGCGTATATATCATCCTGGACGATAAGGGAGAACTGGGGAGGGGGTTTATCCTGAAAGACCCCTCAGGGAAACCGGACGATGCACGCAACTTCAAGGATTCATCACTCCTCATGCTCCCGGAACTTGATCAGAAGATAATATTCTGGTCGAGCCATCAGCACCAGGACGGGTATACCTGGGAACAGTGCAAGCGGGAATTCCACTTCGACGTTCGAAAAGGGACCCGCCTCGCAACTGAGACCGTCACCGACAGGCAGGGAAGGGAATGGTACAAAATTACCGGCACCTTCAACACCCTCGCGGCCCTGACCGACACCTCGAAGGCCGACATGTCGCTGATCAGCTCCATCCGCTCATATATCGGCCTGCCTGACGGACAGGTCTACGCCCTGGTGAAGCCGTGGCACAATCTCATCATCAAGGGCTCCATAGCCGCCCGCTATTTCTCCTGCAGCGATACCGCCTTCTGGGCCGTGGTCTATTATAACGGCGGGGCCTTTTACAACAGCAGGGGAACCCTGGTGGACAACTGGGAGCAGACCGATCTGCGGGCCGTGCTTGAAAAAATGTTCAGCGATCTTGACATCGGCTGCGCGCACTAGCCGTTCCCGCCGCGGCGGGAGGATCCAAAAAAAACATTGACAAAACCCCTCCCTGATTGTGTTTCTGATTATTATTTTACAGTAATATATGATCTCCCTATAACCTTTCTACGGAGGCGCTATATTACATCGAGGACGCAATGGATTATTCAAAGACTGTCAACCTGCCGACCACTGATTTTCCCATGAAGGCAAACCTGCCTCAGCGGGAGCCTGAAATACTCAGGCTCTGGGAAAAGGAAAACATCTATAACCGCATACTCGAGTCCCGCAAGGACGATGATCTCTACATTCTCCATGACGGGCCTCCCTACGCCAATGGCCATATCCACCTTGGCCACGCCCTGAACAAGATCCTGAAAGACATTATCGTGAAGCATAAAACCATGATGGGTTTCAAGTCCCCCTATGTCCCGGGATGGGACTGCCACGGTCTCCCCATTGAACACAATGTCATGCGGGACCTCGGGGCGAAGGCCGAAACCATGCCCAAGGAGGAGATACGGGACCTGTGCCGCAATTTCGCGGAAAAATTCGTGAAGATCCAGATGGAGGAATTCAAGCGCCTCGGCGTTTTCGGCGACTATGAAAATCCCTACAAGACCATGACCAGGGACTATGAGGCCACCATCGTGGAGACCTTCGGCAAGATACTGGAAAAGGGATACATCTACCGGAGCAAGAAGCCGATCTACTGGTGCCCCACCTGCGTGACCGCCCTGGCCGAGGCCGAGGTTGAATACGCCGATCATTCGTCCCCGGCGATCTTCGTGAAATTCAAGGTCGATCCGTCGACGATGAAGGTGCCGGGCGTTGACCCGGACAAGACCTTCGTCGTAATCTGGACCACGACGCCGTGGACCCTTCCCGCCAACCTGGCGGTGAGCTTCCATCCCGAATACCAGTATACGGCGGTCAAATTCGGCGACGAGTACTACATCGTCGCCAAAGGCCTGATATTCCAGATCGAAGCAGCCGTCGGCAGGGAAAAGGACGGCGAGATCGCCATCCCCGGCGAGGATGTCAGGAAGCTCACGGTGTACCATCCCTTCATAGACCGTGAATCGAAGGTCATCTTCGGGACCCATGTCACCCTCGACGCCGGAACCGGCATCGTCCACACGGCCCCCGGCCACGGCCACGAAGACTACATCGTGGGCCTTGAATACGGCCTTGACGTGTACTGCCCCGTGGACGAACGGGGGCGCTTCACCGCCGACTACCCGGAGATGAAAGGCGTCAACGTCTTTGACGCGAACGATCCCATCGTGGACCTCCTCAGGGAAAAGAAGGTGCTCATCAAGAGCGAAAAGATCGACCACTCCTATCCCCACTGCTGGCGCTGCAAGAAGCCGCTGATCTACCGGGCCACGGAACAGTGGTTCCTGAACATAGACCATGACGACCTGAGGAAAAAGGGTATAGAAAACGTCAACAAGACCGAGTGGATCCCTTCCTGGGGACAGTCCCGGTTCCTTGGCATGGTGGAAACCAGGCCTGACTGGTGCCTCTCGCGCCAGCGCTCCTGGGGCGTGCCGATCCCGTCGTTCCGCTGCGAGAAGTGCGGGCAAAACCTGATGAGCGCCGAAAGCGTGAAACTCTTCGGCGACATATCCCGGAAGAAAGGGATCGATGCCTGGTTTACCGACGATATCAGGGACCTGGTCCCGGCCGGCACGAAATGCAAATGCGGCAATGACACCTTCGTGAAGGAGTATGACATCCTTGACGTCTGGTTTGATTCCGGCGTGTCACATTTCGCGGTCCTGGACAACTGGAAGGACCACCGGTGGCCGGCCGACCTCTACCTCGAGGGAAGCGACCAGCACCGCGGCTGGTTCCAGTCCTCGTTCTGGCCTGCCATGGCGCTCCGGGGACGCGCACCCTACAACACCGTCCTCACCCACGGCTTCATGCTCGACGAGCAGGGCAAAGCGATGAGCAAGACCCAGGGGAACGTCATCGCGCCGGAAACCCTGATCAAGGAATACGGCGCCGACATCATACGGATGTGGGTCTCCTCCGAGGACTACCGGAACGACGTGAGCATCGGCATGCAGATGATGAAGCAGATTGCCGACTCCTACCGGCGTTTTCGCAACACCTTCAAGTTCATCATCGGCAACCTGTCGGACTTCACGCCGGACAAGGCGGTCCCCTACGAGGAGCTCTCCGACCTGGACAAGTGGCTCCTGCACAAGCTGTACGCCCTTTCCGCCCGGATCATCGAACATTACGAGAAGTTCGAGTTCCACCTGGTGTACCGGAAGCTGCTCAACTTCTGCGCCGTGGAGCTTTCCTCGATATACTTCGACATTTCAAAGGACATTCTCTACGTGGAACTGCCCGATTCAAAAAAGCGCCGGGCTAACCAGACCGTGCAGAACGAGCTTCTGAATTCCCTTGCGCGCCTCATGGCGCCGATCCTCTGCTTCACCATGGAGGAGATCTGGCAGTTCATCAAGAAGCCGGGGTCGATACACACGGAGCGGTACTACCGGCTCGACGACCGGTTCAACAATCCGGATATTGAAGAAAAAATCGAGGGGCTGGTAAACATCAAGAACGACGTCCTCAAGGAGCTTGAGGCATGCCGCAAGGACAAGATGCTGAAATCGTCCCTCGAGGCCGATATAACCATATTCGTCAAAGACGGGAAGACGAAGCAGATGATGGCCTCCATGGGCCCTGAGCTCACCCGGTTCTTCCAGGTCGCCTCCGTAACCGTGACTTCGGATAAACAGGCCGGGATGCGGGACTACGAAAACGCCTCGGTATCCATCAAGAAAACCGGCGGGAAAAAATGCGTCCGCTGCTGGAACTATTTTGAGGCCATCGGCAGCGACCCGGATCATCCTGAACTGTGCAAGCGCTGCACCGACATCATAAAGGCGATGAAATAACATGAAACGTGAACACGTACAGGCATATCTGCTCCCCCTGGGGATCATAACGGCGATCCTGGCTCTGGACGTCGTGTCAAAGTACTTTATCGTGCAGAACTACGGGTTCGGCGACCGCTCCGATTTCCTGAACGGCTTCCTGAGGGTAGCCCTGGTATACAACGAGGGCGGCGTGTTCGGGATACTGCAGGGACACAAAAACCTCTTCCTTATCGTGTCCATCATCGTGCTTGCTCTGATGATCATCTATTACTTTTTTGAGAAGAACAAGTCGCTGCTGTTCAGCACGTCGATGTCCCTGATCGTGTCGGGCGCCGTCGGCAACATCATCGACCGCCTCGTTCCGGGCCGTCCCGGGGTCGTCGATTTCATTTCCGTCGGCGTCGACGGCGTATACCGCTGGCCTTCCTTCAATGTGGCGGATTCATCCATCGTGGTGGGGGCTTTTCTGCTGATCCTGGTGTTCTACCGGGAGGAGATGAAGCGAAAAAAAGAGGCTGAAACAGAAAGGCAGGAGTGAGCCCCTTCAGCGCTCCTCGATAGTTATTTCCGCGCTGCCGATGCTGGTTTCCCTCCTGCTTGCCCTGACAAGGTACGTGCCGCCGGCATAAAAGGCGAGGTTCACCGACGCACTCTGCCTGTCGGGCTTCACGTCCACGGTCAGGGTGTCTATCTTCTCGGTTGTTCCGCCCTTCTTTTCATACACCTGTACCGTGATGGTCTTAACCCCGAATGGCTCTTCGCTGTTGATGACTGCCGTCAGTTCGCCGTCCTCGAATTTGGTGCCGCAGTTGACCCCTTTACCCTCCGGCGAAACGCCTTCGCAGAATTGTATGGCCTTAGACCTTGAACAGCCGGTCATCAGGGACAGGATCACACACGCCATCAGGAGCTTTTTCATTGTTTGCGCACCTTTAAAATATAATCGCCGGACAGCAGCAGCGGCATATCCGGCGCCTAGTATCATACACGGCCCGATTCATTACAATCAAAAAACAAGATTTCCCCCGGCAAAACCCTTCAGGCGGTTTTTGCCCAAGCCGTTCACACAATAATATTCTCGCACACCAGCTCGGTCAGATATTTTACCTCCACGTCCAGGCCGTAACCGCTCTGGATGGTTTTCAGCTGGGAAACGCAGTTCTCGCAGGCCGTGACCACTATTTTCGCGCCCGTCGCGACGATCTGTTCTTTTTTCGGTTTCCCTGTTTTTATCCTGAATTCCTCGTTGTCCAGGGCCACCAGTCCGCCGCCGCCCCCGCAGCACCAGTTCTGCTCCCTTGTCGGCGACATTTCGCGGTAATCGGTGACGATCTTCCGTATGACTTCGCGGGGTTCGTCATAGACGCCGCCGTTTCTTCCCAGCTGGCACGGGTCATGGTAGGTGACCGCGTCGGAGACCGCGCCTTCCTTTAGTTTTATCCTTCCCTCCTTCAGGTACCGGTGTATCAGCTCGACAATGCTCGTGACCTTGAAGGGGAGCTTGCCCATGAGGGCCCGGAGAATCCTGAAAGCGGTACCGCACTCAACGACGACCACCTCTTTGACGTTCAGTGCCGTTGCTTCTTTAATAATTCGCTGGGCTATGAAATTTGCCTTTGCGGGGTCCCCGGCGAAGAACCCGAAGTTGACGGCTTCGAAAAAGCTCAGGGTCCAATTTTCCTTTGCCGCGTTGAAAATGATCGCCGGGTTCACAATCGAATGGGCACCGGCAAGACCGACATAGAGGATGGTTGCGTCTTTTTTCTCCATGGGAATGAGCCCGTCAGAGGCCGGGAGGCTGAGTTTCCTCTGCACCTCCTTTTCCAGGTCGCGGATGACGTTACGGTACCCTTCCTTGAACTGGTCGATGCTCTTCCCTTTCTCAACGGCCGCGTCGGCGAGCATGACCAGCTCTTCCGGGGCGGTGCCGTTGGCAATGAGGAGGTGCTTGGCCACGCCCATCATCTGCCCCGTGTCGATGCCGAAGGGACAATTGACCGCGCAGCGCCGGCAACCGGTGCAGGACCATGCCGCCTCGTACAGCTGATCCATTACCGTATCGCTGAATTTCGTCGCGTCAGTGCCGTAGGGGAAGATGAAACCGCCGGGCCTCGTGTATTTCTTATAGAGCTTGCGGACCACTTCAGCCCTCCCTACCGGAGAGTATTCCTTTTTCGGTATGCCCTGAAAGGCATGGCAGGTGTCATAGCAGAGGCCGCACCGGGTGCAGGTGTCGATGTAGTACCGCATCGGCCTGTTCAGCCGCGTTTTCAGGATTTGTTTCAGTTCCATCGCCTTTTCTTTTTCCATGGCCTACTTCCTCCTGAGGTTCAATGAAAGAAACGCGAACGCCATGTGCACCATTTTTGTGAAGGGGAACATCATGAGCACCAGGTTTGCGAGAAAAACATGGAGCACGACCAGGACATAGTGGGGCGAATCGGCTATGCCCGAAGGCACGACCGGCTTGAAGGCCACCAGGTTCGACAGGTATTCCCGGTAAGCTCCCACCGGTATGTCGAAGGCGCCGCCGCCCGCGTAATAACGTGCCGAAAGGTGGAGATGGCTCCCGATCAACATAGTCAGGAACAGCAGGATCAGGATCAGGAAATCCTCCGGCACGGAAATTTCGCGCCAGGGAGATTTGAATCTCCGGAACAGAAAATACAAAACCGAGATGATGAGGATGATGCCGACCGAGCCCGCGCCGAGAAAGACGTCGTGGGGAATTATCTGCAGCACTTTGAATTCCCGTATAAGCTCAAGGTGGCCGATGAATAGCAAGACAAAGGCCGCGTGATAGGCGATGATGAATACCCAGAAGACCTTGTCCTTTTTCCATGCCGCGGGCACCGCGAAGGCTTCAGCGGCCACCCCGACGGGCCTGGGGAGTCGCTTCGGATAGGTCGCCAGGGAGCCGGGAAATTTTTTTGAAAAGAACACCACACCCAGCTTGAACAACAGACCGCCGATCAAAACGGCAAAGGCCGCGTATACCATGGGCACCATGGCAAAATAAAATATCTTGCTCCACATGTTGCGTTCCTCGGTTATTTGTAATTTCACCGGGATGCATATATTACGCATCCCGGATTTATCTGAAAGCTATTTAAGTTTCTTGATGTAGAATGTTGTGACAGTATCTTTCTTATCGGTGCTGAGAATTTCATTACCGGTGCTCTTTGCCCAGGCAGGGAAGTCCGCATGAGCGCCCGGATCAGTGGTTTCGGCGGCGAGTATCTGGCCGATCTGCATCTTCTTGATCTGCTGGCTAACTTTCACCACCGGCATCGGGCACGCCAGACCTTTCAGATCCATGGTGACATCAGGTTTGATTGCATCGCTCATAATAATCTCCTTGTGTTTATCTGCATATACCATCCGCAGTGAATTAATTCAACAATTTTTTCTCTCATTCCCGGCGCGGTAGTGCCGGGGACATGACAATCAATTATATGAATCAATTATATGAACAACTGGATTTTGCTGTCCCCCGCTTCTTCCAGGAACTTGGCGACCCCGACGAACTCCCTGCCGGGATAGTCTATCATCTCTTCCTGCTTGAACCCCATCAGGTCCATGGACATCTCGCAAATGTACTGGCGTACCCCCATTTCAGCGGCAAGGCCGATCATGTCAGGCAGGGAGGCCACCTTTTTTCGCTTCATGAGATACTGCATCATCCCGGTTCCCATGCCGCCCATGTTCATCTTGGAAAGTTTTACCTTGCCGGCCCCCCTGGGAAGCATGAAGCCGAACATCTTGCCGAACAGGTCTTTTCCCTTTCCTTTCTTTTTTTTATCCCTCAGGGCAGGAGTGGCCCAGAAGGTAAAAAACTGCACAACTTCCATTCCCATGGCGGCAGCGCCGGTGGCTATGATAAACGCGGCAAGGAGCTTGTCCAGATCCCCGCTGAAAACAACCATGGAGAGCTTATTTTTGCGCTCATCGCGCAACTGGTTCATTTCATTTTTCAATGAATCTAATGTTTGTTGGACATCCATAACATACCTCATTCATAATAGCGTATGATCTATTAATATAATGACTAAAAATAAATAAGTAAAGAGGTCTGTCAATAAATATTTTAAATATATTATAAAATTCTTAAATTGTAAAAATCCTATGCGGATTGTATCCAAAATTCCGCCATTTGTTTAAAATTTATTATGTCTGATATTTCATAATATCATAATAAACTTGTTGCATAACTGCTAAAAATTAATATTTTCTGCTCCGCCGCCTTCGGCGGCGGAGGCAAAATTAAATAATTATTACGTTTTACAACAAGTCTGATGATGGAAAAATCCGGATTATAACAGCGACCCCTGCAGATCGTCCTCATTTTTTATTTCCCCGGTCCCGTCATCGACATCGACTTCTTTTTTCCTGACATGGCCGTCTGCGCCTTTCTGCAGTATTTCGATCTTGCGTTCCGCCTCATCGAGCTTTTCACGGCAGAACTTCGCCAGGCGCATGCCTTTTTCGAACTGGTTGATCGATTCATCCAGGCCCAGGTCCCCGTCCTCCAGCTTTTCCGCTATTTCCTCGAGCTGCTGCAGGGCCTTTTCGAAATTTATTTTTTCCGTTTTTTCAGCATCGCTCTTAACTGTTTTTTTCTTTTCCATCGCTTCCTCCGCGTTCGATTGAATTGACTCTGCATCGCAAGGTCCCATCCGATAGGAGCAGCCGTATCAGGCTATCAACCCCGCTATCGTCGACGGACCGTATGACCTGGCCTTCCTCATCCATGGCAATGGCATAGCCCCGCTGAAGCACCGCCATGGGTGAAAGCTGCTCCATTGTCGTGAGGGCCATTATATAGGAATGTTTCTTGGTATTTATCAGGTTTTTGATTATCATACGTATATCGGGGATTGACAGGAGCCTGCTTGTGCCGGACGAGACCTTGTCCTTCAGGCTGGAGAGCATCTGGTTCAGCATGTCTCCCAGAAGTTGCTCTTTCCGGTTAACGATCTCGTAGGGGTCCCGGAAAATCCGCCGTGACCGTATCCCCTCGACCCTGGTGTTAAGTTCACGGAGAAGCGACCCCACGGCGTTCGAGGCCCGTATCGCGAGGTACTCGACCTCGCCTTCAAGGTCTTCCTTCACGGGAACGGCGAGCTCGGCCGCAGCGGAGGGGGTCGGCGCAAAAAGGTCCGCCGCGTCATCGCACAGGGGATGGTCTATCTGGTGGCCCACGGCCGAAATGATGGGCACCCTTGAATTGTAAAAAGCCCGCACCACGATCTCTTCGTTGAAGGGCATGAGGTCTTCAAAGGAGCCGCCGCCCCTTCCCGCGATTATGCAGTCGATCCGGTATTCGGGCCTGTTCAGTTCCTCGATGGCGCGCGCTATGGAGACCGGCGCATCCGCGCCCTGGACAACGGCCGGGGCTATGATGATCTCGATCGTGGGATACCGCCGCAGGGCGACCTTGATGATGTCCTGCACCGCGGCGCCCGTCGGCGACGTGGCCACGCCCAGCCGCCGCGGCAGGAAGGGGATCGGCCTCTTCCGGTCGGGACTGAACACCCCTTCTGCCGCGAGCTTCTGTTTCAGCATCTCGATCCGTTTCTGAAGCTCGCCGAGGCCCTCCTGCTTCACCATGGCCACGTTGATCTGGTAGCTTCCCCGCTTTTCGTACACGGTTATGCTGCCGAGGGCGAGGATGTTCATCCCTTCCTTCAGCTTGAAGGCAAGGTTCCGGTTGGCGTGCCGGAAAAAAACCGCGGAGATGACGGCTTCATTGTCCCTGAGGCTGAAATAGATATGGCCGGATGAATGGACCGTCAGGTTGAAGATCTCGCCCTTGACCCACAGGTTATTGAAATCGGCCCGTCCCTCCAGGGTCCGCTTTATGCTGCGGGTCAGCTCCGCTACGGTATATACCCTCTGCAGGGTGGAATTGTCATTCATGATTACTCCATAAACGCCAGCCGTGATAATAAATCAATGAAAAATTCGGCCAAAAAATTTGCCTGTCCCCCGTTTTAATATTACATTATTTCAAAACATACTTAAACATCCATCTGGAGGAACAGGCATCATGAAAAAGAACATGGGGAGTATTGACAGGATAGCGAGAGTAATCCTTGCGGTCATTGTGGGGGTTCTGTATGCCACCGGACAGATAACGGGGATCGCCGCGATAGTGCTGGGAATCATAGCACTGATTTTTGTCGTCACCAGCGCCATAGGGTTCTGCCCGCTCTATGTGCCGTTCAAGTTATCAACCATAAAAAAACAGAAATAGGCAAAATCCCATTCGTCTGTTCAGTTCTCCTCGGTGACCGGGAGGCGCGTTCCATTGTTCCTTATTTCGCCGAAGGCGTCATGGATTCCGAGGAAAATGTCCACGATGCCGGGATCGAATTGCGTCCCGGAACAGCGAACGATCTCCTTCATGGTATAGTTATGCGAGAGCGCGGTACGGTAGGGCCGTTCTGACGTCATGGCGTCATAGGCATCGGCAATGGCCATGACGCGGGCGCCGATGGGAATGTCATCCTTATAGAGCGCGTATGGGTACCCATTACCATTGTAATGCTCGTGGTGGGCGATTATAATAGATGCCACGTTGTTGAACTCCGTGATCGGTTTGATGATCAGGGCTCCGTTCACGGGATGGTTCTTGATCTGATTGAACTCTTCGCTGGTCAGCTTCTTGGTGTTGTGGAGTATCTCCTCGGGGACCGCGATCTTACCCACGTCATGGAGCAGCGCCGCCAGTTCCAGGTCCTTCAGTTCGTGGTCGGCAAATCCCATCTTCCTCGCTATCGCCAGGGAATACCTGCTCACGCGCAGAGAATGGTCCTTGGTATAATTGTCCTTAGCCTCAATGGTCGAGACGAGGGACTTGACCATGGCCAGGAGGAGCGTGCGCTGGCGGTCCATCAGGTCATCGGTCCTGATTTTCAGGTTGTGGTTCGCCAGGGCAAGGGCCTCTTCCACGGTCCGCGTTCTCAGGAGCGACCGCACCCGCGCCTTGAGCTCATCCGCGTCGAAGGGCTTGGCCACGTAATCATTGGCGCCTGAATCGATGCCGGCGACCAACATCTCGGAACCGGCACGGGCGGTGACCAGGATTATCGGGATGTGCTTGTAGGAGGGATCGGCCTTTACTTCGCGGCAGAAGGTATAGCCGTCCATTTCCGGCATCATCACGTCGCAGATCACCAGGTCGGGCATGTTCTCGCGGAGGAGGGCCAGTCCCTTCCGGCCGGAATTGCACAGGAGCAGATCAAATTCATCCTTTAAAAGAAAATGCATCAGCTTCAGGATGTCCGGATTATCATCGATCACCAATATCGTATAGTCATGGACCCCGGTCCGGTGATCATGCGTTTCCAGGTCAAACCGCTCTTCCAGGTCTATGAGCTGCAGGTCGCGGTAATTGCTCACCACGTCGCTGACCTTGAGCCCTTCAATATCGCTTGCCCGCTTCTTGTACTGCACCGGCTGTTCTGTTTTACGCCGCTCGCGGATATCGTCATTTATATGCTGCTCACCCTTCAGTATCTGGACGATAAAGCGGGACCCCCTGCCGAGGGTGCTCTCCGCCCGTATGGAACCCCCGTGAAGCTCCACGATCTCCCGTGCCAGGGACAGTCCCAGCCCCGTTCCTTCCTGCGCCCGCGTTGAGGAGCCGTCCACCTGGGCAAAACGGTCAAATATGGTGTCCAGCATATCCTCGGGTATCCCCTCGCCGGTGTCCTCCACGACAAGCTCCACGTCGTGATCATGGTCATCGATGCAGAGGGTTATGCGCCCTCCGGCGCCGGTAAACTTGATGGCGTTATGGAGAAGATTGATCACCACCTTTTCGAACTGCTCCGTATCGACCATGACCCGTATCCCGTCCTCCATCTGGTACTGGAAATAGAGCTTCAGGCCCCGGGTCGACGCCATGTGCTGCACCGCCGCGACGATATCCTCGCAGAACTTGATCAGGTCCACCTCCCGGAAGTTGAGGCGCATCCGTCCCGCCTCAAGCTTGGCGAAATCGAGCAGGTTGTTGATCTGCTTCAGCAGCCTGAGGCCGTTGTTCTGCATGATGGACAGGGTGCCCCGTATGGCGGACGGGACGATATCCTGGCGTTCATGGATCAGGGTGTTGAGGGGCGCAAGAATCAGCGTGAGGGGCGTCCGCAGTTCGTGGCTCACATTGGTGAAAAATTCGGTTTTAAGCTTGTCATGGGTGAGAAGCTTCTGGTTGGTCTCTTCGAGTTCGTCGGTGATCCGCTTCAGGTCCTGGTTGGCCTGCTGCATTTCGAACCGTGATTTGAATTCATTGAACCGGATGTCATTGTAGAATTTCAGGGAACTGATGGAAAGGAAAAAGATGACGATGATAAAGTAATTGTTATTGATGAAAGTGACCCAATCAGTCACGCTGTTTGTCGCAATAAAGGGAACATTGTACATTTGGAAAATGATCATCCCGCAGGCGAGGCCCATCCTGAACGTGATGGGGAGCCAGATGCAGAGAGCAAAAAACACGATAAGCAGCCCATTATAATAATTGCTGGTGGATCCGCCGGTCCAGTGTATTAACACGGTTATTGTCGAGGCGCATACCAGGCTCGTGGCCGCGGCCAGCCACATGGAATACTTTATCCCGCGCTTTGTCCTTGATACCAGATAAATTATCACGCACCCCAGAACCATTATCCCGCGAACGATGACAAAATTTATGAAATTATTTTTCGCTATAAGATAATCCAGCAAAAGAAACGCCGGGTTTCCGGCAAAAATGACAAAAATAGTTACGAAGCGGACCATTCTGTTGCATCGCTGCAGTGTTTCAGCTTCGTATTGCTTCAGCAATTCCGGATTGAGGGTTTTTGGTTTATTGAAGTTTACAAATCTTTCCATTATCATTGATCTATTCATAGACACCTGTATTCAACCGTTATTTCACTCGTTCTCAACAGTACAGCTCAAGGTTTTAAAAATGCTTTTAAAATGCTTCAGCGTTTTAACCCGTACATCCTTATCGTAAATCCTCTGGTATATTTTGTAAAATCCTTTTTGCAATTCCTCTATACCCATCAGCCGCGGCTGTATATTGACCTGCATCCCGGTATAATCCGACCAGGGACGGTCAAGAATGCGGCGCTCCCTCATCAGCCGATCACACAGACGTGTCCCCGGAAATGGCGTCAAAATTGATATCTGCGCCATGAAGATATTATTGTCTATGATAAATTCCGCGAGCTCATCAAGGCTCTCTTTCGTATCCTCGTCAAGACCGATGATGAAAGCCCCGACGATTCCTATGCCGCACGACTGTATTGTTCTGATGGCATCGGCATACGTGGATGCTTTTTTCAATTTCCATCCGTTTGAATTAATCAGCTGCAAATTCTTCTCGGAAATGCTTTCAAATCCTATCAGCAGGGTGGTGCATCCCGCTGATTTCATCTGACGAAGGAGATCGACATCATTGGCAATAGCGATGTCCGTCTGGGCAAACCAACGGATGTTCAGCTCCTTAAGACGCCCCACCAACTCCCGTGAATATTTTCTATTAACAAACAAATTGTCATCGGCAAAATTGATCCTTGCATCAGGCCAGATGTCCTGAATGGCATTAATTTCCCGTACGACCTGCTCGACAGTTTTATGGCGGTAGGAATGTCCATATATGCGGGACGCTGCGCAGAATTCGCAATCATGGGGACACCCCCGGCTTGTCTGCAGCCAGATGACCTTGTAATTATCCTTATTCAAAAGATCATAGCGCGGCACCGGAAGCATGGTCATGTCCGCCGGTTTTCCTGAGCGGTAATAATCGGATATTGTACCTTTACGGAAATCATCCAAAAAAACGGGCCATGTCTCTTCAGCTTCGCCTATAAAGACGCAGTCGCAATGCTTTTTAGCCTCCTCCGGCATCACCGTGGCATGAATCCCCCCCATGACAACGGTCCTGCCGCGCTTTCTGAATTCATCCGCGATTTCATAAGCCCTGGTGGCCTGCTGGGTCATGGCGGATATACCGACCAGGTCGCAGTCATCATTGTAGTCAACAGCATCATAATTTTCATCAATGATGCGCACATCATGCTCCGCAGGAGTCAGGGATGCTATCACCAGCAGACCGGAGCTTGATGCTTTGGTTAACGATTCAATATATCCCTGGAAATCCTTCGTATCTGAAAAAATACGCTCCACCACCTCATCTCCGGTGGTCGATCCCCGTGGACTGATCAGGTTGATTTTCATGCTTCATGGCACCTGTTTATGATTTTTGACTGTACATAATCAATGAATTCGCCCACTGTTTTGATCTGAAGCGTTTCTTCTTCGTCCACCACAATGCCATAATGCCTTTCTATCTGAGCCACGATTTCAAGGGACATGATGGAATCTATACCGAGCTCCTCCCTTATCAGCACGGAATCGTCAATGTTCTTTTCGTTGATCCGCGCAATTGTTGCAATCGTTTTAATGATGCTTTCCCTTAACGATGTGTCATTTTTTATTTGCTTCATATATCCACCTGCCTTATGAGAACCGTACTGTTTTGGGTATCTTATACGCAGCGATCATACCCTCCAGATGCTGCTTGATCCCGGGGATATCATCAATGCCTCCGGTGCATGTTTCTCTCTCTATGACGGCTGACACGGTATTATCCTCCACCGATACCGCCGCGTCATGGACGCCGGGAACGGAAACCAGGGCCCTGCGCACCTCCTCAAGGTCCACCATGTTTCCCTTCACCTTCCTGGTCTTTTTCTTTTCACCGGCGAAAACCAGGTGGCCTTCCTCCAGCCTGCCGGTATCCCCTGTTTTAAACCACCCGTCCGCGAAGGCCTCCGCAGTTTCATCGGGTCTCCGGTGATATGCCTTAGTCATGTGATCCGTCTTTATCCATATTTCGCCCGTCCCGTCGCTGTCCGGGGAATCTATCCTGCATTCGACGCCCCGGCTCACCGTTCCGATGGAACCGGGCCTGATGCTGCCCCGTATATTTCTGCTCACCGGGGTGAACTCGGTCAGGCCATATCCGTGTATCAGGTCAACATTGAAAAGCCTTCCAAGGGCATCGTACTGTTCGACCGGCAAAACGCTCCCCCCTGACAGAAACGCCTTCAGCGAGGACACATCTCCCGCCCCGTCGCGGAATTTCACCAGCAGATCGAAGAGCTCCGGAACGGCAAGGACATTGTCCACGCGGTGCCGCCCGATATACTCCAGGAGCCGCAACGGATTTTTTCTGTGCGCAATTATCATCGTTACCCCATGGATCAGCGGATGAAAGAGACAGCCGATAAGGGTGAAAATATTCACCATGGGGAGCACAATCAGGATGTTTTCCCCGCGGTTGAGCCGGATCCCCTCCTGCAGCACCATTGCGCCGGTTATGTACTGGCGGTGAGGCACCAGCGCACCCAGAGGATAGCCGTACCCTCGATAGGTATAATTGATTGAAGCGATATCATTATCCAAATCCCCCGCTACACCCTTCTTCTTTGTCCCACCGGGCCGGCGGCACAGCCACTTCCCGCCTTGCCGTTCGATCACTATCCGTCCCTGCGCATAGGGCTGGACAACTGTACTGTGGCCCGCTTCGGTTATTATCGCGCAGGGTTCGGCATTTGAAAAAATTTCATCCAGTTCAATCGTGCGGAACGCCAGATTGACAGGCACCGGCTTTGCTCCCATATCAATGAGCGCCAGGAATACCGCGGCATAATCCGATGAATTTTCCAGGAAAACAGCCACGATATCATGCTCCCCTATTCCCTCCTTCACCAGCATCGCTTTTACGTCATTGATCCTCTGCAAAAAATCAGGCGCGGACAGGGATGCCGCGCTTCCGTCAGGACCCAGCTCGATGCAGACCGGGTGATCGCCCCACCCTTTCAATGACTCAAATACAGGTTCGCAGCATTTCATCTCATTATCCGATCAGGTAACACCTGGTTTTGCTCCCGTGACAATTACCACCTGTGGCGGATCCCCCAGCGATTCCGTCACCGCGCAATTCACGAATCCGGCCCTGCCGAGCATTTCGCACAGTTCCCCGTCTGAGTAAAACCTGAAATGCCCGTCCTCCTCCAGCTCCAGCAGGGATGCGGCCTCGTTGAGCATGGCCCGCGCTCCGGTGAGGTTCTTTTCCCTTTCTTCCTCAGTCATGGTAACTGAAAATTCCTTCCAGACCTTGTTTATATAATTAGTGAATATGACCGATATATCACCGTCTGGCCGCATTGAAGACACCAGCAACCGTCCGTCCGGTTTAAGTATTCTGTAGAATTCATTCAAAATTTCATCGGGGTTAAAGAGATAGCTTATGAGCAGACTTGCCGCTATTTTATCAAAGGTGGAGTCCCTGAAGGACAGGTTAAGAGCAAGGCCTTTTGAACCGAACCTCAAATCCGAAAAGACCAGATCATCAGTCCTTACCGTATTGTGGTTTATTGTTTGCGATTTTCCATGATTGCCGGAATGAGCACGGCCGATATCCAGGGGAAAAAGACGTCCTAACAGAAATCGCGCGGCGCGGTTGAAATCGATAATTGCCCTGCAATCTTCATCGCTGAAACGATCCCTGAGAAACAGCATTTCATAATCACCCATGGCGGCACCGCGCATGAGAGACCGCAGAAGCCCTGAATCACCGGCGACAAGGCGGTCGATGGTGGTGTTTTTCAGGCCCTCCACGCGGTTCCTCAGGTAATCATAGTCAAGGGTCTTGTCCTCGATGAACCGTTTTACCGGGACAAGCCGGTTAGGCTCCAGGTCCATCTGGATAAAGTCAACCGCCTGGGGAACCACCGCGCCGTAGAGGTCTTTGATCCGTAAATATTTTTCGCGCGTTCTCGCAAGGGCTTCAGAGACAAGGTCAACCTGGACCAGCCGCGCCCGGGACAGATCGACACCCTGTTCTGCCCGGTCCAGAAGCATACGCTCCATGAAGATGCCGGTTCCGCATCCCATGTCGGCCATGATTTCCCCGTTTTTCAGGTCCAGGAGGGACCCCTGTACTGATAAAAATTCACGGAACTCGTCAAAATTCCTGTAAAAATCGTAGCCGACACTGTTCCTGTTTTCGCCTATGAGATAATCCTTCCAGTATTCACGGATATTGACGTCGTCATTCTGATATAGTCTCTCGCGTTCACAGGTAATCAGGCTGACCAGGCTGCTCCGGTCCGGGTCAACGGGCCTGATGTTCCGGTGATGAAGATGGCGGTATATCATCCGGGTGATGATCTTGAAGGTCAGAAGCGCGTCCTCGCTGGAACGGAGATTGTGCCCGGTGGGGATTTCAATGACATCCCGGGGGCCCTTGGCGCGCACGCTCATGAGGTCCAGAATTTCTCGGTCAACGACCCACCGGTCATATTTTCCGTAAATCCATGATACCGGGATGGAAATGCGCGACATGTCGTGCCGGGCGTCGGCCAGGTAGGCGTACCTGTTCTCGATCAGGTCCTTCGCGATGGTGTCAAGGTCAAGGATATGCCCCAGCACCCCGGACAGGCCGCTCTGTATTCCGTTGCGGGCGTTGTCTATGATGTCTATCCCGCCGGTGATAATATTGAAGCTGCTCCGGGCGCAGGTTATGCCCATGACATTGACCAGGTACGTGACCCGGGAATCCTTCACGGCCAGCTTGCGCGCGTCCAGGGCCGACATGCTGAAGGCGACCACGATCACCGCCGTCGGCCTGAATAGTTTGTTATGGTGCGCGTAATCCATGGTTGCCTCGAGATCATCCAGCCCCTGGCTTATGCGATAATTAAGCATTTCATAGCCCCGCTTCGGGCACATGCCGTCCTGGCAGCTTTCCCCCGGCCTGTTGATGCCGTCATATCTGATGACAACAAGGTCCTTGTCGAATTTTCTGAAATTTTCCAGGAGTGTCGCCACGAAGGGCGACAGGGTCTCCTTCTTTTTTCCAAAGGCGGGAGGCAGGATGACAACGGGGGCCTTTGTTCCGGATCCGGTATGGTTGAGCAGGGCAACGATTTCTTTCCCCTCCCTGTTCCGGTACCGCACGACCTCGGACACGATCCCCCGTCCGGCGCCGGCCGTTGACCGTTGTTTAGCCGCCTTGGCCCTGTCCCATCTGGTCCGTCCGAAACGCATCAAGGAGACATCCGCCCGCCTGATGCCCGCTTCAATGCCCAGCTGCAGCATGGCAGTGCCGTCATCCGTTTTGACTTCCTTGATATGGCGTATCTCGCCAAAGGTATCAAGGCCCATGTCCCTGTTGAAATAGTAGGACACCGGCTGCCCCAGTTTAACCAGCTCCCGCTGCAGCGGTGGAAGTTTCACGTTGCACAGGAAGCCCCGGCGGCTTACGTTTTCCACCTTCCCGTTGAACTTTACCGACGGCATGTCATCCAGTTCCATGAACACGTCAATACCGTCGCCGATATATTTCCGCGCATACGACCTCTTGTCCGACTGGTGCAGGACCGCCGGGAACGAGAATATGAGCCGCGTGCCCCCCGCTTCCATGAGGTGGCTGGCGAAATAATAGCTCGATCCGTGCAGGTAGAATGAAAAATACACCTCGTGCCGCTTTTTCAGGTCCAGTTCGCCGATGTCTTTTTGGAATGACGTTGCAAAGGAGGAACAGCGGGCATCGACATGTTTCATCATGAGAACAAACATCGCGATGCTTTTTTCAAAAAGAACGTTGATGTGCCGTTTTTCCTTTTTTAGCAGCCTGAAAAGTCCGGCGATTTTTTCCGGGTCCCGTATCAGGTTTTCGTTGCCGGTCACATGTTCATTCCTTCTTTCCTGGAGGGTCCTTAAAGCGGTGCTTGTCGCGGATTTCAGGATGAAATTGCGTATCCTGATGGAATCAATATCTGAAATGTCGCTGAAACAGACTCCCGCCCGGTGCATGCCCCAGCCGTCATCCTGAATGACATAGGTTACAAAGCCGGCGGCGGTGACCCTCCTGCGGTCTCCCGGCAGGGTTATGGACAGGGTTATTCCATCATGGGCATTGAGGGAACCTTTATAGCTGACCAGGCAGCCCTCGGTTGATATATTGTCAATGGAAGAAATGAAAATCCCTTGATTGTCGCAGGAAACACCGGTGAGGTTGCATGAAATGCGCGGAATGACCCTCAGGTCCGAATGTTTGGCATCATTTTTCGTCAGGCTGCGGCGACTGTTACGGATGAAATTATCGATCAGGATCATCTGGGTCTCTGTCTGATCTGAAAATTCGATCCCCAGCACATGCCCTTCTTCCGATTCCGTTCTGTTGCTCCTGACGATTTTACAGGGCAGATGGATGACTTCCGGAGAAAGGGGCAGGTTGAAGGCGATTCTTTCAATTGTAAGATGCGATACCGGGACATTGACGACGACCCTGATGCCGCTGTTGCTGATGTCGATGGATTTTCCTACCAGGGTTTGCCCTTCAGCAATAAGCTCCACCTGTTTTTCATAGGAGACCCGGACATGTTTTCTATTGTTCGTCATAAGACACCTGGGTGAAACTTTTCTCAGCATATGTAGAGAAAATCCGTTCTTCCGAATTCACATCTTACAGAAGCAATACATGATCTTGACAAAGGTTGTTCCAGAAATCATTCTGATTAACTGGATAATGCACTGTACTCCAAAGCCAGCTTCAGGGTACTATTATTGTTTCGGTTTAAAAAATGTGAAAATGTAAATAATTTTGGAGGGAATGTTAATAAAAACAGGGGCGATTACTTTTGTATACAATCTTCATCCAGTAAAGATATCAACTGTTCGTGAATTCTTCCATTTGATGCCACTACCTCCGGGAATTCTGGGTTAAAGGTTCCTCCCGTGTAGGTGGTGACCCTGCCGCCGGCTTCCTCTACTATCAGACTGCCTGCGGCCATGTCCCATGGCTTCAGCTTCCCTTCCCAGTACCCGTCGATTCTGCCGCAGGCCACGTAGGAAAGATCAATGGCGGCGGACCCCATCCGCCGTATGCCCTGTATACGGGGAACAATGCGGTTGAATTCTTTCAGATTGTTGCTGTCGGATGTTGCCTTGTCATAGGGGAAACCCGTGGCAACCAGGGAAACGCCGATGTCATCCAGAAGAGAAACGCTGATCGGATTATTGTCGAGAAAAGCTCCTCCGCCCCTGGTGGCGCTGAATAATTCATCCAGGAACGGATTAAAAACCACAGCGGCAACAACCTGCTTCCTCCTGATGGAATAGACGCCGATGGAAACGCAGAAAAAAGGAAGGCCGTGGGCGTAATTGTTCGTACCGTCCAGGGGGTCCACATACCAAATATAATCCCCGGCAGCCTCCTTCCGGCTACCCTCCTCGGCAATGATGGTGTGGTCCGGAAATCGTTCTGAAATCCTTTCCACCAGGTATTGTTCCGAGGCACGGTCGGCATCGGTAACCAGGTCCGTTTTGCTTTTATAGGAGATGACGGTCTTTGGAGACCTGAAGCCCCGGAGGAGGATAGAACCAGCCTCCAGGGATATTTCCCGGGCAAAGTCGGCGAAGTCGCGGATCATAGGTCAGTACTTGACTCCCACCCCTATCTGGAGGTCAAACTCATGGTGGTCCGAATCCTGGTCCGCCAGCTCCGCAATGACCTTCTGATACATGAAGAAATTCCGGTGGACCTGCTCGTCAAGACGCAGGCTCAAGACCTGGGAGAGGGCCCGGAACCCGGGGAAGGGCTTGCCCTTGGTGAAGCGGTACACGTCCAGGCCGAACCACCCCTGGCCGTTCGGCGCCAGCGTATAGGGATGCCGGTTGTTACGGTTTTCGAGATAAAAACGCTCAAGCCACTCGAAGGTCACGGACAAGAGTTCGGCCCCGTCGTCCCGTTTCACCAGGTTGTTAAAGGTAATGCCGAAGCCCATGTCATAGACGCCCCAGTAGCTGGCCAGGTTTTCATAATACCTCAGGTAGCTTCCCAGAAAGACCCGCAGGTCCGGGGAATGGCAGAAAACGTAATAGTCGCGGAAATTAAACAGGAGATGCAATTGTATGTCCTGGAACAATTCGTAGGAATAATCGAGGCGGAGAGACCCCACATCATAGGTTTTTCCCGTGGAAGAACGGGGGTCCATGATAAGCATCCGCGGATACCAGGTTATTTTCGTTTCCGTCTTGTCTTTGGTATAGCCCAGGATGAAGCCCACCTTGACGTCAGTCAGCTTGTATCTCCTGAAAAAAGCCATGCTCGAGTCATAATGGTTCACCATCACACCCGCGCCGAACATGACGCTTTTTATATGGAAGAGCAGTTCGACTTTTTCCATCTGCACCACCAGGCCCGGAGGGGCCAGGGCCCCCAGCCACGGGTTTTCCATGGTGGCATCGATTTGCACAAGGGGGATCGGCGTGATTCTCATGAAAAGGGTGTAGGGCGCGCTGGTGATAAGGCCGTCATCGGGCACATACCGGAACCCGTGGGGCGACGTGTAGTAGAGGCCCCCGTAATGGGCCCTGCTGCCGTAATAGAGACCCATCCTGAGGAGACCGTCAAGGGTCATATAAAATTGCGTCGGTTTTCCGGCGACTTCCTTCTTACCGCCCCGTTTCTTGTAGGCATCCTCCAACCAGGGCGGGACCTTCTTGTTCGTGGGATCGATCTTCATGACCGCTTCACCGACCTGGATCGCCCGTTCATAATCTTCGGTTTTGTAGCATGCATGCCCCAGGAGCTCCCCGGTGAGAACTTGACGGGGATTCAGTTTCCAGGCTTCCTCGTAATACTGTATCGCCTGGGGAAGATCGCCTTTCTTTTCAAGGGCATATCCCTTGTTATGATAGGCGATGGACATCGCCCTCTTCCGGTAATCAATGGCCTTGTCGAACAATTTGATGGCGTCATCAACCTTGTCCCCCTCGCCGTATTCAATCGCTTTCCTGTGCTGGGCGCGATCCTCGGCATCCTCATCTGCGAAAAGGGCGTAGCCGGCGGCGAACAGGATGAGCGTGCAGAGCGAAACCAGAAATAAGGGGCGTGATTTTTTCATACCGTATACCTTAATTCATTATAGAAAAAGAAGACCGGAATGTCAACCTCTTGTTGCATGTGACTGCATTACTATATTTTCGGCATATTTCCTGCCATTCCCGTTCAGTTTAATTCCATATTTTATTTTGGTGGGTGAGGAGGTATTTTTTCATATCAACCCGTCAATTCTCGTAAGCCCGCTGGCGCGGGCATGCTCCACGGCATCGTCATACTCCTTCAGGGTGACCCTGCGTTTCAGGTCAAACCATTCACCGGCGCGATATTCCGGGCGGTATTGATCCATTATATTAATATAGGTATCGGGGGAAAGATCGGCAATAAAATTTATGACACGGTCCGTTGCGGCTATATTGTTGGGGAGCACCAGGTGCCGCACCAGCAGTCCCCGCCGGGCGATGCCGTTCCGGTCCATGACGAGGTCACCCACCTGCCGGTGCATTTCCCGTATTGCGGCCATGGCCGCGTCAGGATAATCAGGGGCGCCGCTCAACCGGCCCGCCGTTTCCTGATCCATGTATTTGAAGTCGGGCATGTAAATGTCATAGACGCCCTCAAGGATAGAGAGAGTTTCCACCGCGTCATATCCACCCGAGTTGTAGACCAGGGGGACCCGAAGGCCCATAGGCACGGCCTCCAGGAGGGCCTTCACAATGGCATAGTTCATGTGCGTTGGTGTAACGAAGTTTATGTTATGGCATCCTTTCCCCTGCAGGGAAACCATCATCTCCGCCAGCCGGTGATACGACACTTCCTCGCCCCTGCCCAGGTGGGATATGTCGTAATTCTGGCAAAAGATGCAGCCCAGGTTGCAGTTGGTGAAAAAAATTGTGCCGGATCCGCAGCGGCCCACCAGGGGAGATTCTTCCCCGAAATGGGCGTTGAATGAAGACACGATCGGCCCGATGCCGCTCCTGCACAGGCCCCTCTCCCCCTCCACCCTGTTAACGCCGCACCGATGGGGACACAATGAGCACCGGCGCAGCCTCTCAAAGAGTTCTTCGGCGCACCGCGAAAGTCTTCCGCTGTTGTAGAGTTCCACATATGCCGGTGTCATAGTACGGGCAATTTGCAATTTATAATAATATTGAATTGACGTGTCATGAAAAACCGTTCTTTAATGGTTTACCACTCGCTTTTCAGCGTGTACAGCAAAAAATGAAAATGCATGATAGTGGATGCAATGCTTCAGGAAAGATAATGATCAGTACCGGGGTGTCCCCTATGAAAATACTATTCAGCTTACTCTGCATTATCCTCGCGGCTTGCGGCTGTTCCAAGGGAAAGGAAGACCGGCAAGGCGCGGCTGCAGGGAAGATCACCATCTCCGGTGCGTGGGCACTGTACCCCCTCGTCAAGCAGTGGGCTGAACTGTATCAGAAGCAGAACCCGGAAATCACCATCGATGTAACCGCCGGCGGCGCCTGCAAAGGCATGGCCGATGCGTTTTCCGGCGCGGCCGATCTCGGCATGGTGTCGCGGGAGATCAGAAAATCCGAAATAGACAAAGGCGCCTGGTGGGTCAGCGTTGCCAAGGATGCCGTGGTACCGGTAATCAATACCGCGAATCCCCTCGGAGAAGAGCTCCTCAAGAAAGGCATGACCCGCAAGGAATTCGCGCAGATATGGATATACGGGACCTTGACAGACTGGAGCGGCATCGTCAAAACCGGCAAAGCCCTTCCCATCCATGTATACACGCGATCCGACGCGTGCGGGGCCTCAGAAACCTGGGCCAACTATGTCGGAGGATCGCTGGAGGATCTCAAAGGGAAAGGCGCCTTCGGCGACCCCGGCATCATCGACGCCGTGAGAAATGACGTCCTCGGCATTGGATACAACAACATCGGTTTCGTTTATGACCCTCAGACGCGAAAGCCGGTCCCCGGCATTCGGCCGGTTCCCATTGATAGTAACGGCAGCGGTAAAATCGAACCGGAGGAAAATTTTTACGATGACCGCGAATTGATTGTCAGGGCGATTGCCGAAAACAAATACCCGTCCCCTCCGGCGCGCAATCTTCACCTGGTCTCGCGGGGCATCCCGGAGAAAGAGCGCGTCCGCGGGTTCCTTCTCTGGATCATGGGTGAAGGACAGCTGCACGTCAAGGGTGCCGGCTACATCTCCCTTCCCGCGGAAATGATGAAAAAGCAGGCAGAACTGCTGACGAAAAAACAATAGGGCAGATACCGGGACCGGGATTTACCGGACGTTCGGGACGTACCGTTTCATGGTTTTGCGGAAAGAAAAATAGCTCTTCAGCAGGATGACAAGGCTCAGCAGAACCAGAACCCATTTGATTGTTGAAAGGACTGAATAGGCCGTCACCATTTCTTCCCGGAGTGATCCTCCCGAAAAAATCAGATGGAGCAGGTAATTTGAGATCCAGTCAAACACGGCGGCCGCGAAAGGGAGAAGCATCAACGCCGTATCGGACCGCCGCACCGGATCCCCGGTAATGCTCCGTCGCGCATCGGCAAAAAATGCCGTGGCGGATGCGAACAGGACCGAGTATGATGCGGCATTGACAGCGTTCACCCATATCATTATTCCCAGCAGGTCGACCCCGCCGCTCCTCCATGAGGACAGGACCTCCGTGAAGTTGCTCAGGGTGAAGGCCACCTGCAGGTAGAAGACCCCTTTACCTCCGAAGCCGGCAAGGTCCGCGTCGATTCTCATCATGATCACCGTCAGGATGGCGGTGGCAAAAAGCGCTACGCGGGACACCGTTTTGCGGGCCAGATGGAGATATACTTTTTCCACAACGGAGACGTTCATGGCCGGACGGACCCGTAATTATTTTTTTTCTGCATTTTGAACCGGCGGATTGACCGGTTGAGTCCGGCCCCCCTGGGCGGATCCTTCGGCGTTATTATCGGTCTTAATCTCTTCACCGGTTATCGGATCTATCACCGGAAGCGACATTTCATCGTCCTTGAGCCGGATTTCATAGGCGCCCTTGCTCACCGGCAGGGGCATTTCAGCGTCCTGTTCCACGTCAGACTCGTTTTTCTGCTCCGGGGTCTCCCACTTCCTGCTGTCCTTGTCTATCTGCTGGCGCACTTCCTCGAGGCGGGCCTTGGTGTCAGTGTCGTTCGGGTCAGCGGCCAGCGCCTTTGCGTAATTCTTTTCCGCCTCGTAGAGATCGCCCTTTTTTTCATGACACATGCCGAGATACCGGTAGATCTGCGGCGTTTTTTCATTCTGCTGCAGGGCCTTATTGAAGTACTCGATGGCCTCTTCCGTCTTGCCGCTGGAAAAATAGAGGACGCCCATCTGCATGAGCACCTTCGGGTGGTCTTTATTGATGCGCATCGCCTGCTGCAGATAGCTGAAAGACCCCTCAATGTCCTGAAGGGTTATGCAGAGCAGCGCCATCCGGTAATGGGCGTTGAAATTGTCCGGGTTTATCGTCAGCACCGCCCGGTACAGCTCCTGCGCATCGAACCATTTTTTGTTCTTTTCAAGATTGAGCGCTATATTGTAGTAATATTTTTCCTTGTATCCCAGCATTTTGAGCACATAGCTCTGGAGCGTCACCTTGAACTCCGCCTGTTTCTTCAGTTCGAAGAGGAGACGCGTTTCCTCCCGATAGTCCTCCCGGGCCTCGGCCTGTTCCGTTCTTTTCAGAAGGCTCAGAGCCGCGTCATCGTTCTGGAAAGTTGTGGCCTGCGTCTGAATAAATGCCTGGTCATCAGGGGCCCTATCAATCTGTTCCATGATCATTCTATTTTTCGAAAGATAATTATCAATAAATGATTTCTTCAGGCGGACCTTTTCCGGCTTTGCAAGAAACAGAGCGGGGAAAAGCTTCGTCCCCGAGGCTCCGGGAAGCACTTCCTCCAGCCGCGTCGTGACAAGATGGGAACATACGTGGGATTCATTCATGAATATGCGGTTCAGATCCCCGTGGGAATTGAAAAAACTGATAAGCTGTCCGTATTTATCCTCATTGACGGCCAATGCCCCGCCGTCATCGGAGGCGAATATAATCAGCACATTTGAAAAGTAGTACACCGCATGGTTTTTAAAGGAGCTCCTCAGGTCGGTAAGGGCCCGCGCCAGCAGCTCCCGCCGGCACCCCGGTATGCTGATGACCTGGGCGAATATGCCCTTCCGGTCCATGTGCTTTTTTACGATTTCATAATATTCCGATGAAAACCTGAAGGCATTCATGTTCTGGTCCAGCAGGTTGGGGATGTCAACGACCGAAAAGAACAAGGTCCTGTTCTTGTCAGTGAAATGTATTACCGGTCCGCTGTCGGGGACGTAGTTCTGCGTACCGGAAATGGGGAGCCTGTTGTAATCGACGTCCCGGTCTGTCAGCTCGTCAAGGCAGAGTGAATACTTGAAATACCCTATGACCGGGTTTCTGAAGAACCTCTGGTTCCCGTCAATGAACAGTATCTTCTTTCCTGCCGGGTTGTACAGGGCCAGGGGCACCAGGGCCCGCTTGTAATTCCTCACCACGCTGTCTGACACGGAAAACACCGGCTGGCCGTTCATGGTCACCGTGGCTTGGTTCCTGATGTAGTCGGCATTGTAGTTTACCGTCCGCAGCTCTTCGAAATTATTCACCCTGGCGGCGTAGGCGTTATTATCGAGCGATATCTTAAAAAAGAGTAGCATGAAGATGAACAAAGGGAGAAAAAAAAGCGATATAAAAAAATAGAGCCCTTTCTTGTAGCCCCTGATATCCGTGTTTATGATGCTGATGGCCGGGACAACGACATTAATGATCATTATAACGCCTATGATGCCATAAAACCATAAATTGGAGAGATGCATCAGGCAGAGGGCTATAATGACAGGGGCCGGCAGGATCAGCATTGAAAATTCCAATACGACCGCGCGTTTGGCATTTTCGTATTGATCGATGACCGCCCTTATGGAATGGTAGAGAAGGAGACCGAGCAGGAACGCCACAGGCGCAAACAGCAGTATCCCGAAAATAAATTCCGTCTGACTGTTAATGCTCATGAGAAGGACGAGAAACAGAAGAAAAGCGACAGGGAAAAAGGATTCGCCATACCGGTACAGGTTGGAGGCCCTGATAAACCGGCCAACTCCATATCCAGCGAGCATGAAGATGAAGAGAAGAAGCAGAAAAGCCAGGTTAACATAGATAAGATCCCCGTAATACCTGCCGATGCTGGAAAACCCCATATAGGCGTATACGATGGTACATAAAAAAAGCAGGTACGTGAATAATGCCGCGTCGCCCCCCTTTTGCTTCGATGATATCGTGCCGCTGTCTTTATCCTCCCCTGTCTCCGCTGAATAAAACGGAGCCTGTTGGTAGGGAAGATCGATCAGAAAAGCTGACGGAACCAGCAGCAGGGCCAGAGGCATGGCGAAAAGCAGGGGAACGGTGAATGAATAGAACAGGGCAGAAATCAGGAGGCCGGCCGTTATGCCCGACAGCATGATCGGGACCAGTCTATCCAGCCCCTGCTGGTTATCAAAGGAATCATTGCAAGAAACTCTAACGGTATAATTAAGCATAATGCCAAAAACCAGTATCACAATAAAAAACAGCGCCGGAATCGAATACTTGCACAGGTAAAAAAGGACAAGAAAGAATTCTTGTGATCCAGGCATGAGAAGATTTCTTGTTATATAGAGAAGGAAAAAAAGGATATATGTCAGTTGTGAAATGATAATTATGGGCCGGTGGTTCCGTTTTTTTGAAAAAAGAAATTTTCCCAGAAGGTTTCCGGCAAACAGACCGCCCATGGCGACAATCGCCACTATTTTTAATGCGGGAGAATAAAAGGAATAATATTTCAGTAAAAAATAAACATCACTGACCAGAATACTCAACAACATTAAAGAAAAAAAAGCATTATACTCGAGTATCTTTCTTTGAGAAATATCTGAAAAACGAGATTCTTTCAAAAAACCCATGAGTATCAGTCTACCTCAATTCAAATAAATAGATTTTCATTATAAAATCGGTAAATTGCACGAAATATTCAACCAGTATATTTTGAAATAACAATACGTAATAAAAAAAATGTCTAATTTTTGATATTTATTCTGAAAAGGATAAAATTGTTTGATTTTAATGAAATGTTACTTTCATGAATTTGATCTTTGATACATAATAAAGCAATATATTATAAAAAAATTAAAAAGTACTAACGTAAAATTTCAATATTCCGACAATTTGATTAGGAAAAAAACGCAAAAAAATCATAAATATGTTAAATTATTATAATATATCACAATAATAGATAATAATCGTCTTTAAACGTCTTTAAAAGCATTTAATCGACATCAATTTATATCCCCCCTGAACCGAATCTGTACCTGTGAGGTGAAAGCCGAACAGGCTGGCAAGGACGCCAGCCGCGGGAGATTCAGGGAGGAATCTTAATGATCATCAATCACAACCTAGCTGCCATTAACGCCAACCGAGCCCTGAAATTTCAGCATTGGAACGTGGACCATTCAATGGAGAAGCTTTCCTCCGGCATGAGGATCAACCGCGCCGGGGATGACGCCTCGGGTCTTGCCGTATCGGAAAAAATGAGATCACAGATCATGGGACTCCGCCAGGCGGAACGGAACACCGAGGACGGCATGTCCCTCATCCAGACGGCCGAAGGATATCTCCAGGAAGTCAATGACATCATCCAGCGCATGAGGGTCCTGGCCGTGCAATCTTCCCACGGCATCTACACGCAGGAAGACCGGCAGTATATTCAGGTGGAAATATCGGAATTGGTCGACGAAGTCGACCGGATCGCCTCCCAAGCCGAATTCAACAAAATGAAGCTCCTGCTGGGCGATTTTTCGAGGATTAACGCGAAAGCTTCCATGTGGTTCCACATGGGCCCCAACATGCACCAGCGCGAGCGTGTTTTCATCCAGACCATGACCGCCATCGGCCTCGGGATACGGGACTTCATCGGCAGGCCGATCAGCCTTTCCACGGCGGATTTTGCGAACCGGAGCATCGGCATCTTTGACGAGGCCATCCATATCATTTCGAAACAACGGGCCGACCTGGGCGCCTATTACAACCGCCTCGAGCACGCGGCGAAAGGCCTCATGAACGCCTACGAAAACACCCAGGCGTCGGAAAGCCGGATCCGCGACGCCGACATGGCGGAGATAACGGTCGACTTGACGAAAGATTTGATTCTGGTCCAGAGCGGCACCGCGATGCTGTCCCAGGCGAACAACAAGTCCGGGACCATTCTGGAACTTTTGCGTTAGGATTATAGTGGTTTATAATCATATTTTTGTTCCGCCGGCCGTGGAGCCGGCGGGACAGGCTCTTTGAAAACTCCGGAACACACGATACCGACATTGCCGCAAGCATGTTTGTCTAGACTTAGATACTCATGGTTGCAGCAATGCAACAACAGGTATTCCCTGCAAAAAAAACAATAACCTGGTAATCAAAAATCCTGATAAGGAGATCAGGAAAAGTAAACAAAGGAGTGTTAGACTATGATAATCAATCACAACATGAGTGCGATCAACTCCAACAGAGCGTTGAAGTTCAAGCACTGGGACGTTAACAAATCAATGGAGAAGCTGTCCTCCGGCATGAGGATCAACCGGGCCGGTGACGACGCTTCCGGACTCGCGGTATCTGAAAAGATGCGGACCCAGATACAGGGCCTGCGGCAGGCGGAACGGAACACCGAAGACGGCATGTCCTTCATCCAGACTGCGGAAGGGTATCTCGACAACACATCGGCACTGCTTCAGCGGATCCGGGTGCTGGCTGTTCAGTCGTCCAACGGCATCTACACCCAGGAAGACCGTCAGCTCATCCAGGTCGAAGTTTCTGCCCTGGTTGACGAGGTCGACCGGATCGCTTCTCAGGCTGAGTTCAACAAGTTCAAGCTTCTGCTCGGCGATTACGCCCGGACCAATCCGAAAGCCTCGATGTGGTTCCATATGGGCGCCAACATGCACCAGCGTGAGCGCGTCTATATCGGCACCATGACGGCCGAAGGGTTGAACCTGAGGGAACGGACCGGCAGATTCCTGGTGAATCTCAGCACCGCAGAAGGCTCGAACAAGGCCATCGGCCTCATTGACGACTCTCTGCACAAGATTGCGAAACAGAGGGCCGACCTTGGCGCCTATTACAACCGCCTTGAGTTTACTGCGAAAGGTCTGATGAACGCCTACGAAAATATACAGGCATCTGAAAGCCGCATAAGGGATGCCGACATGGCGGAACAAATGGTTGATCTGTCCAAGGATCAGATACTCGTACAGAGTGGTACTGCAATGCTGGCTCAGGCGAATCTGAAAACAAGGACGATGTTACAACTTCTCGGTGGTTAATAGACACAAATTAGCTGAACTGCAAAAGGGAATACCACCAAACACAAACCCGCTCGAAAGAGCGGGTTTTTTATTGGCCGGGCGGACGGTTGACGGGAACGGATTACGCGAAATCGCATTTTTTGCCTGGCGATCATGCAAGAAACGTTATATTTGATTTATGATCAGGCGATCGCGTCGAAGAAAGACCCTGGCTGAATGCCACAGGCCGCTGCGCGCAGCGTTCCTGCCGGGGAATACTCTTTCTGGGGATTATCTTTCATCATGGCCAGGAGCCGGTCATGGTCTTCCGGGGTGGGTTTAGAATAGGCAATGTTGGATTCGGTTCTCCGCGTGACGCCATGGATATCCTCCACTTTCCCCGCGTTATACAGGGGCCACACAAAAAACTTTTCCGATGCAATCCTGTTATTCAACGGATTCGCGAAACCTATTTCGGCCAGGCCGGCGGAAATCCTCATATAACCTTTATCGGCAGAACGGCGGGAATACTTTACAGAAAAAGCATGTCCGGGACAATGCCCCCTGTAAGCTCAACGATGATGCGACGGTGCTGGCGATTATCAAAAGTTTCATTGCTTACGGTGCAGACCCGAAACTTACGGATTGACCGTAACGATCCAGCCTCGCCCCTCCAGAACTGCTGCGTCTGCAAGTCCATCGGCCGAGGGCCGAGCGTTGCCGCTGCCGCCGGTATTGACCTCAAGCGTGATCCACGACGGCACATTCGCCGTCGAGCGTCCGAGCTCAACAAGGGTATGCAGGATATAATCAACGGACGCCTGGTTGAGAAAGTTGCTCGACACGTTGAGATTCACAACCTGGCTGCACCCGTCAATGTTGATCGACGTTAGATTGTTCCTGGACAGATCGATAAAGGAGTAACCGGACGGACCGCTCAGGGCGTCCTTGAAATTTGCCGAGGTATAGTTATTGCCCGACGCAAGGATTGAAATACCGCCGGCGGACGGCGTGGTGATGGCAAATTCCCCGGTCTGGTTGTCATTCCAGATGTAAAGCTCCTTGATATTGGGAAACCGGCCCATATCTGCGAAGAGGTTTTTTTCCGTTATCTGGGGATTGTCGCGCACGCAGACATGCCTGAGGTGGGCGCCGATCGAACCGAAATGTATCGTGGCATAGCTGTTGAGCGCGGCACGAAGGTCTTCGAGCGCGGGGCTCCCCGACAGATTGAGCGAATGGAGATTGCAATCCTCGAAGCAGGCCCTTTTAAGCGCCGGGGTGTTTGCCAGGTTCACGCTCTCAAGCGAATTGGAACAATAACATTCAATTGTGTCGATCTGTATGAAATTGCTGAAATCCAGCCGGGAGATGCCGTTATATGAAGAGCACCACTGGCGCAAGGTCGGGGCCACCGCCCGCAGCCCGGTGACCCCTGTCACATGCTGGTCCGGTACAAACTCAATGGAGGGACTGCCGCCGTCACCTCCGTCGTAGCCGATGTTGATCCGGGTTACCGCGCTCCAGGGGATCACCATGAGCCGATTCTTCCGCTCAGCCGGAGACCCGTAATCTTTCACCGGCGCCGCGATATCGCTCGTTGTGCCGTCGTCCCATGTCCAGAGAATTCTGGGCGAACCTTCAACGGTAATGACAGGCGCAAAGGAGGAACCTGAGGTGGTAAAAACGATTTCCGGAATAACAAGGGGAGGCAGGGAAGATTTGCTATTATTGCAGTCGATGGTCAGAACCGACACCACCGCGATCAGGGCCACACCGCACCTTATTCGTTTCATCATCTGATACAATCTCCGGATATATGATCATTTCCCTCGGATACCACGTGATGCCATATGCCGTACTTGTCGGATATCGCGATATATCTGTCAATAAAAAGAACAATCAGGCATACGTTTCTCTCCACCCGGTGAACGCGGGAAACCGCTGATGATTCATGGTCATCCAAACCGCCAGTCAAGCGGCTTACCTGTACCGGATCATGAGAATCAACAAGCAATCACCTATTGCTCATGTTCCCTGTCACCCGCAGGTGCAAAAACAGGGGGTGGATTCCACGTAGTATCGGTTTAGGAACTTGCAATGGATAGGACCGGTTCTTTATTGTTATTTGATGCCTTATCGGGACTGCGCCTGCAGTGACACCGTTGGCGATAGCATTAAAAAAGTACTTGAAAAGAAACACCGCAAAAATCAACTTGATGTCATCCTAATTCGTATTCTTAGAGGCGGTTACCATGGGACATTCAGTTTGCTATAAAATCCTCTCCGAACATATTGTTGAAGGTACCCTTGCCCCGGGAAATGAAATCGGCATCCGCATTGACCAGACCCTGACCCAGGACGCCACCGGCACCATGGCATACCTGCAGTTTGAGGCCCTGGGAATTCCAAAGGTCAAGACCGAGCTGTCCGTCTCCTATGTGGACCACAACACCATACAGATGGGCTTCGAGAACGCCGACGACCACCTCTACCTCCAGACCATGAATGCCAATTTCGGCATCTATCATTCAAAAGCGGGCAACGGCATCTGCCACCAGGTACACCTCGAGCGCTTCGGCAGGCCCGGCGCCACGCTCCTTGGCTCCGACAGCCACACCCCCACCGGGGGCGGCATCGGCATGATAGCCATCGGCGCCGGCGGCCTCGACGTGGCCGTTGCCATGGGCGGGGGCCCCTTCTACCTGACGGCCCCGCGGGTCGTCAACGTGCGCCTTGCCGGGAAGCTCCGCCCCTGGGTTTCCGCAAAGGACGTGATACTCACGGTCCTCGGCATCCTCACCACCAGGGGAAACGTGGGAACGGTGCTGGAATACACCGGCGAAGGCATAGCAACCCTGACGGTCCCCGAGCGCGCCACCATCACCAACATGGGCGCGGAGCTGGGCGTAACCACGTCCGTCTTCCCCAGCGATGGCATCACGCGCCAGTTCCTGAAGGCGCAGGAGAGGGAGGATTCGTGGCGCCAGCTTCTGCCGGACCACGACGCCGTCTATGACCGCATCATTGACGTCGATCTTTCATCGGTGGAGCCTCTGGCGGCCTGTCCCCATTCGCCGGACAACATCAGGAAAATGTCGGAGCTGAAAGGCACACCGGTGCAGCAGGTGGCCATCGGCAGCTGCACCAATTCGTCCTACAAGGACCTCATGACCGTGGCGAGCATCCTCAGGGGAAAGAAAGTCGCATCCGGCACCAGCTTTATCGTCGCACCGGGGTCGCGGCAGGTATTTGAAATGATTGCCCGCAACGGCGCCCTCGCCGACATCATCGCCAGCGGCGCCCGCGTCATGGAATCCTCCTGCGGGTTCTGCATCGGCGCCGGCCAGGCGCCGCCGACCAACGGCGTCTCCCTCAGGACCAACAACCGCAACTTCGAGGGAAGGTCGGGGACCGCATCGGGGCAGGTATACCTGGTAAGTCCCGAGACCGCGGCCCTCTCGGCGATAGCGGGGGAAATGGTCAATCCCCTGGATTATCCCGCGCAGGAATTTCCCTTTGTTGCCATGCCGGACCGGTTCCGCATTGACGACTCGATGGTCCTGCCCCCGGCCGGGACACCGGTGACGATCATCCGTGGCCCCAACATCGGCGAACCGCCCTACACCTCCCCCCTCCCTGATGAACTGACATGCGTCGTCGGCCTGAAGGTGGGGGACAAGATCACGACGGACCATATCATGCCGGCGGGCCAGCGGCTGAAGTACCGTTCAAACATACCCGCCTATGCCCGTTATGTCTTTGAGAACGTCGATCCCGAATTTTCCAGCCGGGCCCTGGCGGACAGGGAGAAGGGACTTTTTACCGCCATTGTCGGCGGCGCCAGCTACGGCCAGGGATCGAGCCGCGAGCATGCGGCCATCTGTCCCATGCATCTCGGCGTCCGCCTGGTGATGGCGAAATCATTCGAGCGAATCCATTCTGACAACCTGATCAATTTCGGCATCATTCCCCTCGTTTTTAAAAACGCCGGGGACTATGACAGAATCAAGGCAGGCGACAGCCTCGAAATAACAAAACTGCGCACCCTGGTCATGGAAGCTGAGACCATTCCGGTCACCATAGGCGGCTCCCCGTATGACTTTACCCTTGCCCTGTCGCAGCGCCAGCGGGCCATTCTCATTGAAGGCGGGCTCCTGAACTATACGAAGAAAAAATTCGGGGCATGAGGGCAACACGCCAGCTTCGATCGCATCCCGTTAATGAAAATCAGGTCCGCCGTCCCCCCCAACCAGGAATGGACGGCGTAAGGTATCCTTGATGAATTACTATGAAACATTGATTCTCTGCCAGCCGGACGGCACAAAAAGCTGTTCAGCCTGCTGCGGCCTTTTCAACTTTACCGATATATCACGGGAAACCCTGTCCCGGTTTCTTGCCGACGGCGCGGCGCGCTCATCATCATTTCTGACGTCCAGCAACATCACCGATCAGGGTGACGGACGGGACATACGGGACACGACATCATACATCTGCCCCCATCAGGGCCTTGTGTTCAACAAGCGTCCCGGGTGCCTCCTGCACCCGCAGTACCGGAACGCCACGTTGAGGAACAGCTCTTTCTTCGGCGAGAATATTTGCAGCGGCTTTCTCTGCCCCGCCCACGCCCTGCTGTCGGCCGACCACAAAAGGACCATCATCGAGCTCGTTGACGACTGGTACCTGTACAGCATTGCCGTCATCGACCCGGATTCGACGGCATGGCTGCTGGACCTTCTCCGGGACCGGTATCCCATCGCCTTCCAGAGGGAGGATGTTGCGAAAAAAATATTATCAGGGGCCCTGGCGATACACGCGCGGCATCTGAACGAATACCGCGGGCCCGTCTTTTATTATTCAGTGTCGGAATACGAGCTGGGCAAGAAAAACTTCGCCATCCCCTGCGACAGCGCGGCGAACGCGGGGCAGATACGGGAGATACTCGAAATCATCGAGGGCAATCTCTGATCATTCAAATCCTTTTTTATTCAGAAAATGGACCGCCCTGTCGGGAAAATCGGTGAAGATGCCGTCCACCTTCATCGTGAAGAAATAGACCTCCAGCAGTTCATCGAAGTCTGACACATAAGAGGGCAATGAATCGGCCCGGAACGTGTACGGGTGCACCTCCAGGTTCCGCTCATGGGCCCATTCCACCAGGCCGGTATAATCAGGCCTGTTCCCCGCGCCGTTATCGACGATGACCTGGTTCATCCAGGGACCGATGAGGTCCGCGTACCGGGCCACCTCGTCAAGCCCCGCGGGAGTGACCATCCGCACATAGTCCACCCCGGGAGTCTCCTCCCATGTTACATCGCCTATCAGCTGCACCATTTTGAGATCGCTCTTCAGGGTCTCCCGCATATAGCGGATGGCGTCAGGCTCAAAGCTCTGTATGTAGCATCTGGAATCCCTGGTACGGTACCCGAAGCGGTGAAACACGTCTATGACGGCCTTCCCGATATCCTTGCCTTCATCCCAGTGGTAGGCCGGGCCCTTCGGCTCGATGTAGATCCCCATGTCCGTCCCCATGCTCTTGTTTAGCCCCTGGATAAAATCGATCTCTTCTTCCAGCGTGGGAATTTCAAAATGCGCCAGTGATTCCGCCGGGAACCTGCCCGGGTGCGTCTGCCTGCCGGTGTCAGGATCAACCCGGTCGTGGAGGCGGAGCGTTTTGATCTCTTCGAGGGTGAAATCGACCGCATAATGCCTCCCGTCGGCGCGCTTTCGCCCGGGAAACATGTCGGCGACATTCGTCATGGCGTCCAGGTAATGGTCATGGAACACAATGGGTACGTCGTCCTTCGTGAGGACAGCGTCAAGCTCCACGTAATCCGCCCCCATGCCGAAAGCAAGGGCCGTGCCGGCAAGGGAATGTTCCGGCAGGTACCCGCATGCCCCGCGGTGCGCGATGACCAGTGGTTTTTTCTTCATGTCTCTGTCCCTCTTCTGTTAATAGTTCACTGCTGTCGTCTCACTCAAAAATCCTGTCAATGGCGTCCTGTACCGTGCGGATGCCGATGACCGTTCCGTCAAACCCGATGGCCTTCGCCTCGCTGACCTCGGCCCCGGGAAGGACCAGGGTAGTGAACCCCGAATGCTTGAATTCATGGATCCTCCTCCCGCAGAGGGAAACCGGCCGTATCTCCCCGGAAAGGGATATTTCGCCGAGGAACCCCATTCCCTGGGGCACCGATCTGTTCCTGAAGCTCGACGCGATCGAAACCGCGACCGCCAGGTCCGCCGCGGTATCGTTTATCTGGAAACCGCCGGAAACGTTTATGAACACGTCAAAGGCCGAGATTTTCAGGCCCGCATGCTTTTCCAGCACCGCCGCTATGAGTATCAGCCGGTTCAGGTCAAAGCCGTCCGCCATCCTGCGCGGGTTCGGAAAGGCCGATGCCGTGACCAGCGACTGGACCTCGAAAAGGATTATCCTGCTCCCTTCCACCGCGGCCGATACCGCGTTTCCCGGCGCCTGGGAAAGATAGGGGTTCAGAAATATCTTGTTCTTGTCCGTCACCTCAACAAGGCCGCGCTCTTCCATCCGGAAGAGCCCGATCTCGTTCACCGACCCGTAGCGGTTTTTGAAGGCGCGGAGGACGCGGTAGTCCCGGGAAAAGTTTCCTTCGAAATAGAGGACCGTGTCCACCAGGTGCTCAAGGAGCTTCGGTCCCGCGATGGCCCCCTCCTTGGTTATATGGCCGATGAGAATCATCACGGCATTGAGGCGCTTCGCCGCTTCCGCAAGGCGGGACGCCGACTCCCTGACCTGGCTTACTGAGCCCTTGAGCCCGGGGATGTCCGACGTGTAGAGGGTCTGGATGGAATCGACGATGATGCACTGCGGCCGTTCCGATTCGGCAAGACCGATGATCTGCTCAACGCCGCAAGAGGTGGACAGCCTGATGCCGTCCATGGCGCAGCCGATGCGTTCGGCCCGCAGGCGTATCTGCACCGGCGATTCCTCCCCGGAAATGTAGAGAGTCTTGAGGTAGCCGGCGATCTGCAGCGCCAGGGTCGATTTCCCTATGCCCGGCTCGCCGCCGATAAGGATGACCGAACCGGGCACGACGCCGCCGCCGCACACGAGGTTGAACTCGCCGATGCCGGTCATGATCCGGTGGACCGGGCTGAATTCAACGCTGCCGAGGTCAATGGCACCGGCAGCGGGCGGCGGCTTCGCTGCGGCGGGCGCCTCGGCTTCGACGATGGTGTTCCATTCGCCGCATACGGCGCACTTCCCCTGCCACTTGGGAAAATCCGACCCGCAGGCGGAGCATATGAAATATTTCCTGTTCCGGGCCATGGTCAGTTCTGGGTCCGGAAAAACAGTTTCGACGGGTCCTGCTTGAGCTGCCGGAAGAGGTCCTTCGCCGCGATGGAGGCGTCCTTCAGGTTATTGTAAATGTCCTCCTCGTTCAGGAGCCGGCCCAGGGTGCCGCGCCCCTTTTCGATCCTGAAGACGATCTTGTTCAGGTTGGTGGAGGTTTCGGACAGGTTCCTTAGGGTAATGTTGATATCGTCCTTGTTCTTCGCCGAAAGGTCCGCCATGTCCTTTGAGAACTTGTTGATGTTCGCCATCATGATCTTGGACTGAAAGTTCAGGTTCGCGATCGTTTCCTTAGCGGAGACAATGGACTGCCTGATGTCGTACCTGTTCTCCTCCGCGATAGTATTGAGGTTTGCCACGAACTTCTTGGAATTCTGGAATATTTCCGCCAACACCTGGCCCCCGCTCTCGTCCTGCATGAAGCTCTGAAAGGTCATCATCATCTGGTCGAAGCTGGCGGGGTCCATGCCGTACACCTTGTCCCCGTCCATGAGGAACTCCTCCACGTCGCTTGACGGCGGCACGAACACGTTGATATATTTCTCGCCGATCAGACCGGAGGTAAAGATGGCAAACTTGGTGTTTTTAACCAGGGAATATTTCTTTTCTATCCAGAGGGTGACCTCGGTCTTTTCCCCCGACTGCTTGATGGACTCGACGTAGCCGATCTTTATCCCCCCGGCGATCTTGACCGGGGCGCTGACGCGGAGGTCGTTCAGAAAGCTGAAATACACCCTCAGGGTATAGCCGGACCGCGAGATATTTATCTTCGCAAGGAGCGCCACCATGATGATGAAGAGGGTAAAACTGACGGTTATCATCAGTCCCACCCTGGCCTCGTTGTTAAGTTTCATACGCTCCCTCCGCCTGGAACAAGGTTGTAACGGTATCCCTACAAATCCATTGATCCATGAAATTTGCAACAATATTTCATGGTTTGAAGACGTCCCGCGGCGGCCAATTTTTCAGTTGACAAAGATCGACAAAAAAATTAATTGATAACAAATTTGGAGGTAATCAGTGGGAAAGCAATATAACGCCAGAGAAAAGCGCCAGAGGGCGAAGAAACAGATCAAGAGAAAGAAAAAACTCCTGAAGGAAAAACTGTCGAAAAAGGGCTGATCACCGCTGTTCGTTGAAACGGTCATTGCTTCAGTATCACCGTTTCATTCTCGATTTTTTTTAATTCCAGACAAAAATTCACGAATTCATTGTAGTCACCGCGCTCAATGAGCGCTGCGTTCACATGGACTTCTTTTTTCACTTCCAGAACCGGTGAACCGCCCTTTTTTGCGATGACCAGCCTGCAACTGCCGAACCTGGTATTCAGCGCCAGTGTCCTTGCCATTTCCTGTTTACCGTAATGGAGCGGCAGCGTATAGCGGTATGTCTCCTTTTCATCTATCGGCTTTTCAATAACAAGGGGTCGCGCCCGCTCCGGAAGGGCCGCGTAGCCATAGACCTCGCATTTATTCAGCACCGGCTGCAGGATCATGCGGCCCGGTTCCGATAACGCAATACCAGATCCTGAGCCCTTCGCGGCCACAATAAAAGGCCTGTCGCATTCTTTGTAATTTTCGACCCTGAACGTTTCCATCGAAAATCCCGGCACACTGCCTCTGAAAAACCGCCGTACCGACTCCCCTCGTTCCAGGGGACTGCTGAAGTATTTCCGCATATCGCCCTGAGTGCCGATAAAAGACGCCTCGATATCGCAGAGGGCGCTCCCGTCGTCTCTGACATCAATATCGTACCGACGTACGGTTGAACGATTATCCAGACTCCTGACCCTGCCCCGGGTGTAGGAATCCAGAAGCATAACAAGGGCATCCGCCCCGTTGACCGCGCATGCCGTGACCCCGCAGCGGAAATACCGTCCGGAAAAATCAAGCCACAGGGCGTCCCTCGCATCCAGGGGAACGCAGAGAAGAACGTGGGTGAAGTAACCCGGGTAGAGACACACCTCCGACCCGGGGAGGAACCTGTTCCGCGCGAAGGCCACGTAGGAACTGACACCCAGGCGTTGCAACAGTGCTTGGGCAAGAAGCGTTTTGTCCTCGGGGGTGCCTGATTTCCTGAAAAGAGTGTTTTCAGGAGAATCGGGGAGGTACAGGACATTCCTCCGGGGCCGTATTTCCCGGGCAACGAAATCATAAACCGCGGCTATGGTTTTTTCAAGGGTGTCCTTTTTAAACCGGGATGCCGGCACGCTGGCGGACGACATCTTTCTCATCATGATGCCCCGGCACCAGACGGAAAAATCGGAAAACCCGTCCATGGTGGAAAAAGAATAATACTGCAGAGAATTCTGCCGGCCACCGGAAAATGGCTCTTTCTTAACCGCCGGAATATTATCTATGGACGCTTCATGGACCTGGAATCCCTCGCTTATGGTTTTTCGTACAGCCACCCTATCCTTGAAAAGAAAATTAACAGCCACCCCCTGGGGGGCGATTACTTGTATCGATACCCGTCGAACCGGTTCATCATAATGCTGGAGATACTCGAGGGGCAGTGAAAAGAACCTGCTTTCCGGGGGAGTCATGATGGGATTATCGACAATGTATGACAGGTGTATGATGGAATTCTTCGCGATGGAATTGATGTTCAGGCAGCGGCCCGTCTGCAGGTTGCCCGAGGGATATGAATCGGCCCTGGTGCCCTTTTCATCATACACGCTCAGGTGAATCGGCCGTATCTGCCCCGGGTAAGGTATCCTGTAATTGCTCCACTTGAGCACACCATCGTCAGTACCGACATGAACGATATCCTCGCAGAACACCCTGCTGCTGCCGTCTTTCTGGAGGAGGAATATCCTCCCCCGGAACAGGACCGTTGAAGGGTGACCCCCAAAGTCCTTCTGGATCGGAGAAGTGCCGATGGGCTCCCTGCGGACACCAAACCGGCTGAAGGGATTCTCCAGCACATTGTTTTCAAGATAGTTCGCGTAATCTGAAACCGAAAAAAGGGACGGCTGCAGAAGCAGGGTCTTTTGAAGATACATTGAAGGATCCTCAGACTGAAGCATATCGATCAGGGCCAGGGAATAATAGAGGACGGGACTTTCATTGTTCACCAGCCGCTTCAGAATGACGCTCCGGGCCGCCTTCAGGTCCCCTTTTTTTATCAGGGTCTCAACGAGCTCGGTACTGAAATTTTCGTTGAAATTATACTTCTGTATCAGGTCCAGCGCTGACCGGTAGTCCCCTCGTGAAAGGTGCATCCTAACAAGAGAACGCACACCCGGAGCTGAACAGTCACGCTGTATCAGTTCCACCAAAGATGCCATGAATTTATTCCGGTCCCGCTTCCGGTAATATTCGGTTTCCGTTGTATACACCGGAATAAAGTCAGGGAACTCTTTCCTGGCCCGGGCCGCGGTTTCCTCGAATTCCTTTTCATAGTTGAGAGCGTTGAGACATTTCAGATACGCCGCCAGGCCGTGAGGGTTCCCCGGTGCTGCCGCCGCCAGCACCTTTCCTTCATCAAAGGCCTTTGCATAATTTCCTTCCCTGATATAGTGCTCCACTTTTTCCTGCCATGCCGGGATGAAGCTGCGCCGCTGATCCTTGAGTTCATTGATGATGGCCAGGCCCCGGCCATAGCCGGCTGAATCCAGGTCCCCCCTGTTCCGTTCCATGAGGGATCTGGCGAGAAGAAACAGCGTGAATGCGTTCTTTTTCTTCGCGGCCGATTTTTTATAATAACGGACCGCCTCGCCGCTGTCGAGTTCATCGAAAAACATCCCCAGATGCCGGTTCCCCCGTTCAGGGTCACTTGCCGCCCCCCTGACCAGCGCGTCATAGGGATAATCAAGCTCTTCCGTGACATCGCATTCATTCATGAAGGTGCCCCCCTGAACGATCTCCGGTTCAATGATGGCATTATGCTCGTCAGTCACCAGCATCCGGAGCCTTTCAAAGGGCGACCCGATCATCTTTACCGTCACGGTGATCTCACGGCCATTGCGGACCCGGAACACGCGCATATTCCGTCTTTCCCGGTCAAGGTTGCGGACCGCTTCACGGCCATTGATAAAAACCTTATAGGACCCTCCCGAGTAGAGACGTATTTTCACCGGCTTCAATGTCTTGAACGATACGGAAGCGTAGGCGATACCTCTGTCCGGGAAGAGATAGCTCGCCGGATCAAGCCAGCCGTCGCTCTCGGTCACCAGTATTCGTTTCTGCGGGAATATCCCCCTGCCCGACGCCATGAGTTCCGGCTGGAATTGATAGTCAATATCCGCTGCGCCGTAGCGGTGATAGGGTCCGTAGAGCGTCCATTTACGCACGGGCTTCAGCTCTTCCGTCACCCGCGCGCCCGGTGCTCCCCGTGCCCGGTACAGCACCTTTTCCAGTACCACCCTGAGCTTCAGCAGGCACAGGGCTGCATCATCCCCCCGGGTTACACCGAGCTTCTCCCTGACTGCGACGGCCGTTTTCTCTGCCGGCCCGGGACCCAGGACCTCCGCCATGCTGAAGAGCGTTCCGTAATGGATCACCGATACCGGATCCATGGGGTGTTCCGTTATCATTGATTCAAGGGAACCGGCAAGGGCTTTATAATCCCCCCTTACGCAGGAAGCGATGACGGCATCTTCATGGGATTCAATTGAGGCGGCTGACAGGCGAATGCCCGCCGAGAACAGGAGGAGGATCAGCGTCGCGCAGGCAATGGCAGCTTTTTTATTCAATGATCACGGCACCCTTTTCGAACATGATATCCAGTATATAGGCGTCCCGTTTCGAACTGGTCGGCGTATAGGCGATCAGCTGGCCTGAAAACTCGAGGTTTTTATTCTCCTGCAGCATCGATATGGTGACCGTGCTGTCTACATACAGATGATAGGTGACCTTGATGTTCAGCCGCTCCGCCTCCGTATCTCTTATGATAACGCGGTACTTTTTTTTCAAACTGATATTTTTCTCTATCGATGTCACCACGCCGCGGGCCAGCACAACGGTGTTCAGCCTGTTCTCGATGAAATCGTCCCGCATGATCAGCGGGATGCGCACAAACTCGACAAAGAATTTTTTATCCAGAGGAAGGGAATTCTGCTTCGCCGTCTCCTGTTCAGGGAACAGTCTCGCCGGGAAGAACGCCAGCGATGAAACGGCAACAAGTATCAGCATGAATCTGAAGGACATAAGGCACCGCCATTATTCATTTAATTGTATGTCAAAGACGCGGGATTCTCTGCTCACGGTCATGGTACCGATGCGGGAGCCCCCCTGGTCGAATATCCGTATGAATGAATCCAGCGAAGAAACCTTTCTGCCGTCCACCGACAGAATGACGTCCCCCTTGTGCAGGTTGTAGACAATGCTCTTCGGCGAGACATCGGATATGACCACGCCGCCGGTCCGGGAGTTTTCATCTATCTCGATGCCGTAGCGCATGAAGAGCCTGTTCATGCCGTCACGGATTTTCTTGTAAACCATGCGTTCCCGCAGCACCAGGCTGACACGGCTGACGTGTCCGTCCCTGGCCAGCAGTATATCGATCGACGTGCCGACCGGCTTGTTCCCCACCGACCTGATAAGGCTTCCCAGGGTCGTGATTGTTTCCCCGTCCACTTTTCGTATGATATCGCCGGGCAGGAGCCCGGCCGATTCAGCCGGCGAATTCCTGATGACGGATATAATTTTAAGATACCCTCCTTCTTTTTCCAGGCCCCTGTTCTCTTCCTTGACCAGGAACCCGATCCATCCCCGCCGGACCCTGCCGTGACGGATAAGTTCACGGCATACCTGTTTAACGAGATTGGAAGGGATGGCAAAACTGATGCCCTGGAACCCGCCAGAATCTGAACGTATCGCCGTATTGATGCCCACCAGCTTGCCTTCCAGGTTGATGAGGGGGCCGCCGGAATTTCCCGGGTTGATTGACACGTCGGTCTGTATGAAATCCTCGATATCGGCAAAGCCGATATTGTCCCTGCCCTTTGATGAAACGATGCCGCTGGTAATGGTCTGCCTCAGGCCGTAGGGGTTGCCGACGGCCAGGACCCATTCGCCTCCGGAAAGCCGGTTTGAATCTGCGAAGACCACCGGCCGCAGCCGGGAGCCGTCAAAGGAGCGGATCTTGAGAAGGGCAATATCCGTCTTCTGGTCGGCACAATAGTATTTCCCGTTTTTGAACTTTTCCAGTTCAAGCTGGACGCCGTCGTTGAAGAGGACCTGGAAATAATCGCCCTTCATGACCACGTGATAGTTGGTGACCACATACCCGCCATCGATGATCGTGCCGGAACCGTACGCGACCTTCCGGTAATTACCGTTCTTCCCGTCTTGCTTTTTTTCATATATGGATATGCTGACCACCGAGTTCCTGACCGAATCCGCAGCCCTGATGCATGCGGCGTTGAAATCATCCGTGCCCGCCGACACCCCGGTTGCGGATAACAGGAACGCGGCGAGGGCGCTAATCGGCAACCTCATCAAAATAACTCCTCGTGTCCGGCATCCTGTATTTGCTGTAATCAATTCCTTTCCCCCTGGGGGCATATTTATAATTCGTTTCTTTCGGAGCAAGCCCGGCAAGCAGCGAAAAAACTCCCACCGCGATACCCTCCGCTATTTCATTCTGTTTTTTCGTCAGCAGCAAACGGTCCCTGTTCCTGTTCAGATACCCAAGTTCGATGAAGGCGTTAACGGCGTTCACATGAAGCGGCATGATCCAGACGGAAATGTAGCTTTTGCCCGGCTTCTGAAGGCGGTTGTCATCGCCATGGAGATACAGGGAATAGCATATATACCTGACGATCTCGTATGACGCGTAGGCGTTGTCGCCCCCGAATCCTTCCTCTCCCCCGTCTCGCCGGTACCGCTCATAGGGCGATCTTTCCCTGTCCCAGAACCTGCCCTCCGGGACAAAAGTCTCATACGTCGGGGCGTACCGGCTCATGGGAATTTTATACCGCGCCGCGTGCTCCCATCCCTCCGCATCGGCATAGTTCCACCTGACCATGTTGTACCGGTAGCCTTTAAAATTGGACCGGTCCGATTCGAGGTTTTTTCGCAGGGGGTAACCGGTAAAATAGATGGAGGTGTCGTTCAGGAACCAGTCAAAGTCGGAACGCGTGGTTTCTTCAATGAACCATTCCCGGTAGGGGCTTTTCGTGTAAAATTTTTTGTTTTCCCGGTTACCCTTCAAATAGTCAAGCCCCTGCCGGAGAAAGGAATAGGGCGGGATAATGACCGGGTTCATCCCCTCGAAATCCCGCGGTGCGTCCCTGGCCAAGTGAAGCGAAACGACCAGATGGGGTTTCAGCGCGTTTATTCTTGAAATGCGCCCGGGCTGCATTTTTCCGAACAAATCGGGATAATCGAAAAGCCGGAAGGGAGCGTTCGGATCTTCAAGATCATCCGCCTCGTCCTCGGTAAGGGACCGCCCCCTGCTCATGTAGGTATGAACCGTTATTTTTTGCGGGGATCCATCCGCATACCGTTCCAGCAGCCGGTAAAATTTCTCCCTATTGCCGCCCGGGGCCAGGAGCTTCAATAATTTCTCGGTCTTCTTCGCTATACTGTAGACTATTTCCCTCTCTTCCAGCCCCTTCCGGGCCGCCCCCTCCTTGAAATAATCGAGATATCTCCGGTACATCGTGTCATACCGGTCACCGTGGACCGACATGGGATTCCTGCCGGTACCGCCATGGCCGGGATCGATGACCACCCTGAAGGTGGGGAACTCCTGAATGCTGGTCATCGACGGCATCATCAAGAAAAACAGGACGGCAACGGGAATCAGCATCCAGGGTTTCAGCAGGAGGTTAACCGCGTAAAAGTAGCATTCAATTGCATGATACTTGATAATTTCTATTTTTTTTCTGGGAACCGGCATGGGCACTTATTGCTCGTCACATCAGATAATTGTGCAACTATTATACCTGTTCACTATAAATTCTATTACAATTTTACGCCTTTTCCTAATTTTTAATTTTCGGGACGGCAAACTGCGGATTCACCGGCATACGTCGAACCGGCTGACATGGAGGATTTGACATGGAGACTGCCGGAACAAAAAAAGGGGGATGACTCCCCCTTTTTGGTTCCGGCATGAATGTTTGAATTACTTTTTGGTCTCTTCTCTCTTCTCGGCAAACAGCCTGTTCATGTTGTCGGCCTTGGCAACCTTGTATTTGTCATGGATGCTCTTTCTTTCATTTTCATCCTTAGCGAGGGCCTCCAGGATGGAGATGCCATAGGCCCGGGACACGCGCAGGTGATAGATGGCGCCGGAATAGTATTTGTCCTGGGCCGCAGCCTGGGCGTCATCAAGCTGGCCGTAGGCTACTTTCAGTCTGAGATGATTATTGGCAAGCTGATCGGCCTTGTCCGGGTCGATGCGGGAGCTGACATCCAGGTGAAGCAGGAGGACCTTGCCGGCGCACTCGTTCAGCAGCTCTTCATCCTGCTTCTTGTAATCCTCTATGATGGTTTTGTAAAGTTCGCGGATGGTGTTCAGGTTCTTCTCCAGCTTGTCCCTGGAATAAATCATATTGCGCTTGTAATACTGTTCCAGACCGTCCTTGTACTGGTTATAGATTTCCTGGTATTTCGAGTCCCAGCCTTTGCCGGAATTGTTTTTTACCAGCACATTAAGGAGATATATATCCTCAAGGTTTCTCTTCATTAACTTTTCGACAACTTCATTGGCGTGAAACTTGGCAAGATAGTCGTCTTCCGGTCTGGTTGATTCATCATAGTCCTTGCTCCGGTAGGAACCATCGGGCATTTTCTTTATGCCGTCGTCCTTCTTCTCCGCCGTCTGCTGCGCGAAAGCGAGAGAAAAAGCAAAAACGCTTACGATAATAAGCGACATAACTTTACAATACCTTCTCATCGTCATAATAATTCTCCTCGTAAAACTGTATTTATTCAATTCTTAATTATTAGGCACCGTAAAACCTTATAGGGTAAGGGTAAATTAATTAATAAATTATAAATTATCAACCATTTTTTTATATATCGTATTAATTTCCATGCAACTTGATTCATTTATTGGTAAATAACCCAAAATAAATTATGTCACGATATCAGCAGTATCCTCACGTCCATCGTGTTGGTGTTAGTCGGTCCGGTCCTGATCAGGGTTCCCAGCCTTTCATGGAAATGATATGAATCATTGGTATCGATGTAGTGCCGGATATCCATTCCCCGTTCCCGGGCTTCTTTCAGGGTACCGCCGTCGGCACAGGCGCCTGCCGCGTCCGTTGGCCCGTCGCTGCCGTCAGTGCCGATACTTGCCATCGTCACCCGCTCCAGCCCTTCGATGTGCACCGCCGCGTGCATGGCATATTCCATATTTCTTCCGCCCAGACCGTCGCCGGTGACAATGACCGTGGTCTCGCCGCCGCTTATGACGCACGCCGGCGCCGGAACCGGATTGGAGGAAGCGAGAATCTCACGGGCGATACGGGCGTGCCATGCTGCGGTGTCCCCGGTATCGCCTTCTATCATCGAGGACAGGATGATGCTGTTGTATCCCCGTGAAACAGCCTCATTCCGCGCCGCCTGGAGCGCTATGATGTTCGAGGCCACTATCAGGTTCGTGACCTTTGCGAAAACAGGGTCATCCGGGCCGGGATTCTCTTCAATATCTCCCCGACAGCCGGCTCTGATCCGCCCGGCTACCGTGGGCGGCACCTTTTCTGAAAGGCCGTATTTTTCAAAAACATTCCATGCATCGCGAAAGGTCGACCGGTCAGGCACAAAAGGCCCCGATGCGATGACGTCCATGTTGTCTCCCACAACGTCGGAGATCATGAGGTTGATCACCGTGGCGCCTCCGGCGGCCTTTGCCATGTTCCCGCCCTTAACCAGGGAAAGGTGCTTCCGCACCGTGTTGACCTCATGGATACTTGCCCCGCATTTCAGCAGGAGCGAGGTCGTCTCCCGCTTGTCCTCAAGGCTGATCGGGTCCGGCGGAAGCGGCAGGAGGGCCGAACCGCCGCCGGAAATCAGGGATATGACCAGGTCGTCACTCCCGGCGCTGTTCAGCAGTTCCACTATCTTTTTGGCCCCGTCGACCCCGCTGGAATCAGGAACGGGGTGGGCGGCCTCAATGATCTTTATCCTTTCAAGCCTGTCCGTGTAGCCGTATTTCACGCAGATCAGCCCTGTATCAACGCGGTCGCCGAGGAGCGTCTCCACAGCCCGGGCCATGGCCGCCGTCGCCTTTCCGGCGCCGACGACGAGCACCCGTGAATAATCACCGAGACGGTATTCTTTATAGATATGTCCCCCGTTAAACAGCCGGAGAGCGTCATCTTTTCGTGTAAGGTGGGCGTCTACTGCGGCCACAGGATCTACCGCGGCAATGGCTGCCGTGTATATGGCTTTGAGATCATCCCTGATCTTCGACATTCACATACCCCGGTGGGCCCCATGGGAGGGGAATGGTAACATGACATCATTAATGATACAGCATTATGGCCGAAAAGTCAATCAGGAATGCCGCATGCTATCGGCCATGATCCCTTTCTTATCTTTTAAGCGATATGCCAGGATGAAGAAGAGAATTACCGCTGCGGCCAGGAGAACCATTCCCCGTACATACGATTGAAAGATCAATTCCCCTATCGAAAAGAGAGAAGTATAGACCAGGGCAATCCCGAGTATCCAGTCCGCCAGAAGCCGCCACAGCGGTTCCGCCGCGACAATGCCGGCGGCGCATTCTTCGCGGATTCTCCGCCACCCGGGGCCGCCGGGCAATACCCGTCGGTAGAATGCGCCCAGCTGCTCCTTTGCAACCGGCTTCGTGACCACCGTGACACCGATCCACGAGAGTGTGGTCACCCCGGCAATGAAGAAGAGACTCTCGGGAAATTTTATGAAGGGAACATACGTTTCTCCGGGATGGGCTATGCGGAAAACAAGAAGGGGCACGCCGTAGGCGAAAATCGGCACGACCATGGCCACTATTTCCGACCACGCGTTGATCCGCCACCAGTACCATCGCAGGATGAGCACCAGTCCGAGGCCGGCGCCGCACTCAATGATGAACTCCCAGGAGCCTGATATGCTGTTCATGACCCTGATCACGAGGCTTGACAGTATGACCAGGAGGAGTGTGACGATCCTCGAGACCAGAACATAGTGTTTTTCATCGGCGTCCTTTTTGATAAACCGCTTGTACAGGTCATTGATGATATAGGAGCTCCCCCAGTTGAGGTGCGTCGCTATGGTGGACATGTAGGCGGCCAGGAACGCAGCCACCAGGAACCCGAGAAGCCCCGGCGGCAAGTGGTCCCGCATGGCCATGATGTAGCCGTCCCGGGGATACTCCAGTCCCGGGTAGAGGACGAGGGATGCGAGGGCGACGATGATCCACGGCCAGGGCCGCAGGGCATAGTGGGCGACGGCAAACCAGAGGGTGGCCAGAAGGGAATGGCGCTCGTCCTTTGCGGACATCATCCGCTGGGCGATGTACCCACCTCCGCCCGGCTCGTTGCCGGGGTACCAGGACGACCACCACTGGACGGCGATATGGGCGATGAAGGCCGTCGCGGACAGGGTCATGATCCCCGTGGCAGCGCCGGATGCGCTGAAGGACACCGCCGGGAAAAAGCTGAACACATGGGGCGGGAGGGACTTCATGAGGCCCCGGACGCCCCCGATTTCAGGGAGACCGGTGACGGCAACTGCCAGCATGATGCACCCCGCCATGGCTATGATGAACTGGAACATGTCGGTGAAGGCGACGCCCCACAGTCCCGAGATCGCGGAATATATGCCCACGATGATCATGGCCCCGATGATGTAGAGCAGCACCGAGTCCTCCTCGATTCCGAAGATCACCCTCAGGATCGACGCCATGGCCAGGTTGACCCACCCCATGATGATGACGTTCATGAAAATGCCCAGGTACACGGCCTTGAACCCGCGCAGGAAGGCCGCCGATTTCCCGGAATAGCGGAGCTCGATGAACTCCACGTCGGTGAGGATCCCGGCCCGGCGCCACAGCCTGGCGAAAAAGAAAACCGTGAGCATTGTCCCGGCCACCATGTTCCACCAGAGCCAGTTGCCGGCAACGCCGTTCTTCGCCACCAGCTCCGTGACGGCCAGGGGCGTGTCCGCGGCGAAGGTCGTCGCCACCATGGTCGTACCCGCAAGCCACCAGGGCATCTTCCTTCCCGACAGGAAAAAATCCTCCGTGCTCTGGCCCGCACGCTTCCGAAAGCACAGGGCGATGGCAATGCTTCCGGCGAAATACAGTACGATGAGGATGATGTCTATAGGGGCCATGGTACTACCTTATCGTTGAATGATGCGCGGTGGGTCCATCAGCAGGCCGATTACGGGCCTTCCGGTGTTCTAAGAAACAGCACTAATGCATTTCTTTGAAATAAAAATCGATGTCAAAGCCGCCGAATTTCGAATTGAAAGAAAGGTTGATATTTTCATAGAGCGTTTTTATCGAAATCGGGTCGTCGTTGAATTCCGGCGCATTGAGCTTGATGTCATGCTTGAGAAACTGCATCTGGTTGGCGAAGGTCCCGGTGATCAGGTTTGCCAGCTCGCCAGCGACATCGCCGTGATACTTGCGGATTGTCTTAACGTCATCGGAATTGATGAACTTCTGCGTAATGAGGTCAAGGGTCTTTTTTGGAAGGTTAATGATGATCTCGCCCTTCATGGTGCCGTTTATCTCGACCACCACGAGGGGGTCCTTGGCCCTTGACTGGGTCTCGAACACCTCCTCCACCGAGGTATCCCCGAGGAAATTCTTGAATATGTGATTAACGGAACGTACCAGATATCGGGAGTATCTATCTGTATCGATCATTCACATACCTCTTGGCCGAAATGGTGTCGCTGATTCATGGCGGGTTCACGCCACTTCACTAAATGTTATGGTGAAACAACTACTATTGGAAAAACATCCTGTCAATACCTTTTACAGGTTATGTCTCATAAAATATACCCAAAAAAGCGCGCCCCGAAGGCGCGTTTTTCTTTAGCCGACAGCTGCTTAATCCCGGCCTACCCGTTCTTCCCGGCCATTTCGCGGGCCATGGAAACCGCCTTCCCAATCGCCTCTTTCAGGCCCTCCGGCGACTTGCCGCCGGCCTGGGCCATGTCCGTGCGCCCGCCGCCGCCGCCGCCGACAAGCTTTGCTGCTTCCTTTATGATTTTCCCGCAGTCGATCCCCTTCTTCACGGCGCTTTTTGTCGCGGCGAAAAGGAGCAGGGCCTTGCCATCGGCGGTTGATCCGAACAGGACGACCGCGTTCTGGTCCTTTTCCCTGATCGCGTCAGAAAGGTTCCTTAGCTCATCGGCTCCCATGCCGTTGAAGGTCTGGGACACGATCGTCACTCCTCCGACGGATTCAGCCTTGGCCAGAATAGAATCCAGCCCCGTAGACAGGCTGTCCTTTTTCAGCTTTTCAAGCTCTTTCTCCAGCATCCTGTTGCGCCTGACCAGTTCGTCGATCTTCTTGACAAGGGACGATTCGGAAACGTTCACCAGGTTCACCAGGGCCGATACCGTTTCCTCGTGGCTGTTGTATCGCTCGAGAATTCCCCTGAGGGTCGCCGCCTCGATCCTCCGCATGCCCGCCCCCGGCGAGGCTTCTCGCAGAATTTTAAACAGGCCGATCTGACCGGTGGCTGCTGCATGGGTGCCCCCGCAGAGTTCCTTGCTGTAATCGCCCACTGACACGACCCTGACCGTGTCCTCATACTTCTCGTCGAACACCGCCATGGCGCCGGTCTTGACTGCGTCCTGGTATTTCATGACCGTGGTTGTAACCGGTATGTTCTCCCAGATTTTCCTGTTCACCATCTCTTCCACTTCCTTTATTTCGCCGGCGCTCAGGGCGTTGAAGTGGCTGAAGTCAAAGCGCATCCGGTCCGGAGCGACCAGCGATCCGGCCTGCTTCACATGGCCCCCCAGGACCGTGCGGAGGGCCGCATGGAGAAGGTGGGTCACCGTGTGGTTCGCCCGGATCAGGTTCCGGTTCACCACGTCAATGGCGGCCTCGACCCGGTCACCTTTTTTGAATTCTCCCCTGGTGACCTCGCCTATATGAATGATCGTCTTATTGTTTTTCCTGGTGTCTTCAACGCGGAATTCAGCTCCGGAGGAGGAGGTGATGGTGCCGATGTCTCCCACCTGCCCGCCCGATTCTCCGTAGAAAGGGGTTTCCTTCAGCACCATGAGGCCCTTCGAGCCGCCGGCAAGGCAGTCAACGGGAGCCGTGCCGTCATGGAGAAGCTCAACAATTGATGCCGCGCGTTCAACCTCATATCCCCGGAAGACCGTGTCAGCGGCGGATTTTCCTATGGCCTCACAGGCCTCGTCCAGGCTGCCGGATGACGCTTTCCAGCTCTGCTTGCCCCGTTCCCGCTGTTTCTCCATCTCTTCTTCGTAGCCCTTGATGTCCACGTCAAGGCCGCGCTCAAGGGCGATCTCCCGGGTCATCTCCAGGGGAAAGCCGAAGGTGTCGTGGAGAATGAAGGCATCAGTGCCGGATATGATCTTTTCCCCGGTCTTCGTGCACTCTTTCATGATTTCCTCGAGGCGGTCCATGCCGTTTTCGAGGGTCTCCAGGAAACGCCGTTCCTCGGATTCAATGACCTTTTTCACGTTTACCGAGGACTCCTTGATCTCAGGATAAAAGTCCCCCATGATCCCGACGATCGGGTCGACCACGGCATAGATGAAGGGTTCCGCAATGCCGAGCTGGCGGGTGAAACGCATGGCGCGCCGGAGGATGCGCCGCAGCACGTATCCCCTGCCGTCGTTGGAGGGATACACGCCGTCCGATACCGCAAAGGTTATGGCCCGTGCGTGCTCGGCGATTATGTTGACCGGCACTTTCCTGCCGTCGCGGTAATCGATCTTCGCGCGGTCGCACACGAACTTGATGATGCTGATGAACTCGTCGGTCTCGAACACGGAATCCACGTTCTGCACAAGGGCGGCCAGGCGCTCGAGGCCCATGCCCGTGTCGATGCCGGGCCTGGGGAGGGGATGGAGCTTTCCCGCTGCGTCCTGGTTGTACTGGTTGAATACCAGGTTCCAGTATTCCAGGAAACGCTCGCATTCGCATCCCGGCTTGCAGTCGGGCTTTCCGCACCCGTATGCCTCGCCCCTGTCGATATAGAGCTCGGAGCAGGGACCGCAGGCGCCGGTATCGCCGGCCGGGCCCCAGAAGTTGTCGGCCTTTCCGAGCCGCACGATCTTGTTATCGGGAATGCCGATATTCTTGTTCCACAGGGCAAAGGCCTCGTCGTCATCCTGGTAAATGGACACCCATATCTTTTCCGCCGGGAAGCCGATCACCTTGGTGGAATAATCCCAGGCAAATTCGATCGCCTCTTTCTTGAAATAATCTCCGAAGGAAAAATTTCCCAGCATCTCGAAAAAGGTCAGATGCCGCTTGGTTTTGCCAACGTTCTCAAGGTCGCTGGTGCGGAGGCATTTCTGCACCGAGGAAGCCCTGGTGTATTCCAGGTCCACGGTGCCGGCGAACATCGGCTTGAACTGCACCATGCCGGCCGTGGTAAAGAGCAGGGTCGGGTCATCCTTGGGGATGAGGGAGCTGGAAGGGACGATCCGGTGGTCCCGTTCCCTGAAAAAATCGATGAAGGACTTTCTGAGATCCATTACTGTGAGCATGTCATACCGCCTGTCATAATCCTCATGGATCGAGGTATTGTGGCAATTTCTTGACACCCCGCCATAAATTTCAAGGAAATATTAATGCCCCCGGAGTCCCCGGCACCGCGTTCCGGCAATTTTTCCGGAAAGTAACTTTACAAATAGATTCCCCCCGTGGCATGATGCTGTATCATATCAATTATGCACCTGAAGCGAATAGCATTAACACCGGACAAATATCCCACGGATGCGGATTATCCCTTTAACCTGCCTATTTTCAGGATTACCCGGTCCATTGACTTTTCCAAACCCATATCATTTTTTGTGGGAGAGAACGGCAGCGGGAAATCGACCCTGCTCCGGGCCATCGCCATGAAATGCGGCATACACATATGGGAAGGGATGGAGCGGACCAGGTTCCATTACAATCGCCACGAAAAGGACCTGTGCAGATATATAAACGCGGAATGGGCCGAGGGACCGGTGCCCGGTTCTTTTTTCGCCTCGGAGATTTTCAGAAATTTTGCCGTCAACCTGGACGAATGGGCATCCATGTCGCCGGCCACCCTTGAGTATTTCGGCGGGAAATCGCTCCTCGAGCAGTCCCACGGACAGTGCCACATGTCCTTCTTCAGGAGCCGCTTCCGCATCAGGGGATTGTATCTGCTGGATGAGCCGGAAAACGCCCTGTCACCGAAGCGCCAGATCGAGCTGCTCGAACTTCTTGACCGGATCGGGAAAGAGGGCCACGCGCAGTTCATCATCGCCACCCATTCCCCCATCCTCATGGCCCTGCCCGGCTCGGAGATCTTCAGCTTTGACAGGGCCCCCGTTGAACGGATAGACTATGAGGATACGGACCACTACCGCATCTACCGGACCTTTCTCAACGACAGGAAAGCCCTTCTCTCCTAGTGCAGGTTACCGTATCAGCGCGTTGATGAATCCGCTTTCAATGGTCAGGCAGTCAGCGGTGCCGGCCCCGTTGCAAACGATCCCTGAAAACGTGGCCTGCATGAATTTTCCCGGGCCGTCCCACTTGGTTATCTCCAGCCTGAAATCATTGCCGGTTGTGTAGTCAGCGTAGATCGTGTAGGCCGTCCCATTCCTTGTGTAGGAAAAAAGGCCCGACGAACCTTCCAGATATGCGGCTCCTTCCGAGGGAGCAGAGAGCATGATGCTGACCAGATGGGTTTCCGTGGCTGAGGTCAGGGCAAACATGCCGCCGGAATTGGTGCCGTCATATGTCAGGCCCGCCGTGTCGTTGAGCATCTTATACTCAGGGACGGTGGCCACGCCGTCGGTAATCTGAAAGGTCATGTACGAGGATGAAAAACCGCTGGTTATAGTCACCAATGATTTTGGATCAATGAAACTCGATTCTTCAGCGCAGTTAAGAATAGCCAGTGCGGATAACGATATGATCAAACCTAACAGCTTCTTCATACTTCCCCCTATGTTTTTACAAACATGCATTACAGTGGTTTTAAAAAGCAGATAATGATAAAACTGACGTGTCAGATCAATATTGATGCTTGTATGATACCATACTCCAGATTACAAGAAAAAATGAAATTACATATAAATTTTTTGCAAAATTGCCAGTGGCGTCTTAATCCGGATCTTCCTTCTCGGTTTTCAGTATTTTTTCTATCACACTGCTCACCATATCCGTATCAAAACCCCTGCTGTGGAGAAAGTATGATAATTTTGTTATGCTGTTTTTTTTATCTTTAATTGAATCATACTTTTTTAGAGCAATTGCATATAATGCGTCCATGTCGCTGTGCAATGATTTTGAATCTTTCAGCGCCTGGGTGATAACCGGCCTGGATATGCCCTTTTTCTGAAGTTCGCTGGCAAGGAGCTGTTTTCCCACCGGCTTTCTGCTCAGCTTATTTTGTATATACCGGGCCGCGTAATCCGCGTCATCTATGTATCCCGCATCCCTGAGGCCGTTGACGATCTCGCGTATCAGTGTCGCGTCAAATTTCTTTCTGCCAAGATAGCGCTCCATCTCAACGGCAGACCGGGGACATATGGCCAGGTAATCCAGGGCCATGTCCCTGCACCGGTACCGCTGGGACTCTTCTTTCATCTGAGCGTATTCCATGGTGTCAACGGCCCTCCCCGCTTCCAGGCTGAAGAGACCCGCGACCTGGTACGGTATTTTGAGTACTTCGCCGTTATCAAGGTCAACGGTGATGCAGTCATTGCCATGTTTTGTTTTTATGATTGTTATCATGGGCCGACACGGACAAATAAAAAGAGGATGCATGCAAGCATCCTCTTTTCTCCGGTATATTCGTTCCTGCTAACGTTTCGAGAACTGGAACCGCTTCCGCGCTTTTTTCTGTCCCGGCTTCTTCCGCTCAACCTCGCGGGAATCCCGGGTAAGGAAGCCGCCGTCCCTGAGCTGCTTCCGCAGCTTCTCGTCGGTCTGCACGAGGCAACGGGCAATGCCCATCTTGACCGCGCCGGCCTGGCCTGACCACCCGCCGCCGTCGACAATGGCGAGGATGTCGTACTTTCCGAGCATCCCCACGTGTTCAAGGGGCTGGCGCACGATAAGCTCCAGGGTTTTCCGTCGGAAATATTCGTTAATCGGTTGCTTGTTGATTACCATGTTCCCCGAGCCGGGCGCAAGCCACACCCTGGCGACAGAGGTCTTTCTTCTTCCGGTAGCATAATAACGGTTCGACATAACAGCTCCTCTATATATCAAGTGGTTCCGGCTTCTGAGCCTGGTGAGGATGCTCGGCGCCGGTGTAAACTTTCAGGTTGCCGAAAAGCTTTCTTCCCAGCCTGCTTTTCGGAAGCATCAGTCTGACGGCATGTTCTATGACGAATTCCGGCTGTTCCTTCCGGATCTTCTTGATGTTGACGAACTTGATGCCGCCCGGATACTGGGAATGCCTGAAGTATTCCTTGTCCTCGTCCTTCCGGCCGGTCATGAGAACCTTCTCGGCATTGATGATGATGACATTGTCTCCCATGTCAAGGTTCGGCGAATACGTCGGCTTGTTCTTGCCGCGCAGTACCTTGGCCACCTCGGAGGCGAGCCTTCCCAAGACTTTCCCGTCCGCATCGACGATAAACCATTTCTTGTCTATCTCGGATGCCTTCATTGAATATGTTTTTTGAATGCCTTTCATGTTCATCTCGTACTGTTATATAAAAATAATGGTTTTCCTGAAATTAGCCAAAATTAATCGGAAGGTTTAAATTATATACACCCCCTTTTCTGTCAATAAAAATTATTATTAATTTTGATATTAATTTGAATAGTTTTGCCTTTATGTTATTATTTTTAATCCGCGGGACCTTCAGCATGGTTCAAAGCGTAACGATCCCTTTTTCATCCAATCAAAGAAAAACCTATAAAAAATTATCATTAAAATCCTAATAATTCAATCTACATACCAGGGGCTCCTCTGCGGTTAAAAATAATTTGACTAATAAAAGAAATGAATAGTATACTTGCCTTTGCACTATAATTATAAATAAGGAGTGATCCTGATGAAAAAGGCGATCGTGCTTATATCCTGCTTTGTATTCCTTATCGGCTTACCCTCCTGCGGGGGCGGAAAAAACACCAGAGAGAAGAATTCCGGCGACTTTTCCCTTGATGAAAAATACGACCAGAAAGGCTCCACTACCGGCAGGGCTGAAGGCGTGGCGGCGATATTTGACAACGACAAAGCGCTGGCCCGCGACCGCGCCATCAATGACGCCCGCAACAAGCTGGTTGAGAAGGTCCTGGGGACCACGGTTTCGGGGGAAAGCATGGTGAAGGACTACGAGCTGGTGAAAATGCTGATACAGTCCAAATCATACGGCCTGGTAAAGAAGGAGAAGATCGTCAGCGAAAAATCTGACAGCGATATGTACCGTGTTGAGCTGGAGGGAACGGTCGAGCCCGCCGTGGTCGAGGACGCCATCGAGGACGCCCTGAACCGCTACGGCAAGCCGAAGTTCATGATACTCATCAGCGAGACCTTTGAAGGCAGGGTGAACATGCCCGGGTTCACCGAAACAGAACTGCAGATGCAGGAGCGCATGGGGGCCGTCGGATTCCAGTTCGTGGACATGCAGATCGTCCAGGACCTGATGAAACGCCAGTACGGGCGCATGTCCAGGGCGATGACCGGCCAGGTCACCGAGGACGTCCAGAACATGCTCCTGAATGATGTCGGCGCCGAGGTGCTTATCATCGGCACGGCCCAGACCCAGGACCAGTCAAACGTCCTCCGCGCCTATTCCGCCAACATGAAATCCAAGTCGGCCATCGTGCGCCTGAAGGCGGTCGATGTCTATTCCGGCAGGATACTGGCCACGACCAGCAAGGACGCCCCCGGCGTCCACATCCAGTCCGACACCGCTTCCAAGCGCGCCATCGAGGCCGTGGTGCGGAAGATACTCGGCGGCAAGGATGAAAGCACCGGACAGTCAAAACCCGGACCCTTCATGGATGAAATTATCAAGCAGTTCGTGAAATCAGCGACGCACCGGCAGATCAACCTCTTCATAACGGGCCTGGATTACAACGGAATGAAAAAATTCAGGGAAGAGATCGAGAACAGGATACGCGGCGTCCAGCAGGTGCTGGAGAAAGGGCGCGTCGGCAGGGCCGCCCGCGTGGAGGTCTATTTCGCCGGCACCACCGCCGAATTCGTCGACGAGCTGAAGGCCAAGGCGGGCAAGCTCGGCTTTGAATTCGAGATCCCCGACACCTTTCCGAACAGGGTGACCATACAGGCAAAAGCTGTGGGTAAATGACGACATGCCTCCTGCGATAAAAAAGGCCGTCATTTCGACGGCCTTTTTAACAAAATTTTCTTGCCATTCACCGCGTCTCGCTATATCCTGAACACGTCATTATAACTGATTTCTACAACAAGAAAGTAACACCATGAAAAAATTCGTCATGCGGTGACCATCGCCGCCGCAACGCTCCTTACCGCAACCATCGTCCTCGCTGCCACCCTCGGGCAGGTCGTCGCGACCGTACAGATAATGGACGCATACAAGAAGCCGGTCAGCATACCCAACATCGGCACCAAGGTCGTTGCCGACTTCTATAATGATTACGAGGGAGCCGATGTTAACGACCCCTGCGCCGACGTGCTGAAAGAGGCAAAACTGGATGAAAAGACCTTTTATTCATGCGGAATAGCCAACCTCAAAGAAAGTTCCTTGTCATATGCCACATTGTCATGCTGCTGATGAACGCGATGATGACGCGGATACTGGAAAAAGCGGGACAGGACATGCGATGAAAACGGCGGGAGAGATGATCATGAACGGGACAGAAACATGGGAGCGGCTGTTCATCGGCGCCGGAAGCGCGGTGGACTTCCTGTTCCTCGCGCCGCCGAGGATGGCGCATCCCTTCAGGCGGATGGGAAAGATAACAAGGAATGAATACAAGGGCGAGGTCGATTTGTATATCGATGGGGAATACGCGGCGAAGAACCCCCTGGTCATGGAGCGCTACCATTCCCATGCCGCCAACAGGCACGGCTGCCTGGTGCGCTGAACCCATGGCGGCGAGAACCGGAAACCCATCCTCTGCCACCATGGGTACATGCTGGGAGACCCCGGGCTGACGAAGCGGATGTTCCGGATAAAATAATGAAGCTTTTTCCACTGGGCCTGGACGTCGCTCTTTTCATAGTGCCTTTTCACTGGCGGCGGAGCGCGGGGCCGCTTATGCAGCGGGGGATCCATCCGCAGCGGGACGATGCGGCGATGACCTGCACGGCGCGTACCGGGTACTCTGCGAAAAAATCAGACGCGTGCGGGTGCTCCATTCGCCCCTGAACTTCTATCCGAAATTACCCTCGACAGGATACTGGTCGTAGCGTCACGGGGCGACCTGATAAGTCCCCTTGACTATGCGAGCGTCCCGTGCGACCGGCGGGACATAACGAGGCGTCATTTCATTACCGGCGGGCACAGGCTGATTTTCGAAAAGGAAGATGCGCGGCCGGGGCAGGCATGAATTCATTGATGGCATGGGATTTTCCGCCGGTCATGCCTGACCGGCGCGCACAGGGGCTCTTGTATCCCCGCCACCGGGTAGCGCCTGTTGTTCCGGCTTGATACCGCCGTATATCAGGGGCAGGGCCTGTTCAACGGCCTTGACCAGACTGTACGACCCGTTATTGAGGCACCAGTCCAGGATGATTCCCCGGTAGAACTGCAAGACCATAGTGGTTATGGCGGCTGCGGTTTTATCCTTCCGTATCTCACCCTTCTTCTGGGCCTCCCTGACCAGCTCAGCGGTCCTTTTATACAGAGTGTGATTTTTTGAAATCAGAAACGATTTCTTCTTCTGGGGATCGGATTCGACATGGTATACCAGCTTCACGGCCTGGTACCCGATCTTCTCCATCTGCTCCATTGCTTTTTGCTGAAACAGGAATAATTTTTCCAGAGGAAACTGGACCGTGGAAATTTCCTGGAAGATTTCATCGTAATAGGTGTTCAAGTGGATAAAATCCTCAAGGATTATCTGGTCCTTGGACTTGAAGTGCGTATAAAACGCTCCTTTTGAAAGACCGATTTCTTCGCAGATCTGTGATCTATGATCACATTTTCATAACCGTAGCGGTTAAAAAATTCCAGGGAGGTATCGAATATTTTCTGCCTGGTCATCTTTCCCTGGATTTTCCTTTTTGTTAATTTTTCTTTTGGCATGGTGCGCAAACTATTGGTCAAGGATACATGGCCCGGTGCGATTGCTCCAAAAACTGGTCCGGATAACCTCACCGGGGGGATCCCCCCTGCGCGCATACCGGCTATGTCATAAAGAGAATAATTACCGGCATTTTTGTAAATAATAAAAATTGTGCTGTATCCATGGTGCCGCGCGTCTCAGCAGCGTGTTGAAACTTTCGCATCCCGGGAGATAAAAGGGCTTGACCGGGATGCATCAGGCGTTATACTCCTTTATCATCATACCGGTGCATGATCAAACGGCAATTTCATGTCTGCCCTGTTCGCGACATTTGACGTGTTTCCCCTCCCCAAGGGGTCAAGCACGCACATAGCCCATACGCTGAAGGCGCTATCGGCGCTGTTCGGACAGGTCAACCTGGTGACCCTGGGCTTCGGCGAGATGCCGCGGTTCCAGAAGGAGGGGGACATATCGATTTACCGCTGCCTCTCACACCACCCGAATTTCCTGAAAAGAACCGAATATTTTTATGATTTCATACACGGTACCGTGGACAGGATCGGCGACATCGACCATGTCCATTTCCGCGACATCTGGGGCGGCATGGCACTCTTCGACGACCCCCGCCTTGGCCAGGCAAAAAAAATATTCGAAGTGAACGGCCTCCCGTCAATAGAACTCCCCTATCATTACCCGCAACTGATGCGCAATCCAGGCCTCCTGTCACGGATCAGGATGATGGAGGACCATTGCCTTGAAGCGGCCGACGGCATCATCACCGTGAGCAACGTCACCAAAAGATATCTCGAGGGCAGAGGCGTGCCGGCCGCTAAAATCAGGGTCATTCCGAATACCGCCTCTGAATTCGAGGATCCTTCCCCGGACGGCCGCCTGCAGCCCGAAGATCCCATGGCCGCCGAAACCGGAAAAATCATCCTTTACGCAGGCACCCTGACCGAATGGCAGGGCCTGCCGACGCTCATAAAGGCCTTTGAGCTCATTTCGGACCGGGATGACGTGATCCTTTTCATCGCCGGGTCAACTTACAAATATTCCCGGAACATAAAAAAAGCCGTACGGAAAGCGGGCCTCGAGGACAAAATCAAATTCAGGACAGGCCTGTCCAGAGAGTCTCTGCACCGGGTATACCGGCGGGCGGCTTTCAGCATGGCGCCCCTGTCGCGGTGCAGCAGGAACGAACTCCAGGGCTGTTCCCCGCTGAAAATCATTGAATCCATGTCCGCCGGAACCCCGGTGATCGCGTCAAACCTCGCCGTGTGCGCCGAATATATCGAACACATGGTGGACGGAATCCTGGTTCCGCCCGATTCGCCCCGGGCCCTGGCCAGCGCCATGACCATGCTCCTTGACGATGAGGAGCTCGCAATGCGGCTCGGAAGGAAGGCCAGGGCGAAGAGCAGGGACATGTTCTGCATGGAGCTGTGGATGAAAAGGTTTCATGCGGCTTATGAAGCATTTACCCGGGAGATTTGATTTATCAGGTAATATTATAAGATATCCAATTCAGGGAGCAGGGTATCCCCTGCTCTAGGTAAAAATATTAGTTAAGTTCCTTGTTGGACCAAGCATAATAAACGATTGATTTTTTATGGAGCCAGTATCTTTAAGAATAATATATCAATTGATTACTTACTGTCATGCAATAGCCGCATGTATGAGTTCGGAAAAAATAAGGATGGAAGGAGGATCCCATGAAAAAGGCCACGCACAAGTTGTTGGACCCGATCCTGCGCGAGCACAAGATGTCGGGCACATGGAAGGCGGATGATGTCCGGAATATTTTACAGGAGCTTGAAACGTACGATATAGCGGTCGCGCGCAAAAAGAAGATCTCGCTGGCCGTGTGTATCATCAGTTTCGTGGTCGCGATCGTGCCGCTGTTCGTGGGGTTCTTCTATCTTCTTCCCCTGGCCCTGGTGGGCATCGTCTTCATTTTTCTCTTCAGGCGTTACCGAAGCTTTGACATCGACGACCAGGTCAGGCTCTTCGTTAAGCCGATGGTGGAATCCCTGCAGTATGACGTGAAAAAGGACGCATATATCTCCGTTGACCTCGAGCTGCTTCCCCTCGATAATAACAAGTATCTGACCAACAAGGGGGAGCCTTATGCCGCCGGCGCGTACCCGAAATGCTGCGATTACACATACAAGCGCGACTTCCTGAAACTGAAAATACCCCTGGTTGACGGAAACAAACTGGCGATCGGGGTCGACGAATTGCTGACCAAGACCGAAAAGACAAAGACAAACCCGAGGGGAAAGACAAAAACGAAATATAAATACGCCAAGAAGACCGGGTATTCCCTCGAGCTGAAGGTGAACACGGAACGCTTCTCCGTATCCAGGCCGGCTGCGGTTAATAAGATAGCCGAAGGGGCGCCAGAGATCAACGTCGCCAAGAAGGACGGCGCGACGGTCGTGACCGGCTCCTTTACCGTCAAGTCCAAGGAAAAATCGGCCGGCAAGGCCGAAATCTGTTCAGACCCGGTCATACTCCTGGGCGGTCTCACCCAGCTCTATGCCGCGCTGAAGCCGGCGACAACCAAGTAGGAGGAATATCATGGCAAAATGCAAATACAAGGTCGGATTGCTGAACCTCCAGGACTGCGGCAAGGAGGGCGTGACCGTGTGCGCGTCGTGCAACCGTCCCGTGTGCGGTGCACACAGCCGGATTCACGAGAGGAGCACCCTTTGCCTGGAATGCTTTGTCAACAAGGTCCCGGAACAGAAAGATAAGGGCCCGGGCCCTGGGGAGGACGCGGAATACCGGGCCGCCCGGAGGCGGAACCTGATTTACGGGGCGACCGCCTTCCATCCTTATTATTTCGGGAGAAGCCGGAGCTACGGCTATGACGACTATACCTATTTTGACGATACCTATGCCGCCGCGGGGGATCCTGTCGCCGGCAAGGAAGAAATCGAACCTGCCGATTTCCAGGAAAGCTGATGGACATATTCTGGATCACGGCAAACCATCCGCCCGACACCGGCGGCATGGCCCGGTCATCGGAGCGGATCGTCAACGGCCTGCGTGACCGTGGGCATGCCGTAACGGTCCTGCACCTGTCGGAGAATGATTACCCTGAAGCCGCCGACAACGGTCTGGTCGTCACCTCCGGCTCCCGTTACCAGTCAGAGCCTGAACGGCTCTTCTGGCACTACCGCGACGCCATGGCCAAGTCTATGATAGCGGGTTTCGGGGGAAATCACGCCGGCTATTATGCCGTAATTTGGGCGCGGTGGCTTAAAACGAAAAGCCTTGTCCTCTACCGGGGGAACGATTTCGACCGTATCATCCACGACCTGAAAAGGGGGTGGATCACCCACGCCATACTCGATAACGCCGACCTGGTCGGCGCCGTTTCAACGGAGATGGCGTCCCGCATCAGGACCCTGCGGGAGAAGCCGGTCCTGTACACCCCGAACAGCGTGGAGCCTGCAGAATGGACGCTGCTGAAAACAGACATTGTCAAATCCGAGAAGTTCCGCGATTCTATGGGCCGCGGGGAAAAAAGCGTCATCGCCATGTTCGGCGACCTCAAGTCAAAGAAGGGCCTCGATATCGCCCTGGCTCTCTTCACGACCTATGAATTCCGGGAGCGGGCGATGCTCCTCACGGTCGGAACCATTTCAGACATGATGAGCGAAAGGCTCGCGGCAGGCCTCGGCAATTCCTGGTTCCACGTCCCGTTCCAGAAGCGCGAGGCCATGGCCCTCTATTACGCGGCTTCCGACATCGTCTTCCTGCCGTCGTTCTATGACGGGATGCCCAACGTGCTCCTGGAGGCCATGGCCCTGGGGAAGATCATCGTCGCAAGCCGGGCCGGCGCGTTCCCGGACGTCATCCGGGACGGCGAAAACGGCTTTCTCTTCAGGACCGGGGACATGGCCGACGCGGCCCGGACAATGAACAGGGCATTGAACATGAAGGAAACGGCCCGGGCCGCCATGATCGAATCGGCCAGGAAAACGATCGCGGAGGATTTCAACCCGCGTAAGGAAATTGAAATAATCGAAAAGGGGATCGCCGAATATCTGGCCTGATATGGACCTGGTACGGATCATAACAGACACCCCGGGACTGCGGGACAGACTGGCATCCATACGGCAGGACCCCCTGCAGGAGATGCCGGTCATATTCGCCAAGATCAAGCTGCTGTGGCAGTGCAACCTTTCCTGCGTGTTCTGCGAACGGCCCGCGCCCTGCGAGCCGATGAGCCACGAGGCGTTCTCGCGGATCCTCGGCGACCTCATCGGCCATGGCGTCAGGAAAATCCATTTTTCCGGCGGGGAGATATTCCTCCACCCTGACATTCTCGCCATAATCGATACCGCCTGTTCCAGCGGCGTGCAGGTCAATTTCACCAGCAACGGCACCCTGATCACCAAGGAGATCGCGAAAGCCGTCACCGGTATCGGGGTCCATTCCGTCTCGCTGTCGCTGGATTCATCGAAGCCGGCCCTCCATGACCGGCTCCGCGGAAGGAAAGGCGCGTACAAATTAACCGTCAGGGCGCTGGAACACCTGGCCAGGTACCGCAAAAAAAACCCCAGACTGCGCGTCAACACGGTCGTGACCAGGGAAAACTGCGACGATCTTGACGACATGCACGCCCTGCTGGCCGCGATGAACCGGGACATCATCTGGAAGCTGATCCCGGTCGATTCCCAGGACAGGAAGATGCGCCTCACCGAGGACCAGGTAACGGAGCTGGCGGACCGATCCCGCGGATGGGACCTTCTTGAAAACCGCCACATCTTCAGCCGGTACGACAGCGACAAGAATATATCGCGGGGCAATTACGCCGGCAACTACTACCGGCATTATCCCTGCTTCATGCCCTGGATGCACCTCTTCATCGATCCCGGCGGTTTCGCCTATCCCTGCTGCATGACGCGGGGAAAAATTCCGTCAGTGGGCAATCTGATCAACGAGCCGCTTTCGGATCTGTTGAAGGGCAGTCGGATGAGGGATATCCGCATGTCCATGTCCGGTGCCAACACCTTTGAGGTGTGCGGCCGCTGCGATGATTTTATCCTTGAAAACAAGAGCATTTACGATTTGATAAAATCTGTTTAATGCACGGGCCCTGTCGCCTTACTAAATGGGGACGCGGGAAAAAAAATACTGTCATTGCGAGGGACGTTGCGACAAAGCAATCTTTGTAGACCCCCCTGTCCCCCTGAGGGGGCACGAGGGTCAACAAGTATTTACTGAATGAATAGCTGATCGCTTCGTTTCACCCGCGATGACAACTAATACGAGGTGCCACATGAAAACAACACGGTTCTTCCTGATTTCAATGATGATTCTCGCTTTTGCCGGTGCCGTATCAGCGCAGCCGGATGATCTGTCGCTCAGGCAGGGCGGCAGGGAATTCTTCTCGTTTAAAAAAAACTCCGGGGGATACAGGGCCACCTCCGCCAGGTTCTTTCTCGATGTCGTTAAGGAAAAGACCGGCTACAGGCTGATCATGGGCGGCAGGGAGTACCGGATAAAGGAAAAAGAGAACGGGTACAAGATTTACGCCCCCTCGGGGTCCCTGCTGTACAAAATAAAGGAAAAAGAGAACAAGATCAAGGTGCTGAAAAGCGAGAACGATCCCGCTCCATGGGCGCTTAAATATAAAGGAGATCATTACAAGGTAGTGAGCGGCGACCGCGATCTCGGCAAGGTGAAATTCTACGGCGATAAAAAGAAGATCAAGGTCAAGGACAGAAATGACAATGAGATATGCCAGGGATCGGCGACACGGCTCTATGCGGCGCCGGCGGTGGTCCTTTTTGAAGGGATAAAAGAAAGCGATATGCTGATCCTTTTCGCCGCACTTTCCCTTGCCGTCAGGTAGCATGGATCCGGACCGTACCGGCAGGGCCATACTCTATTACGCCATGGGCGGCGGCCTGGGCCATTTGACCAGGACCCTGGCCATCGCGGACGAGATGGGTCCCCGTTCCTCATCCCTGAGGATCCTCTGCTCGAGCAATTTTTCGCCCATGGTCCTTGCCTCGACCGGCCATGCCATTGACCATGTCACGGGGGACACGCTGGCTTCAAGAGAGAGCTACTACGGCTTCCTGTCGGACTATATCGAGCGGCACCAATTCTCGTTAATCATACTGGACACCTTTCCCTTCGGCATCGTCGGCGAATGGCTCACCCTGGCACCTGATATCCCCAGGCTGCTGGTTGCCCGTTCATTGAAATGGGACAGATATACAGACGTAGTCAACACGAAAGAAACCCGCTCCGGCAGGCACTTCCCCTCATGCAGCCTGGTCATTGAACCTCTTGATAACGATTATGAAACAGTGCTGAGAGATAACAGCTCAGCGGCCAATCTGCACGAACCGATCCTCCGGCGCCGGTCCCATCACCCTGGTAGTGACCCGAGCACGGGGCTGTTGAACCGCTGCGCCGTTGTCCATAGCGGGAATGAGAACGAGCGGAATTCACTCCTTGACTATGCCGCCGGACTGTTCCGTGAACGAGACATGTCCGTGCCGATTGACACCGTTTTCCCCGATCAACAGGTGTACCCGGCCGACGGCCTGGTATCGTCGTACCGGTACATCGTTTCCGCAGCCGGTTACAACATGGCGGCCCTGGCGTCCCAGGCCGGGCCTCATTGCCAGCATTATCTTTTCCCTTTCACGAGGAAGTATGATGACCAGCACGCGAGAAAGAAACATGTTGAATCGGGCCTCTGGAAAGACAGAAAGGCCGACGGTGCCGTAAAGGCCGCCCGGTGGATTGAGGATTTCCTCCAATAATTACCAGCCTGTTCGCAGTATTTCAAGAAAACAACCGGCATCAAGTCGATTCTGCCTCAACGTTATTTTTACTGTATCAATTCTCATGCTAACCATTTGTATTTGACAAAATTCCCGGATGTCGTATCTCTCAAAGCAGCGTGACGTCGCTGAACTATTACCGGCAGGTACACAACAGCAACAATGAGCACCGCACCATACAGCCTCACCGGGGAGGGCCTTGCAAAGAAATTCGGAAGGAGCGCTCTTTTCAAGGGGATCTGTCTGTCTGCGGCCACCGGCGAGTCATTATCCATAACCGGCCCCAACGGCTCGGGAAAATCGACCCTGATGAAGATCCTCGCCGGGATCCAGAAGCCCACAGCCGGAAACGTCGACCTCGTATCGGGCTCTTCCATTGAAAAAACGCAATGGCTTTCCCACATCGGCTACACCGGTCCCCTGGTCAATCCCTACGACGAGCTGACCGGATTGGAAAACATTGCCTTTGCCGCACGGCCAGCCGATGCCGGGGAGCGGGCCGGCCGGCTCCTGGAAACATTCGGCCTCGGCCCGCACCGCGACAAGAAGGTGAAACACTATTCCTCCGGCATGAAGCAGCGCCTGAAGCTGATCCTCGCCTTCCTGAACGATCCGCCGGTATTGATGCTGGACGAACCCGGCATGAACCTTGACTCCGCCGGCACAGCGCTTCTTCACTCATACCTGGAATCGGTCAGGAAAGAAAAGATCATCATCATTGCCACGAACGATCCGCTGGAGGAGCAACTGTGCGGGAGGACCATCAAGCTTGGGTAAAGATATTCTGCGCAATTTAAGGAAAGATTTCCTGGTCGAGTTCAGGAGCAGGTTCGCCCTCAATGTTTCCGCCTCCTTTGCCGCCATCGTGACCATCGCCATAAGCCTGACGGCCGGGGGCGTGCCGTTCCCCGCGAACGTGCAGGCCATCATCCTCTGGATCATCATCTTTTTCAGCGCCATGAACGGCCTCTCGCACATATTTGTCCGCGAAGAGGACCAGGGCACGGCGCTCTTTCTCCGGACCGCCGTTGACGTCGATTCCGTATTCGTCTCCAAATTCATATTCAACCAGGCATTCATGGCCGTGATCCTGGCCGTGGTAACGCCCCTGTACCTTTTCTTCCTGCAGGTGCGGGTGGTGCACGCGGCCCATTTTATTTTTTCCATTGCAGCGGGCGGCTTTTCCATGGCCGCCGCAACGACCATCCTGGCGGCCATGGTGGCAAAGGCGGGGGGCAAGGGCTCCCTCTTCACCATCATATCATTCCCCATACTGCTGCCGGTGCTCTGGATATCCGTCTCATCAACATCCGCGGCCCTGAACGCCGCTCCCCCGGCCGGGGGGAGCCTTCTTTTTTTGCTTGCTTTTTCCGGTTTCATTTCAGTTATATCCTTTTTACTATTCAGATTCATATGGCTTGAAGACTGACTTCGACGAAGGGCTTTCCTGCCATTGAGACGGGCGGTTCTTCCGGACTGAAACTTATGAAAGCGATTTCTGCAGCGGTAAAAAGCGTTTACATCCTGATGCCGGCGGCCATAGTGATGGCCTTCCTCTGGGCGCCCCCCGCCCAGGTCCTCGGCGATTCGAGCCGCATCATGTATTTCCACGTGCCCATTGCCTGGGTATCCATCCTGGCCTTCATCGTGTCGGGTATTGCTTCAATCCTGTTTCTGGCTGACAGGAAGGGATCCTTCGCGAGGCTCGACGGCATTGCATACAACTCAGCTGAGATTGGTCTGGTGTTCACCGTCCTGACCGTGATAACCGGATCGATATGGGCCAGGATCAGCTGGGGCGTGTTCTGGAACTGGGACCCGCGGGAAACATCCATCGTAATAATACTTCTTATCTATATTGCCTATTTCAGCATCCAGGGTGCCATGGCGCACAACGACAACCGCGGCAGGATCGGATCCGCGTACCTGATCCTGGCCATGATCACGCTCCCCTTTTTCGCCTTCCTGGTCCCGAGGATCTACCCGTCGCTGCACCCGGACCCCATCATCAACGCGGACCGCACCATATTCCTCGATGACCGCATGCGCTCGACCCTGGCCGTTGCCATCGTCTCCTTTACCGTGTTCTATTGCAATATACTTCACATCATGAACCGCATGATGAAATTACAGAACCACATTGAGGAAAACCGTCATGAGGCTGATTAACATACTGTCCTGCGCTGTACTGCTGCTGCCCGCGGCCGGCGCAGCCATACCTGCCGACAGGGCCGGTGAACCATCCGTCACCCAGTCTGCTGCTCAGGTCCTCCATGGGCAGGACATGCAAAAGAACGCCCCGTCAACCGAACAGAAGCAGGAACCGTCAACAACGCTCTACCAGGTCATGGGCGTTGTGCTTTTCATCTGGATCGGCCTTGCCGTCTTTCTCTTCAGGCTCGACCGCAGGGTTGCTCGGCTGGAAAACCGGGCACAGCCCAAGCAATGATCTTCATGCATGGAGAGGAACGATGAAGCTTCGCACTATTCTGATATTCATCATTGGTCTGGCGTTACTGATCGCGGCGGTCTTCTTTGCCAGCGACGATATCCTTTCCCCCTACGTACCCTTCAAGGAAGCAAAAACGAGCGCCGGAAAGTACGTCCAGATCATCGGCACGCTTGATAAATCCGTCCCGGTGACACACCGCGAAGGCGAATATACCTTCACCGCCATAGACAGGGAGGGAACCAGGCTGCGTGTCCTCCACCGGGGAACCAAGCCGCAGAATTTCGAGCACACGGACCAGGTGGTCATGCTCGGCAAATACAGGACCGACGGGGATGTCTTCGAGGCCGACAAGGTCCTTGTCAAATGCCCGTCTAAATACAGGAGACAGGAATAACATGAATTTCAGCACGAGCATGGGAAACATTGTTGTCATAGCAGCGCTGTTCATATCCCTGGCAGCCATTGCCTGCGCCATACTGGACGCTTCGGGAAAACAATCGTTTCTTAAGCCGGCCGGCCTCCTGTACCAGGTGTCCGGCGGCGCCATTGCCCTGGCCGTATTCCTGCTTCTGTATTACTTCATCGATTCCGATTTCCGCTTCGTGTACGTATACGAAAACTCATCACGGGACCTGGCCCTTCCCTACCGTATTGCCGCCTTCTGGGCCGGCAAGGAGGGAAGCTTCCTCCTGTGGCTCTTTTTCCTGAACATCTTCGGCCTGCTTATTGCAAAGAAATCTGACAATCCAACCGGCGCTGTTTCGTCGGTGATTCTTCTTTCCCAGATATTCATCCTCGTCATCCTTATCGTAGAAAGCCCCTTCACCTACATGTGGGATAAATTTCCGGAGAATTTCAGCCCCGGCCTGGTCCCCGGCGACGGCGCCGGTTTAACCCCCCTTCTCAAAGACCCGTGGATGGTCGCTCACCCGCCGGTCCTGTTTCTCGGCTACGCCTCGTCCACCATTGTCTTCGCCTATGCCGTGGACGCCCTGGTGAAAAAAGAATACCGGGAATGGATCGAACGGTCCTACCCGTGGCTCCTCTTCAGCATGGTCACCCTGGGCATCGGCATTTTCCTCGGCGGCTACTGGGCCTACACGGTCCTCGGCTGGGGCGGGTACTGGGGCTGGGACCCCGTTGAAAATTCGTCCCTGATCCCGTGGCTCATTTCCATCGCCCTGGTTCACGGCTTCATCCTCCAGCGGCGGAGCGGACATCTTTCCAGGACCACTATCGCCCTGGCGCTCCTGTATTTCATCACGGTCTTCTACAGCACCTGGCTCACGAGAAGCGGCGTCCTCTCCAATTTCTCCGTCCATTCCTTCTCTGCCTCCGAGGTCGCCAAGTTCCTCCTGGCCTTCCTGCTGATCTATGCCGTATCGGCAGCAGCCCTCTTCGCGGTCAGGTTTAAAACGATAACCGGCGCAAGGGTGGATACCCCTGCCATCGACTGGAAGACCGTCACCGTGTACGGCATAATCGTCCTCGTTCTCTATGCCCTGGTAATCCTGGCCGGGACCTCCATGCCCCTGCTGTCGCAGCTCTTCATGGCGCGTCCCACCAACGTGACCTCGTCCTTTTACAATAACTTTTCCCTGCCCCTGGGAATGATAATCATAGTGCTGATGTTTGCCGCCACGACCCTCATCATCACGAAAAAGAACGATCTGCCGGGGAGGGAAACCATCGCGGCCGTCACCGCCGCTATAATCCTCGGCCTCGGCATAAACTGGGGCTTCACCGCGAGCGTCCCGGCCTATCTTTTTTCCATGCTGGCGGTGTTCCTTATACTGCGGGCCCTGATTGATTTGTTGAAGACCGGCTCCCGGGCCCTGCTTCCGTCCCGCCTGACCCATATCGGCGTCGGGTTCCTGGTGCTCGGCATCATCACCTCCGGCTTCCATACCACCTCGGTCCAGAAAAACCTGGAGAAGGGAAAGACCGCCACTATCGGCGACCTGTCAATAACCTTCACCGGTTTCATCGAAGGCAGGGAATCGCACCTTCGGTTTACCGTGCGGGATAACGGCAGGACTACCGGCATCAAAACAGCCTATTACTTCGATGAAAAAACCCAATCAATATACAAAGAGCCCTATATCCTTCCCGGTTTCTTCAATGATATCTACATTGCCCCGGAAAACTATGAAAGCGGCTCCAGCTCGGTGACCAGCCTGATCATTGCGAAGGGCGAGGAAAAAGTCTTCAGCGGCCTGAAGGTCCGCTTTTCCGGTTTCAGAACAGAGCATATGACATCCGGCGAGCCATCAACCTACGCGGACATTGTGGTGAACGGGATACCGTTATCCCCCGGCCTCGCCTTCAGCCGCGGCGCCCTGCATCCCCGGGACCAGGGGATCCCCGGGACGGATCGGACCGTATCGCTCAGGGACATTGACGCAACCAGTAAAAAAATACTGCTCCATATAACCCCCGGGAAAAACATCGCCGTTCCTGAAGATTCGGTTATGGTCACGGTAACCAGGAAAAGGCTCATCTGGATGGTATGGCTGGGGACCCTGCTGATCTCGTCAGGCGGGGCCTATGGTTTTGGCAGGGCCCTGCGCCGGAACGGATAGGGTACGGACTGGCCGGCCGGCTGTTACAGGCGCTTCTCTTCGATCATCATCTGCAGCGCTTTTCTCATGTTATCTATTTCACCCATGAGCTTCTTGAAGGCGTCATCGGCCTTGTCAAGCTCATGGTTCTTCCCGATCTTTTCCAGCTCAAGGGCCGCGTTAAAGGCCTTTTCAGCGGAAAAATTCGCCACCGCGCCTTTAATGGTATGGGAGGTTTTTCCTATTTTATCGCTGTTCTTGTTGCTGATGGCATCTTCAATGGCGGAGACCAGCTTCGGCGAATCGGACAGGAACAGCTGCGCCAGTTCTTTGAAAAGATCAAAATCCCCGTCAAGACGCTCACTCAATGCTTTCCGGTTGATGTATTCTTCCGCTTTCATTGGCCTTACTCCATTATTCCGGCCCACCGGAATCGTTTGCAATGCGGCCGAATAATACGGTATCATGGCCTATTTTATGGATATTGTCAAGAGTTAAATAACGTCCATGGCGGCAGGCCTGCCATAAAAAATGTTGTCACCATGGCCATTGTTATTCGTATAGAGATGGATACGGGCCCCTTTTTTAATTGACGGTCATCAACGGGACCGGTATAGTAACGCGATCAACGGTACAGGAAATGATACAGACAGCATCGATAAACTTCCGCCCGGACGATGAAAGCTCCATGCCCCTTCTCGCCAATCTCATCGAATTCCTGGAAAAAAACCATATCAGGGTTCATCTTCCCGAGTATGACATTATCCGCGGGGAGGCGTTTTACCGCCTGGCAGTGCCCCGGGATCAGTTTGTCAATGGGGCCGACCTGATCATTGTCATAGGCGGCGACGGCACGTTCCTCCGGACGGCGCGGCTCTTCTGCGGCACCGGGAAGCCGATCTTCGGCATAAACAGGGGAAGGCTCGGCTTCCTGACCGAATTCAGCCCGGTGGAATATCCCGTGTACCTGGAACAAGTCCTGCAGGGCCGCTATGCCACGGTGGAGCGCCTCGTCCTTGAAGTCGCCCTCCATCGTGACGGCAAGGAAATAACCAGCCAGTGCTTTCTTAACGACGCGGTCCTCCACAAGGGGTCCTTCTCCCGCCCCATCCGCCTGGAACTTGAGATAGACGGCAATTTTTTCAGCTCCTACACCGGCGACGGCCTGATCATATCCACCCCCACCGGATCCACGGCCTATGCCCTTTCCGCCGGCGGTCCCATCATCACGCCTACCGAGGCGCGAATCCTGCTGCTGAGTCCCATCTGCCCCCACAGCCTTGCCATGCGCCCGTTGATCATACCGGCATCCTCAGACTTCCGCGCGCGCATAGCCTCTGACTATAAAAATTTATTATTGACAATAGACGGTCAGGAGGTAATTGGAATCGACGGAAAGGACGAGATCCTGATCCGGCAGTCTCATAAAAATATAAACCTGATAACGCATCCGGAAAAAAATTACTTCGCCATCCTCCGCGAAAAGCTCGGATGGGGATAAGGCACTCCAGGATTACATACATGCTTCTCGAGATACGGATAAAAAACTTTGTCATCATAGAAGACCTGGTCATCTCCTTCGGCAGGGGACTCAACATACTGACCGGCGAAACCGGGGCCGGCAAATCGATCCTCATCGACGCCCTGTCCGGGGTGCTGGGGGAAAAGATGACCACCGACATGATACGGACCGGCTTTGAAAAAGCCACCCTTGAAGCCGTTTTTGACATAGCCGGTTCGGCCCAGGTGCGGCAGGTCCTCGATGAATCCGGCATTGACTGCGAGGATGACACCCTCATTCTCCGCCGCGAGCTCTATTCCAGCGGCAAGGGTCGTTCCTTCGCCAATGCCGTGCAGGTCCCGGCGTCCAAGCTCAAGGAATTCTCTGAGTACCTCATCGATATCCATGGCCAGAACGAGCACCAGAACATAGTCAAGGTATCCCGCCACCGCGAACTCCTGGACAGCTTTGGCGGCCTCGACGGCGACGTCGCAAGGGTCCGCGATATCCATGAGCGGCTCCAGAACCTGAAAGACCGCCTTAACTCCTTCGAGATCGATGAGCGGGAAAAGGCCCGCCGCATAGAATACAACTCCTTTGCCATCCGGGAGATCGAGGCCGCGGGACTCAAAACCGGCGAAGATGAAGAGCTCAAGAGCGAATCGCTGCTCCTGGCCAACTCTGAAAAGCTGTTCAGGGAAATAAACAACTCGTCGCGCCTCATGAGCGGCGAGGGGGGCATTCTCCAGAAGCTGAAGGGCGCCGACCAGAGCCTTTCCAAGGTATCGGAATACGACCCTGAAATTGCCGGGATCCTTGACGCTATCAAGCAGGCCCAGTATTCCCTTGAAGACGCCTCCATCTACCTGCGCGATTACGAGAGCAACATGGATTTTTCTCCCGAACGTATAAACCAGGTCGAAGAGCGCCTCTCCCTGATATCGACCCTTAAAAAGAAATACGGCGACACCATCCAGGACATACTCAATTACGCGGACAGGGCGCGCAAGGAGCTTGAGGCCATCAATTCCGGCGACGAGGAAAAAGAGCGCCTCACGGCGGAATACCGAAAGTCGGTAAAGGAGGCGAAGGACGTAGCCCTCGGTCTTTCGGAAAAGCGGAAAGAGACGGCAAAGCGCCTGGAGACCAGGGTCATGAAGGAGCTTGCCGACCTGGGCATGGCGGGAACGCAGTTCCGCGTATCGATCCAGCGCGAAGTGAACCCGGAGGGAGAGATCGAAGCAGACAACAAGCGCTACGTCCTCTACCCCCACGGCCTTGACCGCATTGAATTCCTCCTGTCAGCCAACGCCGGCGAGGACCTCCGCCAGCTCCGCAAGGTCGCGTCCGGCGGCGAAATGTCCCGCATCATGCTGGCAATAAAGAACGTCATCATGTCCGCCGACATCGTCGACAGCCTGGTCTTCGACGAGGTTGACGCTGGCATCGGCGGCAAGGTCGCCGAGATCGTCGGCCGCAAGCTCAAGTCCCTGGCCGGGAACCGACAGGTCCTCGTGGTGACCCACCTGCCCCAGATCGCGGCGATGTCAGACAGCCACTATTCCGTTCAGAAGGGAAAGGCCGGGGAGCGCATCACCACCCTGGTGAAACAGCTCTCCCCGAAGGAAAAGGTCCGGGAAGTCGCCCGGATGCTTGCCGGCGAAACCATTACCGATATATCGTTGAAACACGCCGAAGAAATGGTGCGCAATGCGGAAAAGATCACCGCGGCCGGACGATAGAATCGACCTTTCCCTGGAGCTCACCGGCATCATACAGGAAATCGTCGCCCGCTGCCTGCCGCTGGGCCATATCGACGTCAACCGCGTCCTCGTCTGCGTCGGCTCCAACAGAAGCGGCCGCGGCGGGGGGCTATACGGCAAACTGATACCCCTTCGGTTCAAAGACGGTTCCCCGGTCCTGCAGTACCGGGGAAGGCTGTATGCCATCCCTGAAATATCCAACAACGGCCACTCCTGCCTCTATGTCATATATTTTTACATGCCGCGGTTTTTCGACCTCCCCTGGGAGGAGAAGCTCAGGGTCATCTTCCACGAGTTGTATCACATCAGTCCCCGCTTCGATGGGGACATACGCCGCATGGGCGCTGTCAAAAAGGCCCACGGGCATTCGAAAAAACATTTTGATTCGCTGTATGCTCCGGAACTCCGCACATTCAGCATGCATCTTCGCGATACTCCCCATATGGACTTTCTCTCCATGAACTCCCGCGACCTGTATTCGCGGTACCGCCGCGTCACCGCCGTCAAGATGAAGCATCCCAGGCCGGTTATCATTAATTGCTGATTTTTTAATGAAAACAACTTGACATGAGGGCCCTCCTGATGGCCTTGTTTCTATGCATAGAATCGTTTCTATTGGTAGAAACCGCACGGATTATGTCCACAAACAGATTGAAAGAAATAGCATCGGTCCTGGCCGAGACCGACGACCGCGAACTGATCGAAGCATTTTTAAAAAGCATCCTCACCAGGAACGAGATCGATGAAATCGCGACCCGCTGGGAACTGGTAAAGCTCCTGGACGGCGGCATGAGCCAGAGAAAAATCGCCGACCGACTCGGCGTGAGCCTCTGCAAAATAACCAGGGGGTCGCGGGAGCTGAAGAAAACCCATTCGCCCTTCAGGACCATGATAGAGAAACACAAGGAAATCGTAAAAAAACAGCCTGCAAAAAAACAGGCCGAATAACATAAGGAGTATCGTATGCAGACAAAAATATTTCTCGACGAAAGCGAAATGCCCCGCAAGTGGTACAATATCGCCGCTGACCTTCCGACGCCGCTGCAGCCTCCCCTGGGCCCGGACGGCAAGCCCGTCAGTCCCGACATGCTGGCGCCGGTTTTCCCCATGAACCTGATCGAACAGGAAGTGAGCCAGGAGCGGTGGATTGACATTCCCGAGGAAATTCTTCAGTTGCTGTACCGCTGGCGTCCGTCGCCCCTGCACCGCGCCTATCACCTGGAAAAGGCGCTGGGCACGCCGGCACGCATCTACTACAAGAATGAAAGCGTTTCCCCAGCGGGAAGCCATAAGCCGAACACCGCCGTCGCCCAGGCCTGGTACAACAAGCAGTTCGGCATAAAGAAGCTGACGACGGAAACCGGCGCCGGCCAGTGGGGAAGCGCCCTTGCCTTCGCCTGCTCCCTTATCGGCCTGGAGTGCAAGGTATTCATGGTCCGCATCAGCTTCGAGCAGAAACCGATGCGTAAAACCATGATGCAGACCTGGGGCGCCACCTGCATACCCAGCCCGAGCCCCGAGACCAAGGCGGGCCGGGAAGTCCTGGAAAAACATCCCGACACTCCGGGCAGTCTCGGGATAGCCATCAGTGAGGCCGTCGAGGCCGCGGTTTCCGATACCACCGGACAGACCCGGTATTCCCTCGGCAGCGTGCTGAACCATGTCCTCCTGCACCAGACCATCATCGGTCAGGAGGCGAAGATACAGATCCAGAAGGCCGGCGAGAAGAAGGTGGACGTCGTCATCGGGTGCGCCGGCGGCGGCAGCAATTTTGCCGGCCTGGCGTTCCCCTTCGCCAGCGACAAGATAAACGGCGCCCAGATGGAAATTATCCCGGTGGAGCCGGCTTCATGCCCCACCCTCACCAAGGGCCCCTTCATCTACGACCATGGCGACATCGCGAAGATGACGCCACTCCTTCCGATGCATTCCCTGGGCCACAGCTTCGTGCCGGATGCCATTCACGCCGGCGGCCTTCGCTACCACGGGATGGCGCCCCTCGTTTCGGCCGGCGTGGTTGAGGGGCTCTTCACCCCCATGGCACTCCAGCAGATCGAATGCTATAAGGCAGCCATGCTTTTCGCCAGAACAGAAGGTATCATCATCGCTCCGGAAACTAGCCACGCGGTCGCTGCGGCGATACGGAAAGCAAAAGAGGCGAAGGAAGAAGGGAAGGAAAAAGTTATCATCTTCAACCTGAGCGGCCACGGCCTGATGGACCTCTACGGCTACGACCTCTTCCTCCAGGGCAAGCTGGTGGACCACGAGCTTCACCAGGACGAAGTCAATAAGGCCCTAGCTGAACTGGGCAGCCTGCCGAAGCCGTCTACCGCGAAAACCGGCAAGTGGTGACATGGCCGGTCAGCCTGCCCGCATGGTCCTCATGAGGGCGGGCTGTCATGCCGCTTTCTGATGGCACAGAAGCAACGATCAACAATACAAAAAGCGGTTCTATCAGCGCTTCTGATCGCTCTTCTGTGTTTCATCCTCCTCGAAATAACAGTGCGCATTGTCCAGGCATGGAATCCGGCCGTTCCCATCATACCTGACACGACCTATCTGCAATATCGCGGCAGACCCGGCGCAGCGGAATTCAACGGCTTCAGGCTGAACTCCCGCGGTTTCAAAGACACCGAGTTCATGCAAAAACCACCAGGCCGATTCAGGATACTATCCCTCGGAGATTCCCAGACCTACGGCGCTGTTCCCTATGCCGATTCCTACATGACGCTCGTTGAAAATAAATTGAAGGTCTCATGCCCCCGGTGCGAAATCCTGAACATGGGGGTGCCTTCCGCTGGTCCCGTTGATTATCTCTCCGCCCTCTTAAACGAGGGCCTGGATCTGGCCCCGGACATGGTGCTTTTGAATTTCAACCTGTATGATGACTTCAGGAATGGAGGAAAGCGCTTTAAAATTTATTCCTGTTCAGCCGCCGCTTCCTTCATAAACTACCTTCTTGCAGGCATATTCGAGCCTGAAGGGCGCGTTTTCGGCACCGGCATGTATCGGGAGGGCATCCAGCTTCGAAGCGATGAATCATACCTTCGCCTGGTTCTCGACGCCCATGGGGGAATATTCCAGAAGAACAACGATACGTTCAGCAGGGATTTCCATAGCTCCTTCGAATTTATAGAACGAATAAAAAAAATATGCGATAGTAAACAGATATCCTTCATAGTGGTGATCATTCCGGCCGACTTGCAAATCTACCCCCAGCTGCAAAACAAGGCAGCGGCTGCGTTGAACCTGAGAGAAAGCGATTTCGATTACCGACGACCAAACCGGATGCTTGCAAAGGAGTTGCGAAGGATCGGGATCCCCTACCTTGACCTCCTGGATACCTTTCTCCTGGAACAGGCCCGCTCCGGGAAAGGCCTTACCCAGGACAACGATCCCCACTGGAACAGGTACGGGAGCATGGCCGCCGCTGAAGCGGTGAGCCCATGGTTGAGGCGGCTGGCGGGCCATCGCAGGGACGTGGCTGATCAGAACTGATAATCCCCCGACAGGGGACCGGCGTGGTCTGCCACATCCACCGATACGATCCTCCCGTAAAAGGTGAACCCTTTCGGGTTGGTGGTTATGTCTTGGATGTAACGATTCACCAGCTCCATGTCATCGGTATTGAGCAGAACCCTGACGGTGCCGTCGGAAAGGTTGGATGCCGTGCCCCGTACATGCCGTTCCCTGGCATACTGGCTGCAGTACGCGCGGCAAAACACACCCTGGACCCTTCCATGGAGAATCAATTGTTTCGCCATCTTGCTGAACCCCCGCCGTTACATCGGTACGAGTCAATCATCGTGCCTGGTAAATTATAATCCATGATAATTCAGCAGGCAAGAACTATTCATGACCCCGCGCATGCTGACGGCATGTCCCGGCGAAGGTTTTCTTTGACTACGCCTTTTCCGCGACTAATACCTCGCTACCGGCCTTCCCTGAATGCCGCTCCATGCGGGATAGTTCCCGGAGATACCCCTTGTTGTTTTTCTTCCACCGGCGGTTAATCATTCTCGCGTAAACGGCAATGCCGGCGGCGATCCAGTTTTTCCCCGCTATTTTTCTGATAATTTCTGCCGCTGAATAAAATTTCTCATGGCTGTACGTCTGGGCACGCTGCAGGCTCCGCAGCGAAAAATGACGGGGCCGGTATACGACATGATGCGCGTCATACATAGACCAGTCGTCGTATACTATCCGCTTCGAAACGTGACTGTAAAACTCGGACCCGGGGAACGGCGTCAGTATGAGGAACTGGGCCGACGTTAATCTCATTTTTTTCGCATAGTTCACGGTCAACTTGACCGAATCCCATGTGTCGCTGTCAAAGCCGTGGACAAACATGCCGTGGATATGGATATTGTGTTCATGTATGATCCTAACGGCCCTGGTAATATCCTCCACGGTCTGCCTTTTCTTCATCTCCTTGAGGCTCTCAGGGTTGAACGATTCAAAGCCGATGAACAGGGTATGGCACCCGCTCCGTCTCATGAGATCCAGTAGCTCCGGATCGTTCACGATATCGGCGCGCACCTGGGTCGACCACTTGAAGGTCAGGCCCTCGTCTATCATTGCCCGCAGCAGTTCCTTGGCCCTTTTTTTGTTTGCGGCAAAATGATCATCATAAAAAAAGATCATTTTTTCCGCATTCCTGTAGCGCCTTAGCTCGTCGAGAATATGGCCGGTGGAGCGAAATCGGTATTTTTTTCCGAACATGCCGGTGACTGAGCAGAAGGAGCAGTCATAGGGACATCCCCTCGAAGTCTGGACCGGTATCACCTTGAGCCTGGACTGGTCTTTCATCAGGGAAAAATCCGATGCCGGCAGCTGGTCAAGGTTTTCCTCAAAGCTCCGCATCGGATTATGGATATATCCGTCGCCGTTTCGGTAGGAAAGATTCGGCACCGCGCCGTAATCGCCGTCGGTTTCCCATGCATCGATAAATCTCATGAGGGGCGTTTCCCCCTCTCCGCGGATAACGAAATCCGCATAATCAAGGGCCTCTTCCGGAAGGAATGTTACGTGAGGCCCCCCCATGATAACCGTTATGCCCAAGCGCCGCACCGTGTTTGCAACGACATATGAATTTATTGCGGTCGGGGTAATGGTTGATATCCCAACAATATCGGCATCGGACAATTCGTTGTAATCGATCGATGTGATATCTTCGACCAGGATGCGCGCATCCCAGCCGCGGTTTTTCATCATTGTTGCCAGTATAAAAATTCCAATTCTCGGCAATGCGAACTGGGTGAAAATATGCTCCCCCGCCGGTTTTGGTTCAATGAACACGATTTTTTTCATAACCATTCCTAAAAAAGATTATCATTTACATGACATTAAAAAATTTTTATTGTTGCAAATTTCTTTGATTAATACGCATAATTTAGTCATCCTGGCACAATGTAAACGCACGATGATGTATGCATAATCTCCGGCAACTGATCCGTCATAGTTGAGAACAGATGTCAACATCATTAAAATTCAAGTCTGATTTATCATGGTGTTCAATTATTTTTTTTATTATGACAAAATTATTACCTTCATGCATGTTGACCGCATCCTTGATAATAACCATGATCGCATGCGCATCCCGGGTCCCTCAAGAAGGATCTTGGGAGGGTATTGAGAACAGTCTCCTCCGCGTTTATGTTTATTATGAATACACTGATGATTTTGACGGCAGAACCGATTCAGATCCAAGAGAACTTCTGCTGGGTTACGGCAGGACCAGGGCCGAGGTGCTGTTGATGAGCTATATGCGGATGCATGTCGCCGGCATTGGCAGAACAATCGCGTGTCAGCAGATGATACCGGAAATAGCAGCGCGGGGAACGATCCGGCACCTTGCGTGCGACACCGGTCGATGCGCTGCCTATATTGATTTTGACGTAAGGGATTTTCTGGAAGCGGCCGGATTCAGCGCCCAGCGATAATCCGACAGGGGAATAACCGGTGGATAACGCCCGCTACGCACTAGTTAAAACCAACGACGGCTCATATACGCTGTATCTCCGCGATTACGACGAGCACATGCATTCCATGTCCGGAGCCTACGAGGAAGCCCTTCTGAAACACGTTATCCCTTCCGGCATAACCGGCGGCAGGACATCTCCGCTGCATGTCCTTGATGTTGGCTTTGGCCTCGGCTACAACATCCTCGCCCTGCTGGCTGAACGGGAACGGTGCGGCCATAGCGGCCCTGTTTCCGTCACATCCCTTGAACAAGACCGGTCCTTTCTTCCGGCTCTTCAATCGATACGCTTCTACGATTCACGCGACCGGCTCTACTCTCTCATACAGACGGCTTACCGCGACGGCTTCTGCGATTCCGGCGGCATATCAATTTCCATCCTTTTCGGGGACGCCAGGGAATTTATCAGATCATTTTCGGATGAAACCTTTGACGCTGTTTTCTTTGATCCATTTTCTCCGGCGCACAACCCTGAACTCTGGTCAGTTGATCTTTTCAGACACCTGTACCGGTCAATGAAGGCGGCCTCGATCCTCACCACCTATTCAAGCGCGCCGCAGGTGCGCGCGGCCCTTCGGGAAGCCGCATTCATTATCGGAAGAGGTCCCTCTGTCGGGGGAAAACGCGAAGGGACCCTGGCATCACGGACGGCTGTCATTGAAGCACTGCCCGCCGATGACATGGAAAAGCTCCTCGGCAACAAACGCGCGGTACCGTACCGCGATCCGCTTCTAACGCGCGACCGGGATGCCATTCTCAGGGAACGGACCGATGAGATCAAAAGGCTCCGGCTCCTGAGAAAAACATAGCTGTGTGATAGACTGCCTGCGGAGACTGTTGGTGCGGGGCATCAGATCATATCATCGAGTTCTTCAAGGACCGATTTGTCGGATTGTTTATCCGGGCTTTCCTTCACGGTTGTGTCCTGTTCCTTTGATTGGTCCTTCATCTGGGCCAGCTCTTCCTTCCTGAATTCCAGATCGCCAGAAAGGTCTCCTTCCTGGCTCAGGCGATAGGCGAACGCCATGACGTAGCAATAAATGATATAGACCGCTTCATAGATCTTTTTCCCGTTAATTTTTTTCTCGCCCTCGATGACTGGATCGAACACCAGTTCTTCCTGGGGATTTTCTATGTATATCTGGTGGCTGTTCATGTCATCCAGCAGCAGCTTCAGTTCCTGGGAGATATCATTCATGTAATTTCGCACGATTGCCATGGCATTTTTGCCGAGGTTTTTCTTCTTATTTTCCAAAACTTCCAGCCGCTTGGTAAACTCAATATACTGGGAACTGTTTGACGGTTTTTCCCGCTTTGATTTCTCGTAGTCTTCAATTTCTCTGGCATATTCCAGAAGGCTGTCGCTGCTGACTCTCATCTTATCGTACAACGCGTTCAATCTTTGCCTGAAATCCACTTTCTCGCGGGCAACGAAATCGGTTCTGAATTTTATTTTATTGGTTGTTAAAATAAATGAATATTCCCTGTCAAATTCATTGAACAGCAGATATGTTATTAAGACCTTGTCGCCGTCGCTCATGGTTTCAAAATGACGCTGACGGTCATACTCCTTGCGGAGCTGGGCCGTATCCAGCGTTGACATTAATTCAAGTCCCTGGCGTATGGCCTTTAACCGTTCCCTGTCAGTCTCATCTTCAACAGCATCCTCCGCTTCAGCCGGCGTGTCGCCCTCTTCCTGTGAAACGGCGGCCATATCATCAAAATACTTTGCCAGCTGACGGTTGCCCGGTTTATCCGCTTCTCCTATGCCCAGAACAGATTCAATGTCAGTATCATACAATTCATAGTACCGCCACTGGTACATGCAGAAGAGGACGTGAAGCCGGGGCAGAAATTTGTGGAAGATGACGAAAATATTGTTGCGAACCCTCCTGGTCATGGCGTAATGCGAATCCCCGGAACTGTCCCCCGCTTTTGCGTAATAATCAATCGCCCTTTCAAATGCGGCTAGTATTGAATTCTCAAAAGTGTTGAGAACATACAATTTTTTATACAGGGAAAGGATCTGTTCTTTCAGCTCGAGGGTCTTTTTCGGCAGCTGGGGAAAGTTAACATATTGTTCGACGATCTGATCGGCGATTATTTTATCGAACAGGTTTCCCGTCATTTCAATAAGTTCGAAATACAAAGGCTTGATGCTGTCAAGCTTTGCGGTTATTTTTCTTCCCACGGCGGGATTTTTCCTGAATATATCAAGAAACAATATCTGCACATCCATCAGGGCAGGCTTGTACAGATTATTGAATTTCTTAAAGAACCTGTTGTTGAAGTAATATCCGTTGAATCCGGCTATGCCGAGAAATTTCAGCTTGAAACGTATTTTCATCCTATCAACAAACAGGCTGAAGCCGCTTGCGTCCTCTTCCGCTGCGACCTTTTTCACAACCACCCGCCGTGTCTCAATAATGGGGGAGGATTTGTCTTTTTTTATTCTCTTGTTTGAGAGACGGGGTTCGACCTTTCGTATATATTGCTTCTGCTTTTCACGGTCTATGGTAAGACGGCGGCCTGCTGGTTTCTCCTCAACAACCTTGCCCCCGCTTTCAACGAATTTTGTAAAGAGGTTTTTCCTGGTTTTTTCGTCGAGCTTTGCGACGCCTATATTATCTTTTGTCTTATCGACCTTGCCTTTTTCCATAATGCTTAACCGAACCGGAATGAATTGAATTGCCTCAGATCACTCTTTTTATCAGAATGTTGAATATTGTGCATTAATAAAGTAATAAAATATATTTATCAATCAAAATTTCTTTTTCACTGAAATCCATGGGCTGGAAATCGACCCTTTCATCAAACCGCACTATGCTCTCCATGGAGACATGCCGCTGTCGCATCATTTCCCGATACAAAATCTGCTGAATATTGAATCCAGAATATCATCGGGCGTTATATCCCCGGTGATACCCGCAAGGATATCCATCAACGACTGGAGTTCGAAGGCGATAATTTCTCCCGGCGAACGCGATTCAATGAGGCCATATACTTTGTCTATGGCCGAGCCGGCCTGCTTCAGGAGCGCTGTTATTCTCATGTCAGCTATAAAGGAGTTCTCAATCTGGACATATTCATTTCGTATCTTCCGGCTCATGGCATCTTTCAGGTCCTGCAGGCCGGCGCCGGTCAGGGCCGAGAAAAGGACCGCATCCTCGGTGAGTTTCCGCTGTATTTCAGCGATTGATTCAGGACCGGCTACATCAGTCTTGTTGATGATGATAATCCTTTTTTTATTTTTTGTTTTTTCAAGGATATGCTGGTCTGCGTCATGGATCCCCGATCGGGCGTCAAGGACCAGGATAATGAACGGCGATGTTTCAATTTTCCTGTGGCTCAGGTCTATGCCGATCTTTTCAATCTCGTCGCCCGGCGTATCAATACCGGCGGTGTCAACAAGGTTAACATGCATGCCGCATATCTGAAACGGTTCGCGAATGATATCGCGGGTGGTTCCGGGGATGCTCGAAACAATCGCCCGTTCCTGGTTGAGGAGGAGATTCAGGACGCTTGATTTGCCCACATTCGGTTTTCCGGTTATCGTTATGTCTATGCCGTGGCTCAACTGTTCTCCCATCGCGCAGCGGGCAAGGAGGTCCTCGATTGCATCCCGTATCCCGCGCGCCGCACCGAGCGCCTGATCCTGATTGACACATTCGATATCTTCATCGGAAAAATCAATGCCCGCTTCGATATCCGCCTTTAATTCAGTTATGCTGTTCCGTATCGCCGCAATGACATTACGAAGGGAGCCGTGCATCTGCCGAAGGGAGGTTTCAATTTCCCATTCGCTTTTTGCCATGATGATATGATTGATGGCCTCAGCCTCAGTGAGGTCTAGCTTACCATTAAGAAACGCCCGCCGGGTGAATTCTCCAGGCTCCGCCATCCTCACGCCGAGGGCGTTGAGCATCATGATTATCTTTCTTACAATGATCTGGTTTCCGTGGCAGTAGATCTCGGCCATTTCTTCGCCGGTGTAGCTGTGAGGCGCGGGATAATAGATTACTATCACGTCATCAACCTGCGCTCCCCCGTCATGTAGCGTGCCGTAATGAGCGTACCTGGGCTTCAATTCATAACCATGATAAAAATACGAATCAATGGCCCTGCGGGTGACAGGGCCACTGATCCGTATGATAGCTATCGAGGAATTGACAGAGGGGGTCGCGGGCGCGCAGATGGTATCTTCAATCATAGATCCCGATCATTGCTTCGGCATGATGGTAACCTTGCGGTAGATCCCTTGCCCCTCGCTCTTGGTGGTTACGCGGGAGTCGTTCTGCAGGGTCAGGTGGATGAGACGGCGCTCAAAGGGGTTCATCGGCTCAAGGGTCCACGGTTTGCCCGACTTGACGACCTTGAAGGCGATGTCCTTGGACATTTTTCTGAGGGCCCTTTCGCGCTTCGCCCGGTACGACTCGATGTCCAGTATTATTTTTTTATCGCTCCCGGTCTTATGGTTTACAATGAGGTTTACCATGAACTGCAGCGACTCCAGGGTTTTTCCTTTCCTGCCAATGACAAGACCGGAGCTGTTCTTGCTTTCCAGCTCGATATAAACTTTTGACTCGCCCTCCTTGATGTCCGCTATTCTGCAGTCCAGCTCCATTTTCGCGAATATGGTTCCGACCACTTCCCTGATGCTATCAGCGATGTCCTTCGTGTCTATATTGTAAAAGAGCCTGATTTTTGCCGGTCTGGAAACACCGAAACCGAAAATACCGCTTTTCCCTTCATCGATGACTTCTATATTAACCTTGGACGAATCGGTTATGCCCAGCTCCGCAATGGCTTTTTTGGTCGCATCGTCAACGGTCCTTCCTTCAACTTCTATAACCTTCATTATATGGCCTCCTGATTAATAAGAACACTTTACACATCTATTCGTTACAGGTACTGCTCCTGCACTGTGCCGTTGCACATCTACAGTCCGTGTCCCACACCTCTGAACCGGGAATCGGGACTTCATCAAGCGGCCTTCTCGGTCTGAGAGCGCTTGTTTATGATCAGCTGGTGGACGATCTGGAAAATGTTCTGCAGCGCCCAGTACAAGACAAGGCCGGAGGGCATGCTCCAGAATATGAAAATAAACACCAGCGGCATCAGCATCATCATCATTTTCTGCTGCCCGCCGGTATCGACCGTGGTCAGCTTCGATTGGAGAAATGTAGACACCGTCATGATGATGGGAAGTATGTTCAGGTTGAATCCCGATATGGAGAACACCGTATCGGGCATCGACAGGTCTTTCATCCACAGAATGAAAGGAGCGCGCCAGAGATCGATGGAATCGATCAGGGCGCTGTACAGGGCGAAGAAAAACGGCATCTGCAGCAGCAGCGGCAGGCAGCCCCCCATGGGGTTTACCTTGTTTTCGCGGTAGAGCTTCATCATCTCCTTCTGCATCAGGTCGGGCTTGTCCTTGTATTTGGCCTTCAGCTCATTCAGCTTGGGCGTGAGCTGCTGCATCTTTTTCATCGATTCCGTCGACTTGATGGTCAGCGGCATGAACACGACCTTGGTCAGTATGGAAAAGATCACCAGGGCCCAGCCGAGGTTCCCGATGAGCTTGTTTATTGATATAAGGCTCCATATGACGAAATTCCTGATCGGCTCGATGAGCATATTGACATCAGCAGCATCAATGATTGACTTGTCCACGGCCGCAAGCATCTTCTTGTCTTTTTCGCCCAGGTATACCTTGAATGACTTTTTTATCTCTTTCCCCGGCTCGAGTTTTTTCAACGCGATATGCATGCCGGTGCGGAAACCCGCCTGTTTACGGTTATCATGAATTACGCCTTTCGCTGCGGATTCTTCAGGTACCATGATGAGGAGAAAATACCTACTCATGATGCCGGCCCAGTTTACCGCGCCGCTTTCTTTTTTAATCGGTTCTCCGTTCGATGACGACCCGCAGCCGAGCAGAAATCCGCCGCCACCCTTATCAGCCTTTTTAAAGCTGCCGTCGATCGAGTAGATGCTCATGAGGCGGTTGTAGGTATTGTTATAATCAAGGGTCGGCCCGAGCATCTCGCCCGGAGAGAAAATTGCCGATCCGTTTTTAAAAGCTATTTCCCTGTTTCCGTTGTTTTTCAGACTGTACTCGACCGTGAACCCGTAGCCGTTATCCTTGAACAGGTATGACTTTTCGATCCGGACCGGGGTGCCATCCATCCGGATGTCGGTATAAAAGATGACCCTGTCCCCTTCCTCGCGGAGCTGCCAAAGGGAATTGCTGAGATTGCTGCCGTTAACGAATTCTTCATCGTCGAAATATAATGAAAAATCGAGTTCGCCCCTGGCATTGTAGGGATTCTTTTTTACTATGAGGTCTATATTTCTTTCCAGATACGTGCAGCCCGTGATTGCCGCGCCCCTGGTGGAAAGGGTCATTTTGAATTTTTTTGTCTTCACGACCGTGTCTTTATCGACTCCGTTCTTGCCGACCGGAACAATTTTCGACACACCCTGATCCTTGCCGGTTTTATCCTCTTCCTTTGATTCTTTCTTATCAATTTTGACGGTCTCGGGCTTTTTTGCCTGCTTGCCCGGCTGGAAAAAAATGAAATAGCCTCCCCATATGACGGCTATCAGTAAAATTGCGATAATATTTTTTTTGTCCATGGTATTGTCCTCTGTTTTATACTTTTGGGCGTGCGATCACGTGCCTGCGCCTTGAACGTGCATCATCCTGCCGGCGCATGATGAAACGGCATATATTCTTCAAAATGGGTGGAGATTACATAAAGAAGTGAAACGTATCCGGAACCGGGTCAAAGCCGCCTTCATGCAAGGGATGACAGCGAAGAATTCTTCTCGCCGCCAGATACAAGCCCTTGACCGGACCATGTTTTTTTACAGCGTCGATTGCATAGGCAGAACACGACGGATAATATCGGCAGGAACGGGGTAGAACCGGGGATATGACAGTGCGATAAATACTGATCATGAGTATAATGAGATTTGAAATTTGAGTACTGGCCTTGTTAAACTGTTTTATGCGCATCACTCTTGAATAATCCCGCTTTAGAAAATAGTGATTTTATTATATGTTTCTGTTCATCAAACGTATGATTCTTAAAACCACTATCGATCCTGACTATAATGCAAAACCCATCTTTCAATTCGCCGAATAGGCCGCTGCAGATCGCGCGTATTCTTCTCTTTGCCTTGTTCCTGATATGTGCTTTACCGAATGATCTTGTCAGTGCTATCGCGATTTTTATATTCTTATTCCCCGGTAACCCGTCGCCGCTGTTCTCAAGTTTCGCATTGTGGCTGTTAATCGTTTTCAGAAAATATACCCGAATATCCGTTCCCTGTATCTTTCTGCCCTTGAGATAAACTTCCTTAAATAATATCCTTCCTTTTAAAGAATAAATGCTTTTCACAATAAAAAATTATTTCGGCAACCGCCGCTCATCGGATACTGTCAATTTATACCGTCCTTTGCTCCTTCTCCTGCTCAATACTTCACGCCCTTCGGCGGTGCTCATACGAGACCTGAATCCATGCTTCCTGTACTTTTTTACTGTGCTTGGCTGAAATGGCCTTTTCATGTGAATCACCTCATATATATAAACATCAGTTTCTTTCTAAATTTTAAAGAAAATGGTCATAAAATAGTGAATGTACTATTTTAAAAAGAATCACTTTTTGTCAATACTATTAATAAAAAAACTGCTCCCATACTGTACCGGTATGACGGTTCAGATAAAACCATCATGTGCTTAAATTTCATGACACCTGTCTATCTTTCATCCCGGCCACAACCTAAACCGCCGTGGCCATTCTAATGTGACATAAAATTTTGATTGACAAATAATTTGCAGTGTATATTTTTTTACAGCTACATCCATCTATGTATATCGGAGTCACAAACATGATTATTAACATCATAACCTGTATGGTCTGTTTGGCCATGCTGATCCTTTTCAGGAAACTGGACAGGACGAATATCAAGATGGCAAAACTCCGGAGATATTCATCACGACTCTTCGATGAATTTAAAACCCTCGCTGAAACCGAAAACCGCCGGTTTAACGACGCCACTATCGAAATGGATATAATGATTAAAAAATCGAATGCCCTGGCAAAAATCATCAATTCCTCGGTAAAGGAAATTGAGGCAAAGCTCCAGGGGCTCGACATTGAAAAATCGAACCTGAAAAAAGTGGAAGAGGATATCAGGGTCATCTCCCAGTCCGCGCGGGACGTGAACAAGCAGATTGAATTCATTGCCGGGGCCAAGGAAGGATTCAATGAAATGACCCTCAACATGAACTATCTGAGGGAATCCATCAAGGGACTCAAGGGCGAAAGCGCTGAAATGTTACAGAACTTCAGCGCCCGTCTCAAGGAGCGATCCCGGGAGCTCACTGCGGAATTCACCGATCAGATAAACAAGCTCCGCGAGTCCATCGAGAACAAGGAGGACATCCTCGTCAACAACAGCCGTCAGAAGCTCATGGACCTGACGGAGGCCTATGAGCGGGCCCTGACCGACATGGACCAACGGGTAACGGATACCGGCGAGATTCTCCTGCAAAACTTCAAGGCGCGCATCGACGGCATCGCCAAGTCCGTCGAGGGAGCATCCAATTTGCAAAACCAGATCGAAGTGCTGAAACTCAGCCTCAACGATCTCGAGGGAAAAGTCTTTTCAGACATAAAGCAGCGCAGCTCCGCCGTTGAAAACGAAATCCAAAATTCCATCAACACCCTCTACAGCAAGGTCAGCACCGTCGAGGCGAACATGAACGATTCCAAGGCAAAGCTGATCAAGTCTTTCGAAACCGAGGTGGAGAAGGTGCGCAGCGAGATGGACAACCTGAGCATCCACGCCATCACCAAGCGAGATGAAATAGTCCAGGCCTCCCGCCGGGAGGCGGAAGAGGTCATGAAGGTGATCAACAACTTCGAAGAGCGCTTCATGGAATTCGAGACCCGGATCATCAACACCGCCGACATAAAGAACAATGAGCTCAGGAAAAACGGAGACCAGATGAAAGAGGAATTCGGCAACATGGAGCGCAGGCTTGCCGAGATCAAATCGGAAATCCTCAATTACGAAGACCAGAACAAGATCTTTTCCAAGACCGAGGCCCTCATGCGCGATGTGGACTCTTCCATTGAAAAACTCAACCGCATGCTCCTGGAATCCCAGAAAGAGGCCCAGCACCTTGAGAAGTTCTTCACCGACATGGACCAGATAAAGGAGCTTTCGAAGGATTTCGACCGCGAAATACGGGCCTACCAGAACAAAAAGGAGAAGCTTGCCGACATTGAAGGCGAAATCAGGGCCCTGCAGGACATGGGCGACACTGCCATGGAGAAAACCGTCGCCCTGCGCGATGAGTTCTCCAAGGTAGACATGGTAAGCTCCCGCATTGATGCCCTCGTCGAGAGCTATGCCAGCCTTGAATCGAGGATACGGGAGCTCCATGATTACGAGGACGTCATAACCCGGAACCTCGATTCTGTGAACAAGGCCGACATTCTCATTCAGTCCGTCGAGGGCAAGATCAACGCATTCCAGAAGGTGGTGGACCGCTCCGAAAAGCGGGTCGACAGGATCAACCAGAATATCCGCGGGGTCGAGGAAAACCTGCTAATCCTAAAGACCAGGGAAAGCGACATCAAAGAGATCAAGGACAAATTCAACGAGCTGGATGGCCTGTCTGAAATAATGGAGGTCCGCGTCAAGCAAATCCAGGCCATGTTCAACAAGGTTGAAAAACTCCGCGATGAAATCAGCTCGACTGACAGCCACCTCCAGGAGCTTTTCACGGAGACCGACAGGAAGATGCGGCAGTTCGCCGATTTCATACAGGCCGTTGACAACAACAACCCGATATTGAAGCAGGTCAAGGGCGGTCCCGCCACGCCGAAAAACATAAACGACAACGTTATCCGCACCGTGCGGGACCTTTCCAACAAGGGGTGGACTTCCGATGAAATATCGCGGAAACTTATGATGGACGAGAATGCCGTGCGCCTGATCATCAACACCACGTCTCTTTGATCACCGCAGCTTTCATGAGCACCGGGGGCAAACAGGAAGCCCGTCCTTTTTCAGGGACGGGCCTGTTTCATGAGGACGCCGATTCAGGCTGGTGGCACCGCTATTTTTCCTCACCCATCATCTTTTTCTCAACTTCCTTGATGATCTGTGCGTCGGTCTGTTTTTTTCTCAGCACAATGCGGAATTTGACATACATGTTATTGGGCTGGATGGTCTTTTTCGGAAACTTGAAGGTCCATCTCTGCAGGTCGTCGAGGATGAGATTGTCGAGCTCTATCAGGTTCAGCGGCTTGTACGGCCGCACTTTCATCAGGGTACCGCGATCGGGGAACAGCGATATGTGATACATTCCTTCCCTGGACTCATCTATTTTATCATACCTCCTGATTTCATCGCATATGTACCTGTCGCCGCCGGGGTCCTTTTCACGTTCAATGGTGTCCTGGTGGTCAGTCTGCACCACGGTATACGTATCGGACATGATGACGACCCTGAACGTTTCCTTGTTGTCTCCTTTTTCAAACGGAGCGTCAAGAAACCTCTTGTTCGCCGATTCTATTTTCCTTTCTTCCGTGCTGGCGCATGAAAGCATTGCCATCATGCCCGGTATGACCAGAAACGCTATCAGTCGATTCTTTTTCATGGATACTGTATCAATCCTTATTAAGTTTTAATCGCGGTTAACCTTTATCATGTGCATTGAAATGCAACAATTATTTTTCGGCCCTGCTGTAAAATGATCCCGGTTTATCATAGCCCGATGACGGGCGGAAGAACCGGACCGATTTTCAATAAGTAAAATATATATAATTTATTTTACATCGTAAAATTAATTCATCTCAAACAGTAAAAATTTATCTTTACGTTTCAGGGCCTTCCGGTCCAATTGATCAACCGGTATACAAGCTGCCGGCTGTTGATTCAGGTATTTTTTCGAGGTAACCAATGACCTTCATCATCATTTCCGTGCTGGCATTTCTCATTGTTCTTGTCTTCAGAAAATACAGAACAGCCATATCAACAGTTCTGACCATCATGCTGGCACTGGGCACAACCACTGCCGTTCTGGCATTGGGAATGGTCGCGCTGAAGGCGGGTGATAGCCTTGTTTTTTTTAACACTACCATCGGGCGTTCCGATTTCATGTATCTCATCATCACATGGTATATCGCCGACATTCTATGCTCAATTCTTATTATCAGAACCCACATCGCCTACAGGAACATTAACGCCGTCACTGAAAAAAAGAGATAACGATAATCGGCAGGGACTTTTAAAGAAAATCCACCGGGATCGGGACAAAGGTCACTATCAGGATGACCATGCATGTCCAGCCGATAATCTTCTCAATCATGGTCAGGGGCGTGTCCTCCGGAATCTCCGGGTGGGCGACCATGAGGAAGAACAGCGTCAGCACAATCCAGACGATCCATCCCTGCCATATAAATGACATGATGCATAATCCGGCCAGGAACAGCCAGCCGAATACTTTCTGCCTCTTCCCGATTAGGGCATAGAGGATATGGCTTCCGTCCAGTTGCCCGATCGGCATAAGATTCAGGCTGGTAATGAGAAAGCCTATCCAACCGGCCCAGGCATAGGGCGACAGGTATATGTCCTTCCCTGCCGGTATGGCACCATGTATCACTCTGACTAAAAACGCGAACAATAACGAATCGCCGAAAACGGGCAACATCATATCGCCTTTCACCACGGGAAGGGGCCTAACGTCCGAGAGATAGATCCCCGCCACCACTGCGGCAAGACTCATGATAAAACCCGGCAGAGGGCCCATGGCGCCTATATAGAAGAGGGCCCTCCTGTCCGGAATCGGCGTTCTTGTCTTTATGACCGCGCCCATGGTTCCAATGATCGACGGGAACGGGATGAAATAGGGAAGCGTCGCATCAACGCCAAACCTTCTCGCAGCGCAGTAGTGCCCAAATTCATGGACAAGCAGAATGAATATAAGAGTGATTGAGTAAGGGAGGCCGCTGACAAATGCGTCCGCAACGGACTTGCTTTCCGAGGCCCCGGCAAAGGTTGTACTCAGGAAGGTTATGACGAAGAGAAGGATATTGACCGCCGGCCTTTTTTTTACAATGCGCTGTTCGGGCAGAAAATCATGGTGCTGACGCCTGGGCCGGTTCCCCGTATTGAGGCTGGTCAGATAATTACGCACCCATTCTATAATCGAATCCGGGATCCTCATACTTTCAGCTGATCAATCCTGCCGCTGCGTCATCCGGTTTTCTGCCGACTGGTTGTTCATTCCGCCAGTTTGCCGTATATTGAAATTTTCTTCCGGATGTATTCCGGCGAATATTCATTGGCCATATCCCCCCGGGCGTCAAGAAGGTTCCTGTACAGGGCGGAGATTTCTTTCGCCGTCTTGGCCAGTTCAATGTTCTTCTTTTTAACAGTGGCCATGCTGGTGATGAACAGTTTTTTCAGGTAGAGGGAGATAAAACGGTTTCCGTCAGGCGAGAAGCTCACGTCTTCTCCTTCAAGGCCGATCGTTATTTTTTCGACCCGCCGGATGTCAAAGGCGTGTATCACCTGGTCCTGGAGAAATGAAATGATCTTCGGGAACACGGAAAATTGGATGTTCGTATTCAGGGAGTTATTCAGCAGATCAGTGCCTTTCCGCGCCGTCGTGTCGTACATCACGACGGAAAATTTCCCGGCATAGCCCGTGCGGTAGACAAGGCTGCTGTTATCGATCCAGAATATTTCGCTCGCCGATGTTATCCCCGGGATCCGCCATGCCGAGCCTGAAGCGATCAGCTTCCCCCGGTACGAGCCGCCGCTCCCGCTGACCACCACCACCTGTTTTCGATTCGGTGACTGATACGCCACGATCGGAGCACCGGGCTGAACAATATCCGCATATTCTTTTCTCTGCAGCACCCTGCTTTTTTTCCCCGTATCAGGAAAATATTCCATGATGCCTTCGGCGGATTCCATCAGGATGGAATTGCCTCCCGGTGCTACGGAAAAATCAAGAAACGGGTAGACTGATTCCAATACCGCCGCTTTTTTTGCATACACATCAAGGACCTGCGTCTCGCCCCGGGGCATTGCCCCTTCCTCTCCTACCAGCCGCTTGAAAAAGAGGTATCGGCCATTGGCGCTGCTTTTCACAGCAGTGATGGTTCCGGTTACCCTGTACAACTCCTGGATTCGCCGGTTTGACCTGTTGAAGGAATAGATGACATTGATTCTCGGGGCTTCTTTCACATAGAGGATGGTGTTGCCGTCGCCCCAGCATGCGAAAATCACATCGCGGTCTACGAACTGTGATCCCGCGGCCTGGTAAGCCTCAATCTTTTTTTCCAGCAGTCTGCTGTAAACGTTTGATTCCGTGTTTATGTACACGGAATCAAGGTTGATGTCACGGGCCTGAAGGCCCGGTGTCAGACATAGCGTCAGCAGGAACAGTATATATACGCAGAGAACTCTTCGTTTCACTAATTATTCTTTTATATCCTCTTCAGCGGTATCTTTCGGCTTATCCCCTGATTCCTTTTTTTCAGGCTCTTTCTTGTCCGCCTCTTTCTTTTCCGCTTCATCCTTTGCCGGCCCTGCTTTTTTCTCAGGCACATCCGGTATTACAAACTTCTGGCCCGGAAATATCAGGTCAGGATCTTTTATCTGATCCTTGTTGGCCATATAGATCAGAGGCCACAGCCTGGCGTTCTTGTACACCTTGTGGGCTATCCGCCAGAGACAATCGCGTTTCTTTTTATTGTAGATGACCTTGTAAACCATCTTCCCTTCCAGTTTCTGCAAAAAACCCTTATCCTTCAACCGGTCCTTTTCCCCGGCTATGCCAAGGGAATAGAGCAGCGATTCCGCCTCGTTGAATTTGGAGAGGCTGTCCCTGTATGAATCGCTTTCAAGGAGCTTTGTGCCATCGGCGATCATTTCCGCCGCCCGGTCGGTTTCAGTCTTGTACTTGTTCGCCGTATCCCGCTTCCGTGTCTCTTCCAGAAGCTTCTCAACCGACCTAGCCTTGTCCTGGGCCAGGCCCTTGACCGTTTTCTCCTTTGCTATGGCCAGGGAGGCTTCCGCATCGGCGATCTTTTTGGTGGCCTCGTCGTTCTTGTCCTGGTCCAGAAGCGATTCCGCCTCGTTGAGGGTCGTTACGACGACCTCGATGTCCTCTCCGGCAAACTCCGATCCACGCTCCTTTTTAAGAGCATCCACTTCCTTCCGAAGCTGGGCAATGCGGTCTTTGGCTGAAAGTTTCTGCACAGCCAGCTTGACCCCGGTAACCACCTTTTCCGATTCGGATATAAGGGGCATGGCCTCCTTTACATTGTCCCGGGCAATGAGCGCGTTTGCCCTGTCAAGGTTCTGCCCCGCCGACGCCAGGTCCTGTTTCTGCTGTGCCGAGAGGTTCCGAGAATTAAGGTCTTCAATTTCCTTCTTCATCCTGGCTATGTTTTCGTTCAGCGCGGGGATTTTTGCCATGCAGAGCTCCTTGGTCTCCTTCCCCGAAGCCACGGCCTCTCTGGCTTTCATGAACGCGTCCCACATCTTCTGATCTTCCTTGAGCTTTTCGGTTTCGCTTACGGCGGCACCGGTCTTGCTGTATTGTTCCGGTGCGAACTGTTCCGCGTTCAGGGCTTCAGACTCTTTAAGAAGCGTTTTCGCTTCGGTGAGGGCATCCTCAGTGGCCCGCGGCAATGATGTCTTTATGGCAAGCTCCGCATAATTGGCAGACTCAACGGCAGCCTTTTTCGCGTTGCCTCCCTTCTTGTTGACCGCGGCATCATGGCTTGCCTTCAGCTGTTCGGTGGCTTTGTTGAAATTGTCGGGGTCATATTGTTCCGCGTTTACCTGGCGGGCCTTCTCAATGGTGGTCCTGGCCTTTACCATTTCCTGAATGGGTATCTCAACATCACATGATATAAAGCCGATCGTCATACATGACAGAAGGAACATAATGTATTTACGTGCTGCCATAAAACCCTCTCAATGATTTGAAGATGCTGACGTTATAATCCGGTTATTTGCTACTGTCAATGCTTTTCTCAGCAGCTCCTGATATATCAAATCCCTCCATCTCATTCCATTGAAAATGATTATTGACAAATATCGATCATTATTCACTATGTGGAATAACAAACTATGATCAGATGTTACCAGTTCTATCATTAATTACTGCTCGAAAGATACTCTCTTAGGAAAACAAGCATATGTCAAAAACCGCATTCATAACCGGCATTACAGGTCAGGACGGGGCCTATCTTGCCGAACTTCTGCTGAAAAAAGGATACAAGGTTTTCGGGGGATACCGGCGGACCAGTTCACCGAATTTCTGGAGAATTGAAGAACTCAAAATACAAAACGACGTTGAGCTCATGGAGGTCGACATCCTCGACACCGGCAATCTGATCAGGACCTTTGACAAGGTCAAGCCGGAGGAAGTCTACAACCTGGCGGCCCAGAGCTTCGTGGCGGTATCATTTGAAAAGCCGGTACTGACGGGGGAGATTACCGCCATCGGCGTTACCCGGGTACTCGAGGCGATACGAATCGTAAACCCGAAAATCAGGTTCTATCAGGCCTCCAGCTCTGAAATGTTCGGCCTGGTACAGGAAATACCCCAGAGGGAAAGCACCCCCTTTTATCCCAAAAGCCCCTATGCCACCGCAAAGCTGTACGGGCACTGGCTTACAATTAATTATCGCGAATCATACAATATCTTCGGCTGCTCCGGGATACTCTTCAACCATGAGTCACCCCTTCGCGGCATAGAGTTCGTGACGCGGAAGGTAAGCGACGCCATCGCCCGGATAAAGCTCGGCAAACTCGATTGCTTCGAAATAGGCAACATGGACGCCAAGCGTGACTGGGGCTATGCGAAAGAATTTGTTGAAGGCATGTGGATGATGCTGCAGCAGCCCAAACCGAAAGACTATGTCCTCGCCACCAATGAGAATCATTCGGTCCGTGAATTCATCGAATATGCCTTCAACTACGTCGGTATACCGATAGAGTGGAAAGGATCGGGCGTGAATGAAACGGGACTTGATGCCAAATCGGGAAAAACCCTTGTAAAGATAAACCCCAGGTTTTTCCGGCCCGGCGAAGTCGACCAGCT
>CALMRZ010000013.1 GCA_937872225.1 uncultured Spirochaetota bacterium
TAAGTCAAGATTTTTACGATTTTGGGGTACCAGCGTGCATCGTTGTGTATGCAGGTGTATCAGGTTTTGCTACACTTTTTGCTACAGCAAATTTGTATAGGTCTGGTTGTTTTATATTTCATTGTTGCATTAGTATTACATGTGATAGGTAAATCCAATGGGTTTAGTAAAAATGTTCTTGGTGAAGAATGCGATCACCTTGAAGCTTCCAGGGTGATTATCTTCGGGTAATAGTTAAACTTCCTTGTTTAAGGGATGGAGTGTAATACTAAAGCATTATTTAGTTTAGTTGAATTTATGATAATAATTATCAATCGTGACCTTCATTTGTCAGTTGAATCATATAGGTAATTTTACCGATACATTACCTTCCAAAATCACTTATTTACAAATACAGGGAAACATGTTATTGTCCCTCAATAATAACTCCAGTATATTTGTATTATTTAATCAATGAAAACCAATGTGATTGCGGTTGTATAGGCGATCATGAGTAATTATGGTATGTCTGGTTCTTGACGACGTTATAGACAATGCCTTGTATATATCTATGACTCATATCAAAGAAGATATTTTAAAAAAGAGGAAGAAGTGTGGTTGTTTTTGAAAGTATGATAATGGATACGGTTTAACACGTGTAAAATGGTTCTCATTGCGATTATTTGAAAAAAATTGAAAGTTTAAAAAAAATTTTGTCATTGTTGGAAATAACCTGACACTTATTTATTGAAAACAATGAACGGTTATCATTATGAATAATCGAATATTTTAATATAGGAGATGAGAGTTAAAATATTTTCTGATATAATAAAAATATTTATCCACTTATTTCTTAATTAGAAAACTAAACATCGTGCAACACGTGAGAAGTGTTGCTGGGGATAGAAAGGCAGAAATAGTTTATTACTGTCATAGTAGAAGTATTGTTTCCGGATTTCTATAGGCATTCAATCTATAGTAATTATTTGCCCATAATACGAAAAAAGCAGTCTGATTTTGACTGGCTAAGGGAAATCGTTTGTCCTGAGGGGGACTGAGTAGCTTCATCCTTTTTTTACCAGTTCTGTATTTACACATGCTGTATTATGAAATGGGTTTCATTTTTTTGTTACAGGGATATAAACAATAGGTTTTGCTTTAATGCAGTTTTTTATTATGCATAATCCGCTACTTCACAATGTGGGTGGTTGATGATTATATATTCTTAAGCCTGGAGGAGTTTATGAGAAGATATGTATTGGTTTTTTCGCTAATTCTCGCATCTGTTTTCAACATGAGATGCGATGATGGCATGTTGGATTTGGCCTTGCTTAGTGCTTTTAATGATGGAAGCGATAAATCGCAAGTAATCATTGAGACGATTGGCGAGGTCGGGAAACAATTGATTGCCGAAGGTAAGGCGCAGATTATCAAGTATGAAGGAGATAATGAAGCTTTTAAAGGCAAGACAGTTGTCGTGTCAGTTGAGCCTTATACAATGAGTGATTTGCAATACGAGTTGGAACTGGCGCTGAACAGTAAGCTTGGCAATACATGGCAGGACCATGTAAACCGAATGTTAAACAATCCGAATTTGCAAGGTGTAGAAAGTAAGGATATTCCTGAAGAGTTTGCACCAGTAGTTGGAGATGATGCTTTCAGAATGGCTGAGACAGATAACATTGGTTGGGTGCAATCACCAATTGATTTTATATATGGAGCGGAGGCTTGTGCCAAACAAGAGAAAGGTATAAAAGGTTTTCCTACCCCTTGGGGATGGTGGTGGTTGTGGGGAATAACTTGGTTTAGTTTTGATTTTCATTTTATAGATAGCAATGTAACAGCTGATCAGGTTTCTTTTAAATTGTATGATGCAAACCATAATTTATATACTTTTACAACTAACAATCAAACGACAGTTTTTATCTCCAATTGCCATGATGCATACCTGGAGACACCAAGAAAATCTAAAGATTTTGGTTATATTCAGCAATGGACTACAAGATGGGAGATTGTAGCATTTGATAGCGGGGTTTCAACATCCTGGATCGAAGAGTTTTAATGTATATAATAGCTACACTGACCAATTCCTGGGTCTTTTCCCTCCAACGAATTGGTCAGTGTTATTGAAAATATTATAATATAAGGAAAATGTAGATGGTAAAGCTTCTCGATTCCATAAAAACAAAATTACTCATCATCACCATTATCAGTTCAGTTTTGCCATTATGTATGTGTGCTGATTATACTGACACTGTAAAAAAAATGGATTCCTTTGTGACCGCCCATATTTTCACCATGGGAAGAGATCCAGAAGTTATTCCGCCTGACCCTGAAAATATCGGACCTTCCTGTAGTTGTGGAAAAAAATTTAGAGAAAGTGCTTTCATGACAATGTCGGCTTCAGATGGCGTAGGGGAGAATGCTTTCAATGCTTCATCGGTCCAAACTGATTCTTTAAGAAAAGAAAAAAATGTAAAGGCAAAGTTCAGGCCTGGGGAAGTCATTGTTAAATTCCGAAATGGCATAACCACCTTAAGGTCATATAATTCAATGAAGCAAAAGGGCTTTTCCAATTATAAAAGAATTATTTCAGGGAAGAAGGGATTGGAAATGCATCGAGTGATCCTTGACAAAGCCATGACAGTGGAAAAGGTTATAGTGGAATTGTCGAAGGACCCGGATGTGGAATATGTTCAGCCTAATTATATTTATCATGCCTCTGCAATACCGGACGATTATGAATTTACCTCCCAATGGGGACTGCACAATACCGGGCAAACGGTGAATGAACAACCTGGTACGGCTGGTTATGACACCAATGCTCTTGCAGCTTGGGATACCGCCACTGATTGCAGCAATGTGATCGTCGCAGTCCTGGATACCGGTGTAAATTACACCCACAAGGACCTGACGGATAATATGTGGGACGGCTCTGCCTGCGTGGATGAAGGGGGCAATCCCCTGGGCGGGTGCCTCCACGGCTATGATTTTGTTGATCAAGATAAGGATCCCCGGGATTTGACTGGCCACGGGACCCATGTGGCGGGCATCATCGGTGCCAAAGGCAACGACGGCAACCGTATCGCCGGGGTGTGCTGGAATGCCCGCATCATGGCGGTTCGTGTTCTTGAAATCACCGGGGAAGGCACCACCGCTGATATAGTTTCTGGGATTCAATTTGCAATTAATAATGGTGCTAAAATTATAAATACGAGCTGGGGCAATACGGAACATGACCAGGTTTTATATGATGCCATAAAAGAAGCCCGTGATAATGGTGTGCTCTTTATAGCTTCTGCTGGTAACAAGCAATCAAATAATGACACTTCTCCCTATCCAAATTATCCGGCAAGCTTTGATCTTGAAAATATTATATCAGTTGGTGCCATGGACCAGGATGGTTTGCTGGCATACTTTTCCAGTTATGGACCCACAACAGTTGATATTGTAGCACCGGGTACGAATATTTTAAGTGACTATCCCGCCCAGGTTGTTGATACGCCGGAATATTTTTCAACATGGCACCGTGGACCCGGCTGGGAGTATGAGGTGATCTGGAGTTATATATCTGGCGGATATTATGGATTCTATGGTGATTTAGTAAATTATAATTCTTATGATAATATGGACAGTCTCGCATATCGGGTTTTTGATCTCACGGTCTATAACCCGGATTATATTACATCAACGTTTGCCTGGTTTACATATTACATACAGGATGGTGTGAATTCCGTTCACCTGGTGTATGATGCCGATGGTCAAAAACCGGATAATATCCTCGGTACTATGAGTAATGATATAAATTTTTACAGATATGATCTAACACCATATAAAAGCAGCAATACCAGTATCGGTTTCAGGTTTGTTACCACATCTGTGATTCCTAATGAAGGACTTAAGATCACACCCTTCATAATATCCCGGTGGTACCATTATAATAGTGCTACCGCTTGCTTGTATAACCAGGGGACCTCCATGGCAGCTCCCTTTGTAACCGGCGCTGCCGCTCTGGTCTGGGCTGCTAATCCTGGGCTCACTTATGGCCAGGTTAAAAGTAAATTATTAAACGGCGCCAGGGTCAATACTAACCTTGAGGATAAAATCGCCGGGAACAGGATGCTGGATGTGGCAGGGGCCCTCAGCGCTGCTCCCTGATAGAGGTAGTTATGCAAATCAATTACAATACTATAGAGTGATACTGTTGATATGAAATTGAAAATACAAATCGTTGTTTCCCTTATCGCAGCCATGCTGTTATTTCCCGCTGTCTCACAGGCCGCCGGCATCAGCCTGGGGTTTGCCACCTGGTATACCAAGTGGGAACCCTATTGGGCGCAATATAAAAAACAGATGCAGCCGGTGGAATTTGGGATGTATTCTTTTATTTATCCAATACCCAATGATAACCCTATAGAAATTAAACCGAATTGCATGTATGGCCCAGTGCTCTCTTTTCATCTGCCAGCCAATATCTCCATTACAACCAGGTTCCTCTATGGACAATTTACCGCAAATAAGAAAGACTACTATTCTGGTATTTTTTTAACACTGGATAATATAGGTCTCATGAGAAGGTATGATGCTGATATCATGCTCCGGTATGGCTTCATGGATCTGCTATATCTTAAAGCCGGCTTCAAATATGTCCATATTAATTATAAAGTCCTGAGTTTATCAGAGAGTCTTATAGAGTACTATATGGCTGCAAGAATTGAAAAGAACAATAAATACAATGAATATGCACCGGTCATCGGCCTTGGTGTATCAATTCCGGCCATAAAGAATATCCTTTCCATCGACATTGATGCGGTTTTTCAATACTGCTTCGCCATGGGATATGTCAGGGAGTCCATCATTACCAGGACAGAGCTAACCAGTCACATCACGGTCATACCACCCTTTTCTACGTTGAAGAATGTCAAGAAGCTGGGTGCGGAGGCCAATCTGAATGTTGTTTACCATGTACCGGTCATTCCCATGAACCTGTCTGTGGGGTTCAGGTATAACATGTACAAGAAGCTTCAAAAAGAGGCGGAGAATAAGTTGAAATACGAGCATCAGTATGGCCTTACCGCCATGGTGGACTATCGTTTTGATTTTTCGAAAAAGGCGATTGAAGCTTCAAATGATCAGGATTTGAAAAGCGGTAAAGATGATACCGGAATTTGAAACTTTACATGGCGTGTATATGTTTCAGGGTTGTTACCCTTACTAATATAATTAAGAATTAATATGCGGGGTATTACTATGAGGTTCAATAAGAAATTTCAGATCAATGGGAAAAGGTTTTTCATGTTAAATACGCGCATTTCAGTCGCGTTGCTCTGCTTCGCGACAGGAATGTTTTCCTGCGGCAAGTATAATTTTCTTGGTGGCGGCAAGTCATTGGCCATAGAGAAATTGCCATTTTTTCTCATTCCGGACGATCCGCAAAAACCGGGAAATAAAACTAAGTTTCACAATCTGTTTGACCTGGCGCCGGGTACGATTGTGGAAAAATCGAGCTATACTGGCGGTATCGACTCCGTGGGTACCGCAATCACAGAAGACTTTGATGGTGATGGCATCAAGAACGCTGATGAAACCATTAATAACATCTGGGTTGCCGATTACCCGCTGGTGGAAGCGAGCGTCGCGCCGCCGGTGACCATGCAGATTCAGTTGTTACTGGACAGCAATGAAACGGCAACGACTTTCAGCTCCGAGATATCGACGGATGACGTGGAAAGCAATATTGAAAAAGGAACGGAATCAGTTCACCGCAATGAAGTGAACACCAGGACTGTCCAGTTCCAGGATACATTTAACCAGTCGGGAAGCGTGAATATGTCGACTTCGATGAACATGGCAATGAGCGCCAATGTCAATGTCATGGGCAGCGGCGCTGGCGCATCCTACTCAATGGGTTCAACAGTTTCCTCGTCTCTGAGCAGCGCCTATGGTGAGACAAAGAACAAATGGAAAGACGTGCCCTTTAAAGATAATCTCGGAAGGGATTCCAAGTCCCTCAAACGGAACGAGGCTGCCAAGAATTCCCGTAATCTGCGCAATGAAGTAAGAAAAAGCTACACCACATCAGTTAAGGTCCAGCCAAATGCGGGATATATCCGCGCAGCATTGTACATCAGGAATTATTCATTAAACATGCCGGTAAAACTGAGTAATATTCTCTGCTCCTTTATGCTGGAAACTCCCGCCGGTGAACTTCTGCCGGTGCAGAGCTTCCGTCTCAGGGAGGAGGATTATTCAATTTTTAAGGTTGAACTTTATGGCGGCCAGATGTTCGGCCCCTATGTGATTCACCTTGATGGTTTGAATACGTATGAGATAAAAGATGCCATTGCCAAGGGATACAACCCCAAGATATTTATTGTAGACTATGAGATGACTCATGTGACGGATTCCAATTATAAGAAGTCACTTTCCCCTGCAATTACCAGTACCAATCTCAAGATCGTTGAAGAAAATGCCAAGGGACGGACAGCCGGCATCAAACTGGTGGGGCCCGGGTTCCGTCACTTTTTCAGGGTAGCGGCTTTTGACGTGTTTGATGCAGCCGACCAACCTCTAAATGAAGGCAGGGTTGAGCCCCAGCCGGCGGCAGTTGCCAGAATGTCCCCGGGGGTTTCGCTGGAGAAGGCTCTTAAACGAATAAGCTATTCAGGGTTTGAAATGGAATTTGCCGACTTTGTCCTTGATTTCACTGGGATAGGAGAAGGCAAGAATGCTCTTAAGATACCGATCGATCCCAATGACCCCACGCCAGATTATTATGAGATACCATGCTTCCACATACGTTCCGTCTTGAGTCTTAATGGTAAAAAAACATCATTACCGATACGTCAGACTGTTGATAATCCTGACGGGACAAAGACCTATATTATGAAACCGATTAAAGATTGGACAGATAAAGAAAAAATTAAATGCGCCATGTGGGTTGTTTTCGATCAAGGCCGATTCTATCGTCATCCCGGTGAATTTGGAAAGAATCCCCTCTTAAATGGTCTGAATATCGGAAGTGATTATACTTATTATGACAATATCCTGCAGAAAGATGTGACAGTGCCAAGAGTGCAGGGAATCACGGGCTGTATATGGCCCGGAGACCAATATGATATTGTCTATATAAGTTTGGCTGAGCTGCTGGGAATACCTGATTCAGTGCTGAATGATATTGTGGGTATGGATGATAACGATATTGACCTGGAAGACATTCTTACGCAGACGAGCACCATGGGTACCGAGAAAAAGGAGTTCGGGTATAATCCTATTGAGAGCCAGGACATTACCCTTGATTTCAATACCCGATGGAAATATCAGGACCTGGGTGACCGACCTTTTATACCCAATGTGCATGCCCAGTACCTTGGAACAGCCATAGAAGGAGATATAATCGAACTTGAGATTAATCATAGTCAAACAAAATACCTGAGTCCCAGTTTCGGATCGCTTAGTCAGGTCTGGGCATTAAGGAGGGCAGATAGCTATACTAATTTTAGTTATAATATGCTCATGAGTACAGCGACCTTTCCTTTTGATTATGAACAGGCCCTTGATTTCGAGATCAGCTTTGCAATAAACGGAAGGCAGGGGGATTGGCTTAACCTGGTGCCGGCCCGCAGTCCTTACCGGGAGTCGTACTGGAATGGTTTGTCTGAGCCCGGCGTGATTGAATACTCCTGGAATTACCTGGACCAGAAGTTCGTTGTCCGCTTTTCCGTGCCCTATGACCTTCCCGGTATTGGTGGGGACCGTCTGGTGGACATGTACCTGCGTACCGCACCCAATAGCGCATACCGCGAATCAATCTGGCCGCTGCGTCATGATCAGGTCAAGAAGTTCCGCGGCAGGATAGTATCAGCAACTGTAAATGAAGCAACAAACCGGACTACGATTAAAACAGAATACAATTCCGGCGAGATCAGCATGGGTGATGATTTACGTATAAACACCGGGTCTGGTCTCTATGATGTAATCACCGCTGTTGAAAATACTGGAACCCATCAGTATGAGATTGTTGTGACTGGAGCGGTTACTGCCCAGCAGGGAGATTGGGCGGTTGTTGACTTATCTGAAGCCCTTGCCGAACCAGAGATGCAGTTATTAATTGATAACGCTTTCTTTACGCAATGGAACAGTGAGGTGTCACCATCGAACCTCACACGGCAACCGCTTCTTACCGGCAACACCAATACAGATTTCACACCGGTACGTAGTTTGGGATACCAGCCGAATTATATTGTGGGGAACTGGCTGGGTAACAATAATTATGGCAATCCTTTATGGAATAACTGGTCCGATGCCTCCTCATGGTCATCATTTTCAAGTTCATGGACCAATTGGATAGACAGGGTCTTTTATCCTTTGCTCTCAACAAGCAGTGGTTACTATTTCAATCTGATTCCCTATAGATTCCAAACAGGAAATGATTATTCAGTCAGTACAACAAACACTAACGCTCAAACAAATCCTGAGGTTTCAATATCTGGTAATCGAGCCTTGGCGGTGTGGGTGTCAAACAATGGGAGCGATACCGATATTCGGGGCAGGTTGATAGATGTTGATACAGGATTAGGAATTATAAATGATTTCCTGATTAGCAACACCAGTACAAGTAATCAAAGTAATCCACAAGTAAGCATATCGGGAAATTATGCCCTTGTGGTTTGGCAGTCCTATAATGGAAGTAATTATGACATATATGGGAGAGTCATTAATATAACTGCTGCCACGTTATCCGAGGTTTTCGTTGGGAATAATTTTTTGGTTAGTAATACTGTGGCAAATACACAGGAAAATCCGAGGTTGGGAATTTCTGGTGATCGTGCTCTTGTGGTGTGGGAATCACATTATGGATCAACATGGGATATTCGTGGACGTTTTATTTCTCTTTCAAGTGGAGATAATCAAATAGCAACAACAGAGTTTGATGTGTGTGCCACTATCGCTAATGATCAGAATAATCCTGATATAAGTGTATCCAATGGCCGCGCTCTTGTGGTGTGGGAATCAAATAATGGCAGTAATGATGATATACGAGGTCGTATTTTTACAATGTCCTCAGGGACAGGGTCAGGCGAGTTTTTAGTGAACGACACCACAACTGCTAATGAGCAATGGTACCCCTATGTCGAAGTCTCTGGGGATTATGCTCTGGTGGCATGGTGGTCAAATAATGGCGCAAATTGGGATATAATCGGGAGGGTTGTCACAATGACAACAGGGGATACACAGGAAGGATCTGAAATCCCGATCAGTACGAATAATTCTGCTGACCAACAACAACCTCGCATCGGTATATCTGGAGGACGCGCACTGGTTGTATGGAGGTCCGGTGTTTCGGGCAGTTGGGATATTAGGGGAAGAATTATTAATCTGGCTGATTCAACAGCGGATGGAAATGATTTTCGGGTAACAACCAACCTCTGGAACTCTAATGATTTACCTGACATCAGCGTATCGGGAGATCAGGCCCTGGTAGTATGGAGCGCGATCAACGGCGGCAACGCCGATATCCGCGGCCGAATAATAAATATGAGAACCGGAACAGGGCCCTATAGAGATTTTCTGCTTAGCACAACCAGTGTGAATAATCAGACAAATCCGAAGGCGGCCCTGTCGGGTGCTCAGGCCTTGGCTGTATGGCAGTCGAATAATGGCAGCAATGACGATATCAATGGGATAAAGCTTACCACTTTAATAACCGGTAATTCCTTTCCCAATCGTCTGCGTAACTTCTTTGTTTCACCCATGATTGAGAGGGATTATACTGTAAGGGTTAAGATGATCGATCCCTTGTCTGAGTAGTGACCTGTGATGTTTCCCTGCTATAAAGCATGAGGGATTCGTAGTCGCAGTAAAAATCTATTTTTCGCTGCCCTGTTTCCAATTAGGAGAAACAGGGCAGTGGAAAATGTCATTCAAAATTGTTGATGTATGATGTGATATCACAATGCCGGATAAATGAGTAAATTACGATGAAACAAATGATCATGATAATTGTTGCGGCCTGGATCGCTGCTGTTGCTTTCAAATCTGTCGGTTATGCATTTACTGATGGAGTCGTTAATGTTTCAACTAAGAGAGAAGGATATCATTTTTGTGACATCGACGATACACAAATGGCAAACAGCATGTTTGCCGCTGTCGGTGATATCAATGACAGTGACAGGGTAAACAACGCCCGGGATGATGCCTCCGCGGACACAACACGGGGGAGTGAAAATGATGGCAGTAAAGAATCAGAAGAGAAAGTATCCGAACCGGTAAAAGACGATTCGTCGGAAAGGCAAAAATCATCTAAGTCGATTGCGAATAATACCGGTAAGGATCTTTTTATCACGAAAGATCGAAATGAGCATGTCGGTTTTATATTCAGTTATGGCGGCTTTTTCCCGGTGGCTGATTATAGTGCAAGGTATAAAGCAGCACATCTTTTTTCAGCAGCGATACCGGTTTATTATGTAAATTTTTTCGGTATTTCTCCTGAAGTGCATGTGCGGTATACCAAGCTTGATAGTAAACCCTCATATCCGAACAGAACGTCAACCATGTCCATTGTGCAATTATTCCCTGCACTGGTGTACCGGTATAATATAACACTACCCGGATCATTCAGCGGTCCCTTCACCGTGTTTGGACGTATCTATGACGGACTTGCCATGATCGAGTATAAGAGCGGAAACTTGCTGGAGATCCTCTTCGGGCAGGATAAGATCATTGAATACATTAACGTCTTCGGTATTTCTGCAGGATGTACTCTTACTGTCTATCAGGGCTTCTTTATTGGTGTCGAGTCGGGATACAGTTTCATGGCAACTGCTGGTACTCCTTTGCAGTCTGTTTCATTTATGATAAATGCAGGATATAAGTTCTAGCATTTATTCAGTTTGGGGAAGATAGTTATGTTGTATAACTCATATAAAGTAAGCATATTTGTTATCTTTCTTTTAATAAGAATAACCTATTAAGACCGGTAGTATATGATATGAAAATTACCGGAATAGGGAACTGCATTATTACACTGATGGTTGTGGCTATGTTTTTAATGGAAACAAATCTCCTGGCTTCAAGTAAGGATGGAAGACAATCAAGTATGTTATCATTCACGACCAGGAGAACTGGCGCTAACACAGATGTAATATTAGCTCAAAATTCTGACTCCAGGGAGAGCATCATTAAGGATCAATTGATGAAAAGTGGATCAGATGAGACCGGTGATAATATCAAGGACGATAAAACTACCATGCCACGTAGTGAAGAAATGCGACTCGATAGAGGGAAATCTGGCAACAAAAAGTATAAAGAATTAGATACTGATAATAAAACAAAGATACGATTCGTAACTGACAAGAAAGAATACATCGGTCTTATTCTCAGTTATGGAGGTTATTTCCCCTTAGCTGAGTATGGTGTAAGATATAAACCAGCTCATCTTTTATCTGCGGCCATACCAGTTTATTATCTGAATTTTTTCGGCATATCACCTGAAATCCACGCGCGGTACGTGCAACTTGCAAGTAAATCATCGAGTTATCGCTATGGCTCGACTATCTCCATAGTGCAGATTTTCCCCGCACTGGTGTACCGTTATGATGTTAGTCTTCCCGGAACTTTTAAAGGGCCGGTTACGGTGTTTGCAAGAGTGTACGACGGTGTCGCCCGTGTAGCATACACAAGCGAAAATAAAATAGCGCGTATCGTGGGAGAGGGAACCGTTACTGATTGGATCAATATTTTCGGCATATCAGTCGGGTGTACCATAACGGTGTATAAGGGATTCTTTATCGGTGTCGAGACAGGATACAGTGTCATCGCCACTTCAGGTAAGCCGCTACAGGCCATGTCATTTGGTGTGAATGTGGGGTATAAGATTTTCTAAGGTATTTTCCGTGGTGAAACAGATAATTCAACATATCATAACTATCAGTGTAGCGCTCTTCTTTTCATGCGGGCCCAATATCATCAATTATGATGAGGCCGTGAGCAATCTCCTGTTCCCGTCCTCGGTCGAAGCCCCAAGCGGCAATGACGCATTATCGGCTAGCACGAACCAGAGCGATAAGGACGAGGAAAAGTCACCGAAGCTGGATCCCTTATCCGGTGCGGCTTATATAAAACCTCCCCAGATCAACAATTACGGTACTGTTACCCTGAGTTACCCGGTAGATGTCCCCGCTGGACGACATGGTGTGCAGCCTTCAGTTGGTCTTTCCTATTCATCCTCCGGCGGCGACGGTCTGGTCGGGATTGGATGGAGTCTCTCAACCGGTTTGGGCGTTATATCAAGGACCTCGCAAAACGGTGAGCTCTATTATGACTATCGTGATACCTTCACATACAATGGACAACGGCTGGTGAAAGTGGAAGGTGAATCCGGAAGTGAAAATGGTACCTATCGCCAAGAAATTGAATCGGGTTTTTCCAGATTTGTTCTGACCGATGCGGAATCAGGCGGCGTTTGGCGGGTCTATGACAAGGCCGGTACGGTAACTGTGTTTGGCCTTACCCATGAAAGCCGCATTTACAAACCCGATGACGAGACAAAAACATATATATGGAATTTCTGCAGAAGCACCGATCTGAACGGTAATTACATGGCAGCCGAATACGACGCTTCTGAATATCCGGAAAATCATATTCTTTATTTAAAGGAGATTCGCTATACCGGCAACAGCAGCGAAGGTCATGAAGCAAACCAGTACATCCGGTTCCATTATAAAGACCGGGACGAGAAATATGTATCAAAAGCTCCCGGTTTCATCATGAGGATGGACAGGCTTCTTGATTCCATTGAGGTCGGTTGGGACGACCCTATGGGTATTTTCGGCATCTCAACGGAACTGTGGCGCTATGTCATGGTTTATGAGAACTCTGAGGATTCCGGGAGGCCGCTCCTTTTTACGGTCGAATCAAATCATAATACAACTAAACCCGAGTTCCTGTATCAGCCGGCGGTGCATAACTTCATCTGGAGTATTATCGCCAATCCCGATGCCGATGATCCCGAACTCAATCCTGATGCGACGCAGTATTTCGAGGGAGATTTCAACGGTGACGGCCTGTCGGACATGGTCTTTTTCAATCCGGAAACCGGCGATTGGAAGGCCGCGGAGGGGAGGAGAGAAGGCGGATACAACTTCAAGATCTATGGGAATCGTTTTCAGGGATATGACGGTCCTTCAAAAATTCAATGGTTTAAGGGTAATGTGACCGGCGATTACAATGGGGATGGCCGGTCCGATATCGCTTTCTATCTGACCGAAACAAGAGAGTTCTGGGTTGCGGAACATGATGGTGTTGTCTTCCAGTTCAAGAATTACGGCCGACTCAGTGCAGCGGGTCTGGACATCTTCGCCTGTGAATGGTTCCCCGGTGATTATGATGGCAACGGACTTTCAGACGCGGTACTCTTCAACGAGAGCAATGGCGCCTGGTACCTGATGCGCAACATGGGCGGGCGCTTTGAATTCCTCAAGTTTTCGCAGCATTTTAAGAATATCTTCAGGAACGATTACAACCCGGGAAGCAACATGGATAGTCCATCAACCGCTGATGATTCACCTTACGGTCTGGACAGGGGGAAGGTGCATTTCCTTAATGGGGATTATAACGGTGACGGACGTACCGATATTTCCATATACGATCAGCGAGATGGCAAGTGGTGGGTGGCGGAAAATTATAGGGTCCAGGACAATGGCCAGTATCAAAATGGAGCCATGTTTGAATTGCGGTGGAAGCTGTATAAAATTTTTACCGCTCCGGAATCGGCGCTCTTCGGCCATGACCGCTTCTCGGGGGACTTTAACGGCGACGGCTTTTCTGACTTTTTATTGTTCGATAAGGATTCAGGTGAATGGCTTATCGGGGAGACGCAGGATGGCACCATACGTTTCAGGATTTTTTCCCGAGTACCCCAATTCAAGGGGATAACCCGCTGGCTCCAGGGGGATTTTAACGGCGACGGCCGCACCGACATCGGTTTTTTCTGCGCTGATGACGGCAACTTCTGGATCGGTGAGGCGACAAACGGCGGTTTTCGATACCGGATTTATAACAATCTTTCGTATGGCCCGGACCCCGGCCGTGTACTCCGCACGCCCATGCCTTTGGATGAGGTAACTATAACGAACGACAGCAGGGCGGTATCCTCCACTGGCTCGACGGCACTCATCGATTATCAGTTTAACGGAAATTATAATACAGATCGAGGCGAGCGGTGTTTTCCGGGATACTTCAAATCGAATGCCGGAACACCGATACCCGGCGTTCTTTTCTTCGCACGTTACTACGACCATAGAGAAAACATACTTCTGTATAAGGGGCAGGGCGATACGACAATTGAAGAGGTCCCCCTGGCGGTTGATCTTGAGGCAGAGGGCAACCTTATCCTCAACAACGGAAAACCGATACAGGCAGGAACTCTCCAGGGGATAGCCTATTACACCCGGGAATCAGGGAATCATTACTTCAAGGTCATCGCCAATAACGGGTCATGGCAGAACACTACTGTGGCATCATTCACAGATGAATCAATAAAAGATTTTGATGCTAATAAAAGCCTCCATTTCCTGGGAGACTTTGACGGTAATGCTTCAACAAAGGAAGTCCTGGCACTCAATGATCTACGCGACGGCGGTCCCCGCTGGGCTCTTGTTGCCGGATCAAGCGTTACGACAATAACGATGCAGCTGCCGTCGGGATTGAGCGATGACATTTTCGCAACAATGAGGAATAATCGGGGCTCCTTCAGGTTTTTCAATGGCAGGTTCATCGGCAGCAGTGGACCGGAGCAGATCCTGATGGTAGATATGCATGCAGCGGATCATAAATGGTATCTTGGGACCCTTGGATCAGGTTCGATTACGTTTACCGCTATTTCCGAAGCTTCTTCAGTGATTTTCCCGTCTGGATGGAAGGAGGGGCAGAGCCGCGTGATGGAGGACGGGAGCCTGCTATTATGGCGTGTTGTTGATGATCGATATATCTTCACGCGGATAATTATATCAAACAGCGGAGGGTATTCAGTATCACTGGTCACCATGGCCTCCCTTGCCTCGAATGTTATATTCAAGGAAGAGTTTGCCCATATCGATAACGGAACTTATAAATCGCCGCTTGTGCATACTGATGAAGGAATAAAGAGGGTCCGGTTTAATGGTACCCGCTGCGAGCTCATCGATCCGGGTGCCATGACAACTGTGAAAATTGATCGGAAGGATCTCACAGACAGCGATGATTTCTACGTATTCCGCTGGATTCAGGGTGATTATAACGGTGACGGCAAGACCGATATCGGCATTTTTCATTTAAAGGAACGTAACTGGTATTTTGCCATGACATCAGGTACTGTTCCGGACCTCATATCACAGGTAAATAATGGCATAGGTGGGAACTATACTTTCGAATATACCAATTCCACTTCCTTTGACAACACCGGAGAGGACGGCATCCCGCATCTTCCCATGAACTACAAGGTATGTACAAGGTTAACGGTGAATGACGGTTTTAACCGGGAGATTGTAACCACCTATGAGTATTCAAAAGGATATGCTTTTTCAGCTTTTATAAATGGAAAAAAAGAGACAGATTATTTCGGTTTCTGCGAGTTCACAGTCCGAGATGCCGTGGGGAGCGCCACCACGAACTGGTACAACAACGTTCCCTACGACGATTTCCGGATGAACCGTGCCCTTGCCGGCGCCATCAGGGAAAGCGTATTTCAGGGTTCCGACGGAAAGGAGTACACCAGAACACAGTACGATTATACCATCCGAGTAATTGTACCATCGGGGGCGCCACCGCTTCCCTGGGGCGATGAACTGCCCGTCCAGAGCTATCTGATAGAGCCGACAGCGGTGCGCAAGTTGATAAATAACGTCCTCGTGGAAACCAGGACATCAAGTATTGAACTTACGCCCGGCATCTATGAAATGACCGCAAAGACGGAAAGTGTAACGGATCATTTTACCGATAGTGTCCATCAGCCGGTAACTGCTATCTCCTATTCACGGTTCGAAAACATCGCATCCACGAACGAAATGCGTCTTGAATATAAAAGAAATTTCAGCGGATCGAGTCATGAGACCACCACGGGGTACGAATATGACAACCGGGGCAATGTAATCAGGGAAACACTGCGCTATACCGGGTCCGGGCTGCCGGCGGTTCGGGATAGAATAATGGAATATGATTATGATGGATACGGCAATCGCGAAAGAGAACGCAACGTGAGCGGGACCCCGGCACGGGTGATGGAAAAGACCTTTGATCCACGGCTGCATCAGTTTATTGTTGAGGAGCGTTCTCTTGGTAATCATATTACTCTTCGCACACAGTATGAGATAAATTATGCTTCTGCCTTTGGAGGCATCAACAGGAAGATAGATCCCAATGATGCCAGCACCTATTTCGAATATGATGCTTATGGAAGGCTGACAAGGCAATCCGCTGACACCGAAAATGGCAGGGAAATCCTGTCTGATTACTCCTATAACGAACAGTTTCCTTTGAGCGGTAAGGTGATCCAAAATACCGGAAGCGCAAGCGGCGGCACCCCGGTGGAAATGAGGATTTTTGCCGATGGCATGGGCCGCAGCCTCCATACGGTGAGAAGCGCAATGGCTCAATCGGGCAGGCGATATGTTAAAACCGGCAAGCTTGTCTATGACCCCGTTGGGCGCGTGATTCGTAAAAGCCAGTCTGGTTGGGCCGGTGATGACGAGATAGATGTATATCGGGAGTCGGATCGGGAAAAGAATCCTACCATTACCGAATACGATTCCAGCGGCAGGATGAAAAAGGTGATTTTACCGCCTGGTTTTTCGGGCGAGGCGGAAACATCGGTATCATACACCTATAATGATCCATGGGAGACCATTGAAACCCACAGTGTCGGCAGGTCAAAAAGTACCCTGAAGAATGGCCGGAGCCAGGTATTATATGTTGAGGATTCCGGCAGGGGCGATGACGGCAGGTCCGTTGATGCAAAAATCGGTTTTGCCTATGATATCGCGGGAAACCGGGTCAAGAAGATGGACCTTAATGGCGCATCCATGTCACTGGATATCCCGTCGAATCTTTTTACTCCGAACGTTAAAGATACATCCGGTAATAATGTCGCGTGCTGGCGCTATAATGCCTTCGGGCAGATAACCGATTCCAGTGATCCGGATCTTGGATATACCGGCATCACCTATAACTCTTTCGGGGATATCGCCTCCCGAACCGACGCCCTCGACCGGACCGTAACAATGGACTATGACCGCCTTGGAAGGATCGTCCGTAAGGACCTTCCCGGTCTGGAGGGTGCCGTTGTTTATAGATATGACTCGCTTGCGGGCTGCGATTATGCTCTGGGAAGGATGGTGTCGATAAACGACCCGGCACAGAACAAACAATTCAGTTATGATCCCCTGGGCAGGGTTAAGCGGGAAACTCGGACAGTCAAGGGCGCCGGACGCACCAGGTATGTAACGACCTTCGAATATGACCTCATGGACCACAAACTGCGCATCAATTATCCCGCCGATGCGAAAACCAATAGCGCGATGTCGGTTTCATATCATTATTGCCCCATGGGCGTGACCGCTGTGGAGATTGACAATGGCTCAATGCAGAAGCAGATAGTACAGGACGTCGTGTACAATGAGTTCGGCCAGATGACGGAGCTCCATAGGGGCAATACTACCGTAACCTATTATACCTATGATATAAAGGGCCGCCTTGAGAACCTTTTAACCACAGCCCAGCATAACGGTCAGACCTGGAAGGTCCAGGACTTGAAATATGAGTTCAAGGTGGACAACAGCATATCTGCTGTAGAAAACACCCCTGATGTAGCCTTTGACGGCGCGTGCCAGACCCTTGCACGGTATGAATACTCCTATGACGGCCTGAACCGTCTGGTACACGCCCGGGGGAGCTATGATAAAACAAGAACGGTTCCATCACCCGGCGAGGGGGATCCGTTGAATCCGGTTGACGGTCCCATAACGAAGAAATTTGAACTGGGATATGATTACTCCCGGAACGGCAACCTGACAGCCAAAACCATATATGACACGGAAACAGGCACCGTTGATGACGCCTGGAGTTATAACTATGGCAACCATGCCGCTACCCGGATTGAAACGACTAAAGCAGGTCTACGATACCAGATGACTTACGATGCGGCGGGCAACATGATTTCCCAGGTCGATCACTCAAACAATATAGCCAAGAAGATGGCCTATGACAGTTATAACAGGATACGGAAGGTCACTAACCAGCATAATGGCCGCCTCATGGGCCAATACTGGTATGACGACCAGGGTTTTCGCGTGCGCAGGAAAGCCCGGTATATGGATAATGGAGAGGAACGTAATGTCGAGGTAGTGCAGCCTTCAATGTATTTTGGCGTAGAAATAAGCCGCGATAATCTGGGAATTATACATCCCAAAGCCGGTTTTAGTGTGAACCATATATATCTTAACGGAGTCCGGATTGCTGCCGCGCTTCCGGACGGCACCGCGCAGTATTACTTGACAGACCAGGTCGACTCGGTAAAGGTAGTGACCAATGACTCGGGTCTGGTGGTCACGAGCCATGAGTATATGCCCTTCGGCGAGGACTGGATCACTGAGGGAGACACGAAGAACGCTCCGAAGTATAACTCCCAGGAGCTGGACAAAGAGAGCGGGTATTATTTCTATAACGCCCGGCATTATGATCCGGAGATTGGGAGATTTGTGACAGCGGATAGTATTGTACCTTATCAAACAAATACACAGAGTTGGAATAGATTTTCTTATTGTTCGAATAATCCGATAATTTACAAAGATCCTACGGGACATGTACAAGTGACACAGGATCAAGCTCGAACTGGTGATGTAATGCTTAGAAGAGATGGTGGATTAAATCAAGCCAAAGAAGATAAAGCAGGTATATTTGATAAATTAAGCAATTTAGTTCATCAAAAGATTAGAGATACAGGTCAAAGCCATGGTCATGCGGCAATAGTTAAAGAAAAAATATTTGATGATAATGGTAAAATGATCGGAGTTCAGGTTGTAGATATAGTAGGTGGAAATCCAGTAACAAGAAAAATCACTGAACAGGGGAGTGCTACTTTGGGTAAAGATGGTAAATGGGGTAAGATGGATAAATATGAAACATTAAAACAATATGATTTCTTTAGAGTTGGGACTGTTGAAGAAGGTAAAAAAGCAATAGAAAGGTTAGAATCAAAAGCAGGTCAAAAGATGAAGTATGATTTAGCAAGTTTATTTAATTCAATTGGTATGTTTAATGGAGGAAATTCATCTCTCCATTCTTATAGTGAAAAGGATAATAAAATGACTTGTACTGAAGCAGTTAACTGGGCATATTCTGATGCTAAGACTGTTGGTGAACAAGGGGCAGTTGGAAAATTTGGGAAAGTGTTTTTAACAGTTCCAGATCAAATATATAAAGAGCAAGAAAAATATGATATCAATGGAAATATAAGGCCAGGTGTTGGAGGCTATGACAGACGTGAATTAGAAAGTAAATATAATAATGATGTAGAAAAAGTAAATAAACAGAGAATGAATGATTATAATTAAATTATTTTTTATGAAAAATATATTATCAATATCAATGATACTCATGTGTCTTAATTGTTCAAGTTATAGTCAATCTATATTGAATTCTACAAAAAATAAAGAATTGCTTCATGCAGCTAAATCAGGTGATTTTATTAAAGTGAAAGACTTGGTCGCTAAAGGTGCTAATATAAATTACAAGGTCAGATATCTTGATAGAGACGCAACCCCATTAAAAGAAGCATTAGAAAGTGGAAATTTTGAACTCATTAAATTTTTAGTAGAAAAAGGTGCAGATATTGATAGAGAATCTGACTCATTGTTTATTCTTCAAAGTGCTGTATGGAAAGGTAATTTGGAAATTGTTAAATATTTAATAGATCATGGTTCATATTTGGATAAGAGCTGTGAGAATAGTTTAATAATTGCGGCAGTAAATAACAATGATGTATTACAATACTTAATCAATAAAGGCGCATGTGTAATCACGAAAGATAATGATGGCAATACCCCAATGTTTAGAGCAGTAGAGTTGCAAAGATTAAATAATATGGAATTGTTATATAAAAATGGTGTAAAAGTTGATACTGCAAACAATTATGGAAGAACACCTTTGCATATTGCCTCAATGATAGGAAATGTTGAAGTATCAAGGTGGTTGATAAAACATGGTGCTTCAGTAAATGCTATGGATCAAAATAATGAAACACCTCTACATTATGCAGTTAAAAAAAATAAAATAAATATCATACGTTTGTTAATCAGTAATTTGGCCGATATAAACATAAAAAATAAATATGGTGAAAGACCAATTGATATTGCAGTTGCCGAGAATTATGTTGAAGCAGCAAAGTTGTTAAAGAATAAGTAAGTCTTAAAACAAATCCTCTGGTACTAATTGCGAATGAACGTACATATCCGCAGTGATTGAAGTCGATGAATGGCCCACATAATTTGAGACCGCTTTCAATGATTTATTTTTCACCAATAACATGTTGGTACAGAAGGAATGTCTCAAGGTATGAGGTGAAATATTCTTATCTAAAGTTTTAAGTCCCACCTTTTTAATTTCCCTCCACAAATAACACCGGGAATATGGGTTATGGTTCCCTGTTTCAAAAAGAAAAGTTTTCCCTTTGAAGATTTCCCTTAATGATTCAAAAAGATCACGGGGAATAAATGTAAGCGTCAAATTAACCCCATCTTGAAATTTTAAATATAATCCGGTATCCTC
>CALMRZ010000014.1 GCA_937872225.1 uncultured Spirochaetota bacterium
TTTTTAGTGGGCATCCCCGTATAAAATGATCATATCTCGCCGGCTAAAACCCGGCCCGCAAAAAATATTAATTTTTTTCTTGCTTTATAGCTTCTCCATGCATATTATCTAATATGTAATAAAAAATTTTAGGGAGGTTACTATGAACAGTGGCGGAGGAGGTAGCGTAGTCGGCACTATCATATATCTGGCGATAATAGCCCTCGTGCTTGCCGGAATGTGGAAGGTGTTCGAGAAAGCCGGGAAACCGGGATGGGCTGCGATTATTCCTATTTATAACCTGATCGTATTGCTCGAGATCCTTGGCAAACCACTCTGGTGGATTGTTTTATTGCTCATTCCTCTCGTAAACTTTATTGTAATAATCATCCTGTCTATGGAACTTGCCGTGTGCTTCGGCAAGAGCAAAGGGTGGGGGTTTGGATTGCTTGTCATCCTGCCCTTTGTAGGTTATCCGATGCTGGGTTTCGGACCAGATAAATTTACCGCCCCGGCAAAATCTGCATGATGTTTTGACCAACGGCATGTGCAGCGATCGGGCGGCACATGCCGTTTTCATAAACCTTTTCAGCGAAGAATCCCGGATTATCATACGCGGTTTTTCCCAATAGCAAGACTCGTTTCGGAGGCCTTCAATGTCAGATGTTCTGAGACCAATAATCCTCACTCTGATGGGAGTGTTGGCGATCATCACCGGGGTATTTTCAATCGTGCGCGGAGGCCTGATGATCTTCGGCGGCATCAGCCAGGTGACGGCCGGCGTGGGCGGCATTCCCGAGATTATCATCGGCGTCCTGAGCCTTGCGGTGGGAGCGGTTGCCCTGGCCTGCGGCATCATGACGCTCATTGACAGGGCCGGCGGCGTCCCCCTGATGCAGAAATACGCCATCGGTCTTATAGCCTATAACGTGATCTGGGTCGTTTTTGCCGTCGTGACCGGCGGCAAAATAAGCTGGGTGAGCGTGATTTTTGAAACAGCCATCTGTCTCATTACCCTTTCCCTGATCAGGACCAACGACGAGATCAAATCCTATCTCGCGTCGTTCGAATAACCGGAACCGGAGGACCCTATGGCGGTTGCATCCCTTGTGCTGGGCATTTTTTCAATCCTGTTTGCCTTTACCGGGCCCTTCAGCATTATCGGCATACTGATCGGCGCAGTGGGCATCGTGCTGGGCGCCCTTGCCCGGAAGAGCGAGCCTTCTGACGTGGCCACCGGCGGCCTGGTCACCTCGATCGTGGGATGCGCCATAGCGCTCCTGTTCAACCTGGCCTGCGTTGCCTGCATCATGGGCGGGAAAAAGGCCTTTGAAAACGCCGCCAAAGACCCGAAGAGCATGCCACAGATCACCAAGTCCCTGGAGGAGTTCACCAAGGGACTGAAAGAGCTGGAAAAAGAAGCCAACAAGGAAGCGGCCGGGAAAAAGAAATAATTAGCTGTAAGAGCCATGCATCCGGTACTTGTTAAGATATTCTGGATGGGAAAAGAAGTCGTCATCGGCACCTACGGCGTCATGATGATCGCGGCCCTGGCCGCGGGCACCCTCCTTTCCCTTGCCGTCGCGCGTCATCACGGATACCGCCCATCGGAATTCATCAATTACTGCTTACTCATCATCGCCGCCGCCGTCGGCGGGGCCCTCCTGGCCGGATTCATACTGTTCCTTCCCGAACGGGCCGCCGCCGGTTATATCGATTATCCTCTTGCGCTGGTGAACTGGGGCGGCATCATCGGAGGCCTGGCCGCCCTTGTTTATATACAATATAAATGGAGGGAGAGCTTTCTCCGCCTGGCCGATATCATCACGCCCGGTTATGTAACGGGCCTCGGCATCGGCAGGATCGGCTGCTTTTTCGCCGGGTGCTGTTACGGCATCCACGCGTCCTCCGGCTTCGGCATTTCCTTTACGGACCCCGTTGCCCCCGCTTCGGCCATGGCGCAGCCCCTGGTTCCGACGCAGCTCATCAGCGCCGCATTCCTGATCAGCGCCGGCCTCATCCTTGTTCATCCGGCGCTGAGGAGCAGGCGTGCAGGTTTTACCTTTTCCGTATCTGCGATACTCTATTCTCTTTTCAGGTTTACCATAGAATTCTGGCGCGACGACCCCCGGGTGTTTTTCCTGGGCCTTTCCGACGGGCAGATTTTTTCGATCGTGTATTTTCTGGCGGGGATCGGGTTGATGATGTATTTTGTCAGGACCTCGCCCCCTGCCCCCCTCTCCCCCGGGAGAGGGGGGAAACGAAGGATATTATTTATTGCATAGCCCTCTCCCGTGGGAGAGGGCGGCGGCCTGGGGTCATAAATGAATTGACACGGGGCGATTATTGATTAAAATATGTGACATAATACGTCATGAACAATATCCTCCTTATCACAACAAAAAATGCGATATATCGCGATGCCCTGGTAAAGAGGGGCTTTACGGTGTCAGAATACAGCCTTCCAGTTTCACCGAACCTGGTAAGTGAGATCGAAAAAGCTCCCCCCTGCCTTGCCGCCATAACGGAAGTCGCCGACGTGAACACGGAATCCGGCAAGGAATTATTCAGCGCCCTCAGGGGCAAAGGGCATGTCATCTGCTTCGCCGAAGCCGTAACGTGCGACGAAAAATCCTTCCTGCTGGATTGCGGCGTCACCGATGTCCTGCTTTCGTATAACGAGAGCCACCTGGTCCCCTATATCAGGATCATCGGCGAAGAGCCCGCGGGCGACGCCGGGTCTTTCATCGTTCTTGACGACAACACCGCAGACCGGGACGTGGTGAAGAGCATCATCGGCCGGTTCGGATACCGGACGATACCCGTCAAAACCGTGGAAGAGCTCTTCAAGAAGGCCCCCCAGTCGGGGGTGCGCTTCATCCTGGTCAACCTCGGGTCAAAGGGCCTTGACCTTAACGGCCTGGTGCGGAAGTTTTACTCCGACAGCTCGGCCCGGAGCATCCCGGTCCTGGCCTACAAGGACATGCGGGAGGGGCTTTTCGTCCATGAGTTGGTGGGCGGCCTGAACAAGCTGACGCGGTACATCCTGAGCCGGGACGAGCTCTACAGCCTTCTCGTGGACATCCTCTTCAGGAAAGAAGTGGTACCCCTGGTGGCTTCCATCCGCAAGCTTGCCGATTATGAGGCCAACGTCTGCTATGACACGGAAACGCTCAGCCAGGCCTTCTTCCGGTGCGAAAAAAACATCTTCACCCAGAAGAGCCTCCACGACGGCGACACCCTCTCCTCGATGATGAAGGCGGTGCAGGGCCTGAACAGGGCGATCCTGAAAGCCGAAGGCCTGCGGTGGCTCAGTTTGAACGGGGACCGGAAGGATATCAGTACTGCGGGAAGGGCGGGATAAGCAGGTGGTTCATGTCCAGGGTCCCCTTCTTCAGCGTTGATATAACCTGAAGGGAGATCGACTGCCGGTAGATCTCTTTTGATTCAGACGGAAAACAGGGCCTGGTGCTGGTATGGCACCTGAGGCACAGCTTCTCCCGCTTTTTCATGTTCTTGTTTCCCAGGATCGGATACATGCCGTTTTTCAGCGCCGTTTCGTAGGCGGTCTGGCGGTTGACCGTGTCCACGTGACCTGCGTATTCATGGTACGCGCTTCCCGGTCCATGGCATGCCTCGCACCCGACCCCTTCGCCGATGGTCTTCTGGTGACGTCCGCCGCCGGTGGTATGGCACCTGAGGCACGCGCGGTCTTCCGCCGGCCGGCTGACGGATGCCTTTTGGGCAACGGCCATGGCCTGCTCGGATTTAAGCGTCGTCGCTCCCCTGGCATGGGGCGTCCTGAGCCACTTGCCGTACTGGTCCCCGATCGATTCCGCGGAATGGCATTCGGCGCAAACCGCGCTGCCGACGAAGGCGCGCTTTTCTTTTTTCGGGTACAGGTTCATGGATGCCGCGATGATGATCACCGTGATGAACAGAGGAAGGAGGAGATGCCTGTTTTCATGGATAGTCATAATCGCCCGGCGCCCGTTGAGTTGAGTATTCCATAGTCGCCGGCAGCAGTCAAGAAATAATAAGGGTGAAGAACCAAGAAAAGCATCCACGGGGTGTGCCCCGAGCGGCACCGTGGTATCCCTTGAAGATGAAGCACCTGTCATCTCCCTCTGTCATTAATAAAATAGTATTGACATAATCGCCGCGGATGAATAAAGATTATTAGACTTTTTTACAAAACTCATTATATTGTTGATATGATGACCCGGAACGCCGCAGGGGGGAAGGGCTGACATCATGCAGCATCAGCCCTGCAGCCAGCTTATCTTTCAGTGGAGGAATTCCGTGGCAGCACAAGAATCCGGTAAACATGTTAAGCGGGTCGGTGAATTTCTTGTCGAGAATAAGATCATAACCCAGGCACAGCTGCGGGAGGCCCTGGAACTGCAGAAGGACAACAGGGAGCGTCTTATCGGCGAAATACTGGTGACCCTCGGATACCTCTCGAAGGAAGACCTGGTCATGGCCCTTGAAATGTACATCGTGGATTCCGATGTTAATCCCTCCCATGTCGATGAGTGGCTGGATCAGGACGAAGTCGACATGATAATCGAAAGGATGAAGGAGAAGAAGTAGCCTCTGTAAATTAATAAAGTTCTTGACAAACGGATTGTATTATTCAAAAAATGCCCGCATGATTGAATTTGAAGATAAAATATGTTTCGGGTGCGGCCCGGATAACGAGAAAGGACTGCAGCTGAAGCTGGAATTTGACGACGACACGAAAACAGCTTTTGGACAATACGCGGCGCATGAACTCCTGGAAGGCCCGCCTAACATCATCCATGCCGGCGTGATAGCGGCCATTCTCGACGAGACGATGATAACCGTCAACAAATACCTCGAGACGATCGCCCTTACCAGCGAGCTGACGGTCCGGTATCTTCAACCGGCCTTTGTGGGGGAGAACCTGTATATACGCGGGTGGTACGTTAAAAAGAGCAAGCGTGTTATTGAAAACAGGGCCGAGATCGAGAATGAGATGGGAAAGATCGTGGCCAGGGCCAAAGGCAAATACATAGAGTACGACGAAATACCCCAGCCTGACTGATTTTCCCCATATATACAAAGCCGAAGTGGTGAAACTGGTAGACGCAGCGGACTCAAAATCCGCCGGAGGCAACTCCATGAGGGTTCGATTCCCTCCTTCGGCACAATGCCGGGGTCCCGTGCCGGGACCTTTCCGATTTCTAACTTTGGGGTATCAGGCGCGCCCCGTGTCATCCTGTAATTTCTAACTGCTGCAATTGTTAAGCAAGCACTGATCATGCCATTGGGTTATTGTTGCATACCTGGCATTTCGACGAATCCCGGTATTCCGGTATGGGGAGAAATCTTAATCAGGATATGAAAATTTCCAGAGTTTCCACCCCGGCGAGCCGGGTTCTAAATGAAAAATGTAGAAAACCATCAGGTTTATTAATGTTGCGTTGTTTGAACATTAAATGGAGCGAATAAAAAAAGAACAGAGCCGTTATAGAGGAGTGTGTGGGAATTTTGTGGTTTGTGGTGTTTTGTTGCGGCAGCCCTGTTCCTTTTTTATTCGCTCCATGAAGACTTCTCTGCGGTATATGCAGCCGAGTAAGGCTAAAATCAAATACCTGCTAAAAATAGCAGTCGAGGCCTCCCCATTCGACTGCGGGGGCATAGCCGGTCACTACAGTGCCGTTGAAGAACTTAACAACGGCATTGACTCCGTTGCGGGGATTATGAGCGTCCGGGAGAACCTTCTTTCTTCCCGTATGCAGGCCCTGCTTGAAATTTTCACAAAGCCCTTGCGGTCTATCCGCGCACGAATTTCTTTTTCGAGCGACGGCAGGCGCATATAGAGAAGCAGTTGTTTTGTTTGCATAGGTATTCATGGCGCTCCTTTTTAAACTGTTTATATTGAACAGAGGGAGAATCCGCAATGGCTGCAGAAAAAACACCCTGAATCAGGAATCAGAAAATTACCGCATTCGGGGCATATTTTTATTTTGAGCGGATTCATGTGAGCCTCCATTGATCACTACATATGTATACTATAATTATGTATAGTTAATATTTCAACTATTTTTTTATTTTTTTTTAAAATTTTTAGAAAGATGGATTGATTGGTGCGCGGTTAAATCTGATTATGACAGAATTGTTCGGCTGATTTTTACGGAGAGCGAAGGGAGAAAATATTTTTAGCTGATATAAAAGGTATCTGACACTGTCCTGAAAAATTCCGTCCTTTGATTTCATCGGGTATGGTTCCGCTGAAGACTGTAACTTCCCTATAAAAAAGATGCCATACATTGAATGCCAGAGAAGAAAATTGTATATTAGTAGTGATACATGATTTATGAGGACAGAATATGACAAAACCCGCATTTGATCCGGAAAAGAGCATTGAGGAGATCCTGAACCTTGAATCAGAGGAAGTCCAGCCCAATGCCGAAACCGTCGGCGAAAAGGCCGGGGTGTCCGGGAAGAAAACATCCGAGCTTAATTTCAATATAAAACCGGAAGAGCTGGAGAGCTTCCTGAACCAGTACGTCGTGGGGCAGGAAGAGACCATCGAGGTTATCGCGACCAAGGTATGCACCCACTTCAACCGGATGAACCTTGAGCACAAGATCCCGCAGAAGGAGCGCCTGGTGGGCAACATCAAGAGCAACCTGCTCCTTATCGGGCCCACCGGCGTCGGCAAGACCTACATCGTCAAGCTCATCGCCAAGAAGATCGGGGTCCCCTTCGTCAAGGCCGACGCGACCAAGTTCAGCGAGACCGGCTATGTCGGCGGCGACGTTGAAGACCTGGTGCGGGAGCTGGTGCACGAGGCGGACGGCGACATCAAGAAGGCAGAGTACGGCATCATATACCTGGACGAGATCGACAAGATCGCCTCGTCCGGGCACATGTACGGCCCCGACGTTTCCCGCAGCGGGGTTCAGCGCAACCTCTTGAAGCTCATGGAGGAGGCCGAGGTCGACCTTAAGACGCCCCATGACCTTGCGTCTCAGGTGGAGGCGGCCATGGAGGCCCAGAGGACCGGCAAGGTGTCACGGCAGAAGATAAACACGAGGAACATCCTTTTCATCGTTTCCGGCGCCTTCAGCGGCCTCGAGGAGATTATCAACAAGCGGCTCAACAAGCAGTCGATCGGCTTCGAGAAGACGAAGATAGCCGGGGAGGACCGGCAGGATATTCTAAAGAAGGTCAAGACCGAGGACCTGATCGAATTCGGCTTCGAGTCGGAATTCGTGGGACGGCTCCCGGTATACGTCGTGCTCAACGACCTGAACGAGGACGGCCTGTACAAGATTCTGAAAAACAAGTACAGCACCGTCGTCCTTGGAAAGAAGATGGATTTCAGGTCCTACGGCATAGACTTGAGCTTCTCCGACGAGGCCCTTCGCCTCCTGGCGGGCAAGGCCCACAGCGAAAAGACCGGCGCCCGGGGCCTCCTGAGCGTCTTCGAGAAGGTGCTGATAAAATTCGAAAAGAGCCTGCCCTCGACGAACATCAAGAGGCTCGTCGTGGACCGGAGGGTGATTGAGAGCCCGGCCGAGGCCCTGAAGGAGCTGCTCATCGAGGACGGGATACAGAGCTTCCAGAAGGATTTTCTCGTGGAGCACGGCATCTATCTTGAATTCGAGAAGGAAGCGGTGGAGAAGATACAGGAGATGGCCGGGGAGAAACTCAAGAGCATCAAACAGCTCTGCAGCGAGCTCTTCCACGATTATTACCATGGACTCCGTCTCGTAAAGCTCGAACACTTCACCATTCCCCGGGAGGCTGTAGACAGCCCTGACGAGTATCTCAATAATTTCATTAAAGAGAACTACCACAAGTAATCCATCCGGCCGAAACCGGCGCAGATAAAAAAGCCCGCCTCCGTGAACCGGAAGCGGGCTCTTGTTTACAGATGATGATGCGGTTTACGCAGGTGAAATCGCGTCAACCGGGCAAACGGCCGCGCAGGCGCCGCAGTCGGTGCAGGCGTCGGCGTCGATTTTTCTTTTGTCGCCCTTTTCGCTTATCGCTTCAACCGGGCACTCGGGTTCGCAGGCGCCGCAGTTTGTGCATTCATCACTAATAACATGAGCCATATGACAGCCTCCTATTTATTTCATGTGAAGGGAAACTTTAAATATACTGCCCGTTATGTCAACTGCTAATAATACGCGCGCTAAAAAATTTTGGCGGTAAACATTATGTCCCCTGAAAAATCGCGCCGCCGGGATAATTATTTGTCGAAATCCCCGCGCCGTGCCGATTGTTACAATGGAGAGGTCATAGTTCCCATGAGAAAATCCGCCCTGTCTGCCGCGGGTATTATATGCTGCGGTGTATTGTTGCTCTTCAATGAAATCTCTCTCGGCCGAAGCAGGACTGACCAGGAGTCGACGCCGCCGGCCCGGCATTTTGCCGAGGTGAAGCTTCCCCTCGGTTACCGGCCTCCGGCGGCCCAGTGCCGGCAGTTCAAGGACGGGGACATGCACGTCGATCTTTTCGCCGGAAGATTCGCCCAGGGAATGACCGTCTACGCTGAAGTGTACCAGGACCCTCCGGCGAAGGAGAGCGCCTTCAATGCCAGGAAGATGTACTTTGACGGCAGGGAGATAACCCTGTCGAAACGGAACTGGGGATACCGGGCGCTCTTCGGCATACACCCGGAGACCGTTCCGGGCAAAAGGTCCCTGCTGATCGTCTATTCCGTTGGCGGCGAAAGCAGGGCAAAGGACTTCACCGTGGATGTCGCGAAAACCGATTACCAGTATCCGCCGGGGGCCCTTGACCTGGGTAGGTATTCCGATGTTGACTACCGCCCCACGGCAGAAGAGATGGCCTTCATACAAAAATGCTCCGTCAAGAAAAACCTGGTCTTCGGCAGGACCGGTCCCGACCTGCTGGGCCAGTCCCTGTCCCATCCCCGCGACAGCCATTATGTGACCTCTTCCTTCTGGTCCAAGAGGAATATCATGCAGTACCGGAAAAACAGGAAAGGGAAGAAGACCAGGTTCAAGGACAAGGTGAATGTGCACAGGGGGATCGACCTGCGCGGAAAATCCGGAGAGCCGGTATTTTCAATGGCGGACGGAAAAGTCGTGCTTGCCGAGCCGATGTACTACGAGGGTAATTTCATTGTCATCGATCACGGCAACAGGATCTTTTCATATTTCATGCATCTCAGCTCCTTTGCCGTGAAGGAAGGGGACATGGTAAAGGCGGGACAGCGGATCGGCAGCGTCGGTTCCACCGGGCTGTCCACGGCGGCGCACCTCCATGTCTCGCTGATGATCCAGGACGTCAACGTTGATCCGCTGAGCATGCTTATGCTCCCCGTCAGGAATTGA
>CALMRZ010000015.1 GCA_937872225.1 uncultured Spirochaetota bacterium
TTCTCCCGTGTCAGTCCAGCACTCTCTTGAAAAACACTCTTATACGTTTTCATAATCTCTCTCTTTCACTTTAAAATAATTATATTTCAAAACAGTCTTGATAATACCCCTGTTCTCCCAGCGGTATTTACCTGTCCTGTTTTCTTCCAACAACCGGGTCACTCGAAGGAGTACTTCCCTTTCAGTCTCATCGAGATATTCTGTTTCATTCGACTCAGGATTGAAATATACTTTCTTCCCAGTCTTTTTATTTATTATGTATCCATCCTTAAATTCAGCATCCTGCATTTTCTCATCAAAGAATGGAATGATGAATTTTCTTCCCTTCGTTTGAGTATAGAAGTCATCTGCACTGTCCTTACGATGAAACACTTTCCGCACGGACACGACTTTATAATCAGTATCCTTCAACGATTCAATATTCTCATTAGCCGTTTCCAGATAATAGAATGTTGAGAGGCCATATCTCTCACACTTGCCCCATATAACGGATTTCTGTTCATACTTCGCTGCCAGCGCACATATCTCATTCTTAGTAATATTCACTATGAATACAGGGTGTTCAATATTACCCTCAAATTTTCCACGCTCAGGTTTAATAAATCCGTGATGTGAATTTCGTAAATCTTTGAGCAGAGTATTATTACGTTCCTTATTTTCCTCATTGGAAAATTTACGCCCCATTGGATTTTCGGCCGTCATTATACCAAATGTCTTTACCGTTGGCACAAGACCCAACATAATTTGGGCCAAGCGTGAATATCCAGATTCAAATAATGATTTGTAGGGTTTCATCTTTTAAGCTCCTTCACGAGCCTCAGTCATTCACAGTTTACCAAAGATAACCTTCACGCCTCATCAACTCAGACCCCCAACCACTACTGGGTATCTGTATTCCTTCAAAGTAAAACGTCTTACCTTTATCCTTCCCCCCCTTAAAACGTGAGTATATATCCTGTATTTGGTTCTTATTCATTTTCCCCTTCAGAGTCTTGGTCGAGCCATCTTTATTTAGTATAAAAAGTTTCCCGTAGGCCGGGTCAGGGTCTTTGACCAGTACAGCATCTTGATTATACATCACTGCCCATTTCTGAGCAAATTCAAGATACTCATCAAAGGTCATTATCCAATATTTATAAGGAACAAGAACGGAAAGTTCGGGGTACTCCATGTTAGTTTTACTATCACGCCATATCCCATCCAGCACAAAGAACTCTAACTTTTTGCTACGAATCCACTTTACAAGCTCTCTATGCTTCAGAATATTTTCCTCATCCGTCCTTTCCTCTTTGGGCCTAAAGGCAGAACCTAAAATGAATCCCCCTTCACGAAGGTATTCTTCAACCTTATCAAGATAGCTTTCGTTGAATAATAGACCGTGCCGTGAATAAGCAGTTTTAAACAGTGGAAAATCCTCACGTTGTTTTAATTGCTCCGGTGATAACGAATTTTTATATCTTTTCTTCATACGGAACTCCTTTACCGGCCTTAATTTCACCCTCACCCTGCCCGGCTTCTTCCTTTCCATCATGTACAGCTTATCCCCCGCCACTTCATCCACGCTCAGACTCATTTGACCAGTGGGCAAATCCAGTCGTACCATGTCATACTTCGATGAACCATTCTTTATCATCTGGCTGGCCCAGTACTGAAGCATATCCATCGTCTTCTTATTGAGTCTGTTGATGTTGACTGACCACATGCCTTGCCGTGTATAGTGCCGAATCCGTATCCAACCCCGAGCTATCAAATTGATGATAATTTCCCTCCGGGCCTCCCCTTCAATACCAAGTTCCTCATACTTATCAGTATAAACAGCCTTGATTGCGTCCAGCGACAGGCTAAATGATTCAGGATTCTTTATTACTTCGTCAATATGGGTAGTATTTACCGCCAGTATATCTCCACATGGAGATACCCAATATCCTTGTGCAGGTCGAATAATTGAATCCCCAAATTCATTATGACAATCCAACATAATATCTCCTTCTTCATGATTCACCGGGGATGGGTGTGAGCCCATCCCTTTTTTTTAGTTGTTCGCAGTGACTCGAATCGGTGTAATAATCGCTATCCTGCCATCTGTGGATTTTATGGAGCCGCATAATATATACGACTCGCCTACTATCCACGGCGATGATTGCGGCTTAAACTGAACAGTGTTGCCGTTCCCTGTTACGGTTAAGGTCAAATTATTAAAAATCGACCCGAACACATAGCCAACGAATATCTGCGAGTTAGCTACATCCACAGTTCCATCAACTGTTAAGAACATGTTGTATGTGGTAAAAATCCCTCCCCCGTTGACCAGGAGGGCCGCATAGGGGTCTGACCCTCCATTCACGGCCAGATGGCTCCCTGTCCAGTCATCGGCTACCGAGCTGAACATCGACGTTATGGACAGACTTCCAGCATCCCCCCCGCCTACAGGCAAAGGAACGATTTCCCTGCTGCCAGAATCATCACAGGCAACGGCAAAGATGAACAGTGCGATAACCCCTGCCAGACGCATAAACTTTTTCATATAGACTCTCCTTATTTAAAATTTTGAATCACCGAAGGGCTGGCAGGGTAGCCCTGATGAATAGTTAATGCCACGGTACGAGCCTATCATCTTTCAAGATGAACCATCCGTGCACGGGACAAGACCAGAAAGCGGGTCGTGAAATAGGCTTATGAAAGACAAGCAATTCGCCGCAAACGGGACAGGTAACATCGCTCATTGATATACCCCTTCAATCTACTTCGATAAATATTATATTGCCCGGTATACTGTTACTACTGAGGAAATCTGAAAATTCCTCCAAAGTCATTATTTCCTTATCATCAACAGCTTGATACTCATCCCCTTCTTGTAGTGATGAGACCTTTAACAAGTCCTCTTCCATCAACCCACGGATGAAGGGCAAATATTTTTCTGTCTCAAATGAAAATATCAGATAGGCACAGCCATCTTCATAAATCTCTATCATGACATCGTTCCCGTAATCATGCTCAGATTTTTTAAAGATGAACATATAGTATTCCGGTTCGGCAACAGGTTCAGTGGTTATCTGGAATGATGTCTGTGTAATGTTGCTAAGAAACTGAAAATCAACAAATTGACCATCAAGAAGACGCTGAATCAATGCTCGGTCGTCACTTAGAGGCATCAGGCATGATGTAATCTTATTGAGCTTAAAATGCTCGAACATCAGTGAAATCGACTCAGGCAGCAGATATATATCTCTCAATCTCATGTATGAACCTCAAAATGTTGACATCAGGGCATAAAAAAACCCGTCCAGCTAAAAAGCATGACGGGTTGTTCCGGCCAATAAAAGGCCATGCGTCATCTCGCTTTAGCTGTTTTTCACCATTGTTACCGATGCGGTCGCAAGCTGAGAAATTCAAATCACCGCATCTTTACTACCCGAACTTAATAATATAAATAAACTTATGGGAAACGTCAACATCGGGGGTTCATCTTTATTAAAATAATAAAAAAAATTTCACTGGGAGTCTTAATTGGAAAATTGAAAAATTTCCGATAATTACTACTTGGCGGGTACCAGAACTTATCATTGTACAATTTAACAGATATGTTCATGCCAATACCCGGCAACATATCAGCATCATGAATCCGTATATTTGAATAACCGAAGTAATTCAATACTATCATTGAAAATTTCCTGATATGATAAATTTTGGGCATAATATGAACGGATGCGGTTTTTCATTTTTTCTTTATCGTAAACTACGGGGTCAAACATGTCAAAGATGTAGTATCTCATTCGATAATTGTGCCTGTGCCTTTTTTGTATCGATTGAATCTGGTTTGAGATTTTCAGTTTACGCTCTGCCTTAGTCACTTCCATTCGTGTCTGTTGTTTCAACATCTTGACATCTTTCATCCCAAGTCCTGTCGTGCTAATTGGAGAATACTGAGTCTTATACTGACGCAAAGCCTCTCGCGCTCTTTCTGTCTGGGTAAATACCGGAAATTCAATCTCGAAATCAATAAACGCCAGCACGAAGGAAAGGTCGCCAGAGTAAAAAAAATTGTCCAATTCTTCGTGAAATATACGACCGTATAGTTCCGGGTCGGTCTCCATCAGCCAGTCTTTAATTTTCAAATCAGTGAGGCGAAATCTTTTTATAGCACGACAGATATTTGAGTCTCTGGCTTCGTCTATTAGGTCTGAAAATAATGAACCGAGCCCTTCGTCACCGCCGGTGTTTTGCAGTAAAGACGGCTTTTCACGGTGAGCATAGTCTATATCTTTAAGACAGTCTAAAAGTCCTTCCAGGTTCAAGTATTCATTACCGTTATGAGGTATATTCAGAAGCCTGGTCAGCTTCTTTATCGAGTCCGTAGGTTTATGTGAACGTTTCGAAGCCGACTTTATATTCAAAGCGGTCAACATTTTATCCACATGAACATTCAAGTATCGTATTAAGCTTTCAACATCAAGCTGGCGCCAGTGGTTATTGCAGAGAAGGTCGGAATCATGTATGTTAAAGGCAGGACATAGATTTTTCGGGTGGGAAATCCTCAATTCCAGCTTCAAACAGTCAAGGTTCCTTTTTTCCTTCTCATCATAAATTATAATGGTTTTACCGTTCTTCAGGTTGATGTACACCGAATTTTCATTGCTCACATTAACATGACTGCAATGAGGGATTATCATCTCAAAAGCCGAAACATTTGATTTGAAGGTCTGGAACATGGCCATAAGGGAATCATTTTTCTCCAACCTTTTATAGATGTGAACTTCAATAATCCGAACCCTTCCCTTAGTAAGAGCATCCAATAAATTTTTGCTGTCATAGGCATCCGGAATATTCGAGAATATCTTCCTGAGATAATCTGACAATTCCATAAGAGAATGAATGTTACTTGTTTCAAGAGATGGCAATATAACCCTGAGATGAGACCGTTTCACCCCGCTATCCATTGCATATTCTTTATTCTCAAATCTGATATAGCGGTTATCTTTATAATAATCGATAGTCAGCCCACTTAAATAATGATGCGGTACGCTCAATTCAATAGAATGGACAATTGACGACAAATCTCTTGTAATGGAGCCCATGAAGTGATAGACCTGTATATCCCGTTGACCATATTTTGACTATTCATGAATACAAAAATAAACAAATCGCAACATACGCCACAGCCAATGCCTCAATTTTTAATTTTTAATCTAAATTTAAGTTTTTTTATTGATATTTATAGCAACACATTTGATTTTATGCCAATAAGTATCAACAAACACGCGTCCGTAGCTCAGTTGGATAGAGCGCCGGACTACGAATCCGTAGGTCGCAGGTTCGAATCCTGCCGGGCGCGCATCTCCCGCCTTTTATCATCCCTGTTGAGCGGTTCATCCCGTGCCTTCAGGGTGCCCGATGCTCCATGAAACGGGGAAAGAGCATGTCCCCGGCAAGACCTCTTTTTATTATTATAAAATTAAGCTTGAAAAGAAACAAGGAACGGGTTATTTCATTGCAGGATAGAACGCCGCCCTTCCCGGGCACACCGGAGGACCATCATGACACGCGCCACAGCTTCAAACAAACGGTTGTTGCTGCAAAACGGGCTCATCGTTGACGGCACGGGGGCGCCCGGGAAAAAAGGGTCAGTACTGCTCAAGGGTGGCGTCATAGAGAAGGTCTTCTACGGCACGGCCGACGTGAAGTGCCCCACGGTAAACTGCGCCGGCATGGTCATCGCGCCGGGCTTCATCGACCTGCACAGCCACAATGACTGGTTCCTCGCCTCTCCGGGGAGGATGGAATTCAAGGCCCCGTTTACGCGCCAGGGCATAACCACCATGGTGGGCGGCAACTGCGGTTTCAGCGCCGCGAACATAAAGAAGAACATCAGGCCCGAGCACCTTGCCCTCATATCCGACAACCTCTTCAAGGCGGGCTTCGACGCCCTGACCTGGCGTTCGCTGAAGGAATACACTGCCGTGTGCAGAAAAAACGGCCTCACCCACAACCTGGCCATGCTGGCGGGACACGGAACGGCCCGGGCCTCCATCCGGGGCTTCGACGCTTCGCCGCTGTCGAAGGAAGAGTCGGCCGAAATGCTGAAACTCCTGGAACAGGCGATGGACGAGGGGGCCCGCGGCGTTTCCCTGGGACTCCAGTACGAGCCGGGCATCTTCGCCGGCTTCAACGAACTCGCCGACGTCGCGCGGCTGGTCAGCAGGAAGAACAAGATACTGACGGTACACTCCCGGGCCTACTCGGCCCTGTCCCCGGGATACCCGATCAAGCCCTTCGGCAGGCCCCATAATCTCATTGCCCTGGAGGAGATGATAGAAGTGGCCCGCCGCACCGGCGTGAAGCTCCAGCTCTCGCACCTTATCTTCGTGGGCACAAAGACATGGCCGTCCTGCGACCGGGCCCTGGAAATCATCGACCGGGCCATCGACGAAGGGATAGACGTGAAGTTCGACACCTACGCCTACTCCTGCGGCGCTTCGGTCATCAACGTGGTTCTGCCGGCCTGGTTCCTGGCGGACATCCCCGCCAATTACGAGAAACCGGCGGCGCTGCGGCGCCTGCGCCTGGAGATATTCGCCATGACCGTCCTGCTCGGCTTCGGCTACGGCGACGTGCAGGTGACCTATGGCAACCACGGGGAGTTGAATCCTCTCAACGGCCTGTTCGCCGACGAAATCGCTAAGGCCCGGGGCACGTCCAAGTTCAGGGCCCTGATCGACGTTTCCCGTATGAGCAAAGGGACTGCCCGGGTCCTCAATCACCGCTACAGCAACCCCGCCATCATCGACAAGCTCATGAAGCACCGCGCCTCCCTCTTCATGACGGACGCATGGGTGGAGTCATCGGGATTTCAGAACCCCGCCTCCTTCGGCTGCTTCCCGCGTTTTCTCCAGATGTCTCGGGAGAGGGGCGTCCTCTCCCTGGAGGAATGCGTGCGCAAGATGACCGGCGCCAACGCGGAGCGCATGGGCCTGAAAGACAGGGGCATTATCAGGGAAAAAATGGCCGCCGACATAACCGTCTTCGACTATGCCGCCGTCCGGGACAACACCACGGTGACACTGACCGACGCGCAGCCGGATGGGATCGAGGCCGTGTTTATCAACGGCGTCCCCGTCTACGCCGGGGGCAAACTCGACGCAAAGGCCCGCCCGGGACTGATGCTGTAGGACAGCACGGCCCCTTCCGTGAAAAAATTCTTGCCTATTTTACATATGAATATATTTCTTTACCTAACGAAGCGCCGACGCGTGCCGTGCGGGCCGCGCCGGTTTCAGCTCTCCATGATGTATTTCCATGCCGTATCCGTACAGGGACCAGGAAGCAATTTCACGCGAAGAAAGACAGCGTCACCGGGAACAGTTCATGTGACGCGGTACGGACGGCAATCAGGGTGTTTGCATGAAAAAAATTACGGTCATTCTGGCCCTGGCAACGGCAATCAGCGCCTGCTTCCGCTGCAGCTCAATCCAGGATACCCATGAAGCCTACAGCGATATCACCGCTGCTGTTGTCAACAACGATACCGAGGAAGTGCGCAACTTCCTCTCCCGCGGTTTCAACACGAACCACCGGTTTATGGACGGATGGACCCTTCTGCACATTGCGGCGCGTTGGGACACCTACCGCGTCGTGACCCGCTGCTTTGACGACAGCAACGGCAAGCGGACCGGCATCTTCACCGTCACGCAGAAAACCGAGGACGAATCACTACGGGCCCGGGAAATGGTTTCCCTTTTACTGGACCGGGGCGGCGATGCAAACATGAAAGCCGACGACGGCAGCACCCCGCTTCACATCGTCCTGGCGTCCCTCCAGTACACGTCGCCGGACATACCTTCCATACCGCCGGTGGAGGGAAGGGTCTCTTCGCGCTTCGGATGGCGCGGATCGCCCTTTGACAACAACAGCGATTATCACCGCGCCCTCGACATCGCGGCCAAAAACGGGACCCCCGTTCGCGCCACGGCCAACGGTGTTGTCGCAATGACCGGCGTCAGCAGCACCCTGGGCAATTACATAATCATACAGCACCGGAACGGGTACCAGTCGATATACGGCCACTGCCATCTCTTCGCGGTCAAGAAGAACTCCCCGGTCAGGCGTGGCGCCATCATCGGCTATGTCGGCATGACCGGCTCCGCCAGCGGCGACCACTGCCACTACGAGGTCCGCCTGAACGGGGCCCCGGTCAATCCGATCGAATTCGTCAACGGCAAGATAATAGGGGAGACCCAGCACGCCATAGCCATGGGTGTCGTTGAGCAACTCCTCTCGAAAAAGATACAGGTCGACGCCCGCACCAACGACGGGCGTACGCCCCTCATCGAGGCAGCTGCAAAAAGCTCCGCCCTATCCCGGCTCCTGATCGACCAAGGCGCCGACATCAACGCCGCTGACGAAAACGGCATCACCCCCCTCCACATGGCGGCCGCTGGTGATGCCGAACTGGTCCGCGTTCTGCTTCGGAAGGGGGCCCGGGTCAATCCCCGCACCAGGTCGTCCGTCTGCGCCATAGCCGGCACGCTCTTCGCCCAGGGGACAACGCCCCTCGCGGTGGCATTAAAATACGGGAACAGCGCTACAGCCGAACTATTAAAGGGCAGCGGTGCCGTGGAATGAAGCTCAGCGGGTCCCTTCCCGCAGCCGCGCAATGCTGAAAGATCCGCCGGGCAGGCATCAAGAACGCCCCGTTGACTGGAACGATCAATGAAAAAAATTATCCTCGCGGGCATTAACGCGCGCTATACCCATTCTTGCCTTGCCCTCTACTGCCTTAAATCCGCCCTGAGCGGTATAGACGCTGAGGCGGTCGTCCGCGAGTTTTCCATAAACCAGCCTGTTGAAGATATCGCGTCGCGTCTCGCCGCCGAAGGCGCCGATGTCATGGCCCTTTCAGTGTACATCTGGAATTCGGAGCCGGTACGGAAGCTGCTTCATCTCCTCCATGAGCGGTGCGCCGGCTCCCTGCTGGTCCTGGGCGGTCCTGAAGTGAGCTACAATCCCGGGTCATGGCTGGAGGCCTTTCCCTTCATAGATTTTATTGTCACCGGCCACGGGGAGGAGGGCTTCAGGACCCTGGCGGAAAAAGGATTCAGGGGCGGTGAAAAAGTCATCGCCATTCCCAACCCCCCCTTTGCCGAAATGCCGGCTCCCTACAGCGAAGAAGACCTGGTGGGCCTTAAGCATAAATACATCTACTATGAATCGAGCAGGGGGTGCCCTTACCGGTGCACCTACTGCCTTTCATCCCGCTCTGACCAGAACATAGACCTCAAGGGCCCTGACACCGTGAAAAGGGAGCTGGATTTCATCCTACGGGGGGGGCCTTCCCTGGTCAAGTTCGTCGACCGGACCTTCAACGCGTCCCGCGGACATGGCCGCGCCATCTGGCGTCACCTTCTGAAAAACTACCGGAACGGCCCGACAACCTTTCACTTCGAGATACATCCCCTCTGCCTTGACGAGGAGGATTTCGAAATCCTGTCACTCTGCCCGAAGGGGCTGTTCCAGTTCGAGATCGGGATCCAGTCCACCAACAGGGAGACCCTGGCGGCGGTAAAGCGCTCGGGCGACTGGGAAAAAGAACGGGCCGTCCTGGAGCGACTCATCGCCCTCGGGACCATCCGGATACATCTTGACCTGATTGCCGGTCTTCCCCATGAGGACATGGTCTCCTTCAGGCGTTCTTTTAACGATCTCTACGGTCTCCGGCCGGACCACCTCCAGGTGGGATTTCTCAAGATATTGCCCGGCACCGAAATGATGGATGCCGCCGGCCGATTCGGGATGTCCTATTCACGGCGGGCGCCGTACCAGGTCAGCGAAACCCAATGGCTCAACGGGAAAGAGCTGGGACTCCTTGAACGGATCTCGCGTCTCGTTGACCGCCTGCACAACACCCGGCGTTTCGGCACGACCCTGGCAGCCCTTGCCGGGCGCCACGGATCCTCCTTTGACCTGTATCGCGAGCTGGCCTTATACGCTGATGATTCAAACGCGCAGACAACCAGAAGCTGGGAATCCTGCGCCCTCTTTCTCATGGCTTACACAGCGTCGCGGTTTCCCGGCGAGAAAAGTTTTTTTCTGGACGCGATGCGGTGGGACTGGTGTGCTGTCACGAGGACGCCCTATTATCCGGATATCATCAGGCCGGAAAGCTCCGCGGAAACGAAGAAGAAGGGCACGGCTTTTTTCATGAACCATGAAGAAGGCGGCGGCATTTTGTACCGGGGCTTCCGTTTCGGTATTTCAGACCTGAAGAGATCACTCTTCTTTGAGGCGGAATCAGACGCATTCAGGATGGACCATATGGCTGGGAATACCCGCGCCATTTTTCTGCCCGATAAAAAGGTAATCATGTATACCGGATAGTAATTATTTGCCCCCTAAATCCCCCGGTGGGGGACTTTGCCACGATTGACAGCAAAAGGCCCTTTCCGGCGGTTTGGGGGGGTGCCGCAGGACACCATAGCACGGTTGATGCGATTGAAAAAAAAAGAACGTCAGCAGATAAACAGCCTTATTGAACAATTCCGCGGCGAAGGAACAGCCCCGGCCTGCCCCCACTTCGGCAGCTGCGGCGGCTGTCTCTTCCAGGACATGGCCTATGACGACCAGCTATCGCTGAAAAAACGGATGGTCAACGACACCCTCCGGGGCATTGCCGCCGTTGATTCCGTCCACCCCTCGACCCCGTACCGCTACCGGAGCCGGATGGACATGGTGACCGCCTTCGGCTGCATTGGCCTGCGCCGGCGCGGCAGCTTCCGCTCCGTTGTGGACGTGACGGGCTGCAGCATCATGCAGGAGAAATCCGACAGCCTGTACCGGACTGTCCGCCCTCTTCTGGAAGCGGTGGAGGGATACGATTATCTCCGCCACCAGGGATATCTCCGGTACGCGGTACTCAGGGAGTCCCGCTTCACCGGCCAGGTGATGCTCAACTTCGTCGTCGCGGAAAAGGAAAACAGGCTATCGGCCGTGATTGACCGGGTGATCGCCATGGCCGATTCGGTGTCCATTCTCCACTACGGCGGCCTTGCCGACCTGAGCTACGGCGACATCATGGAAACGGTAAAGGGGGGTCACATCGAGGAGGACTTCGACGGCATCCGGTACCGCATCACTCCCAATTCATTTTTTCAGTCCAATGCCGAAATCGCGGTGCTGATGTATGAAAAGATCCGCGGCCACGCCCGGGGCAGCGTCCTGGACCTCTGCGCCGGGGTGGGGAGCATTTCCCTGTTCGTCGCCGGCGCTGCCGACCGGGTGACCGGCGTCGAGCTTAATTCCGAGGCCGTGGAAACGGCCCGCGTCAACAGGGAGATCAACGGCATCACCAACGTGGAGTTCGTCTGCACTGACGCGGCCGCGTTCCTGATGACTGCCGGGGATTATGAAACCATTATCATGGACCCTCCGCGGGCCGGAATGCAGAAGGGCGTGATGGAGACCATCGACCGCATGACTGCGGGCACCATCGTGTACATGTCATGCAACCCGAAGACATTCCGGGACGATGTTGCGGTTCTTCGCAATTACACGGTGGAATCGGTGGAGGCCTTTGACATGTTCCCGCAGACGCCCCACGTGGAACTGCTCGCCGTGCTGAAGCCCCGTCGGGGGCAGGTCAGATCTTGATCTCCATGTCGAGGAGGTCTTTCATCGTCACGTATGAATCGAAAACGGTGTTGGCCAGCAGCTTGAAATTGATCGTGTCGATGGTATCGTCCGATGAGTGATAGTTTTTATTGCGGTAAAATCCCGTGTCCGAAATCATGATGGCCCGGTAGCCGGACCTGATGAAGGACATGTGGTCGGAAAGGTCCATGCCGGGGATCGACGCCGGGCCTATGTATTCGAATATCTTCGACCGGGTCCGGGAGTTATATATCTTTTTCCAGAGATACACGAAGGGGGCGTTTGACGGAAGGGATATGACGCTTATGTAATTCCCGTATGTCGGGAACTCCTTTCTGTTATGGTTCAGGGGATAATCCTGGTGACAGGTTCTCCACCCGTACCCGAGCATTTCAAAACAGACCATCAATTCAATGTTCTCTTTGCGCTTCCTGCAGTTTCTGGCGTTAACCATGCTTCCCATCAGCTCCGTGGAAAAGAAGGGTGGCTCCTCGAGGGTAAAAGCGACAAAGCGCACGGTTTTTTTGAATGTGTGTCGGGACAGCAGGCGGAACAGTTCCAGGAGCCCGGCTATCCCCGAGGCATTGTCATCGGCGCCGGGCGTGTCCTCGATGGTGTCATAGTGGGCGCCGACAAGTATGATCGATTCGGGGGCCTCCGTTCCCCGTATCTCCGCGATGATGTTGGCCACGGTGTGATTGTCCGCCTCGTAAGTTTCCTCCCGGGGAACTGCGCCGTACCGCATGAAGTAATCGATGATATAGGCGCGCGTCCGCTCAAGGTTTTCGTATCTGCGTATGGTCCGCTCGCCGATATCAACCGACAGATGATGGATTATTTCCCTGGTATTTTTGAGAACGACTTTTTTCTCACGGGAATCAGCGGATAATAGTGGTATCATTCAAAGGGAATCCTTGCATGCGATTAACGACAATAAACCGTCCGGACGATTATTTTTCAAGGATTTTTCATAGTTATTTCTTGACTTAATTGATCGATGGTCCATACTTCCGAAAAGGCGGCCGCCGTCTGGTTGCGGATTCGACGCCACACTACAGTTATCGAGAGGCGCCACATGGAAGTTTTTGACGGTTTCATATCAGCCATAGCCAGCGAGTTCAAGATTCGGTTCCACAAGGACGCGCAGGGGAGCTACACGACCAATATAGAATTCGACAACGGCCGCTCCCAGGAAGTCCTCATAACCCTGGCCAAGGACGAGTCCGGCGACCGGATTATCAATTATTATTCGATCATCGGCAAGCTCAAGAAGGACCTGTGCGAGCTCTACAAGTACTGCCTGCAACTCAACACGACCCTTGACTACGGCTCCATCGCCCTTCTGAACGATACCATGATTTTAAGAAACAGCATTCTTCTCAAAGACTGCGACCCCCTCCGGTTCATGAAATCCCTGTCGTTCATAGCGGCCAAGGCGGATGAGCTGGAAGAGATCCTTATAAAGGACAATATTTATTGATCTCCTGACATCTGCCTAAAATCCGGGGCCTGGTATGTATGCCGGGCCTTTCTGTTATTTTTTCACCCCATTGTTCCGAAAATATACCATGACCATATCACCGCAGCCATGCGCCATGATCAAGGAAACGATCAAGATCCACGACAATTACCAGTTTGAGATAAAACAGTCCTACAACCTTTCCCTGGACAACAAAACGTCCAACTCTTATTTCGTTCAGACCTATTTTTTCATCCCCAACAATCTCAACATCAACCGGGAAACCTATTCCCGGACGGATTTTTACAAGGACCTGCGGGCCACCATACGCCTCAAGACGCCGGCGATGCTGCTGAAGAATCTCGCGGCTGACACCGAAAGCATTCCCCGCATGAGAAGGAGCGTCGAAGACCTTCTGGCTTCGAAGACCCGCCAGAGCGTCTCGAACTATGAATACCATGTTAAAATGTTCTGCCTGGTTTATAAAAAAGCCATCGGCACGCAACTGCGCTTTCTCAAAAAAACCGATAAATCGAAGGATTGCGACAGCCTCGTTACGGAATTCATTGCCTGCGTCGACGACGTCAAAGCCCGATTCAGACAGCTGAAACCGATCATCATCACCGACCGCCTTTCCCGGAAGCTGCAGACCGTGTACCTCTTCGCCGATGAATATATCAGCCTGAAGACCGAAACCCACGCCTGCCGCCTCCTCGAGATCCTGAAGGAGAAACAACCGCGCCTGTATAACAAACATTACCGCCGCCTCATGGACATGGTCCACGGGGAGACCGCGTACCGGATACAGAGCGGATACCCGTCAGTGCCCTCCCCCGGGGGCGACAATGAAAAATTCGTGTTCCGCCAAGGCGCGCTCAAAAAATTCCTGAGCAACATTCTCTACCTGGAGACCCGCGTCGAGCACGGGGGGAAGTTTCTTGAACAAGCGGTCTACAGCATCGCCGCCGGCGTCGCCATGATCTTCGCCACCATGGTCGCCTTCATAGGCCAGAGCTGGTACGGGAGCCTTTCCCTTCCCTTCTTCATAGCCCTGGTCATCAGCTACATGTTCAAGGACCGCATGAAGGAACTGCTCCGCCTCTACCTGAGCGTGACCCTGCGCAAATGGCTCTACGACCGGCAGCGCACCATCTACCACAGCTTTGACCAGAAGATCGGGACCTGCAAGGAAAGCTTCAACATCATCACCGACAGCGGCGTACCGGCAAAGATCATCGAGTACCGATCGCGGGACAGCATCACCGACATAAACAACAGCATGACCGGGGAAACCGTCATACTTTACCGGAAATATATCCGTCTGAGCGCGAAAAACTTCAACAAGATACGGCACCGTCATTCGACCAACGACGTCATTGACATCATGCGGTTCAACATCCAGCACTTTCTGAGGAGCATGGACAACCCGGAGAAAAAGATTTTCATACCCCTCAAATCCGGCTACCGGAAAGCCTTCGGCATGCGGGTCTACCACATCAACATGATCACCCATTTCATCATCGACAGGCAGGAATACCTGCGGCGCTTCAGGATAGTTCTCAACAGAAACGGCATCCGGAGGATTGAAGAAGTGGTGTAACGGGAACTGATCTGCAGATGAAAAAGGCTGTCCGATAACCCCCAAATCCCCGGAGGGGGACTTTTATAACCATCACGAAAGCCCCCCACCGGGGGGTTGGGGGGTGTTCCTGCCAGTCTTAATTGCGTGCTTCTTAATCGCGCACCATGTAGCTTTCCTGGTACTTCTCGTTATCCTGGACGTCCTTGAGCAGGTCAAGGGCTTTCTTCTTGGAAGCGATCGGCCCGATCCTGACCCTGAAATACTGTTTCCCCTTCACCAGCGATTCATCGAGATAGGCGTCATAATTGAGGTCCTTCAGCGCCCTGACCTCCGACTGGGCCTTCGCCTTTTTGTCAAAGGACCCGACCTGGATGGCGTAATTGCCCGGATGACGGGTTTTCCCCTCTTCTGCCTTATCAATGGAAACGGCGACAACCTTTGACTTGCCGCGTTTTCTTTTCTTGGCATCGTTCTTTACCGTGGCTTTCTTAACCGGCTTATCCACCAGGTCACTGTCGGATGACCGCGAGATTTTCTTCCCTTCATCCAGATCACGGCTCCTTTTCTTCTTAATGTCCCTGGCCCTGGAGGGGGGCTCACTGAAGTTATCGCCCGTTAGCATATCCAACGATTCATTTTTCGATGAGGCCGAGAGGTCTTCTTTCTTATCCTTGTCAACGGCGCGGTTTTCATGGTAGCCCTTCTCTTTTTCCAGGGCTTTTTCGTCCTTTCCGGAGGCGACAAGCTTTTCGTCCATCGGCTTGGTCAGGTCATCCTCATCTGCAGGGTCCGGAATGTTGTTCTTTAACAGATCGAGCTCTTTCTGGCTGTCAAATATATCGTTCTTTGTCACCAGGGCCTTGTTGCCGTCCCCGCCCTTGATGAAATTCATTCCCAGAAGAAATGAAACTATGATAATGCCGATGACCGCGGCCGAAATCAGTATGATCCGCGCGGCATCCAGGTGGAGCATATACACGCTCTTTTCCTTTACCTTCTGGTGAGGGATATTGAATTGATCCATGTCCATAATACGACCTGCCTTTCAGAATTGATGAACAGCTGTTTGTACACTACCATGATCGGCCAAAACAGTTCGGCCGTTTACATAAATTTTATCGCAATCGTCAGGTGCAACGGACCGTTCAGCGGGTGAACCCGAGGGCCATGGTCTCGTAACGCTTCCTCGCACCGGCATCGACCCGTTTCCCCAGGGACGCCTCCAGAAGATCCCCGAAAAATGCACTGTGAACGATCCGGCCGACTGCCTCGACCAGGGGGGCGCCGTCAATTTTTCGCGAGGCGCCGTGGACGGCACCGATCATTTCCTTCTTGCCGATCCTTTCCGGGCAGAACCGTCCGAGAAAATCATTCAAGGGCATGGACGCCACCCCGGCAAGGCCGATCCCCCGGTCATTCAGGGTGACCAGCTGCGTCAGGTCATTGTCCCTGATATAATCGCCCAGGGCCCGGTTATAGTGGAGAAAGGATTTTCTGGTAAATTTTCCCCCTTCCCTGATGCCGCCGCTGGATTTCAGTATATAGTTCAGGTTAAGGGTTTCAACGGTGGAACAGCGGTCCTGGAAGAAGGTTCCATACCGCTTCTGATACGCCGTTCCCCTGGCATAGATCGCAAAGGCGGAAAAGGAAAAATCGAGCCCGGTCAGGGCGATGCGGGAAAATCCGCACTTTACGGCCAGGCTCACCGCGTCGCCGGCAACGCTCCCGGTGCCGGAGTCAATGGATCCGACGCGGTCGCCGTAAACTTCCGTCGCAAGCTGTGAAAAGGGGTGCGAATTGAAAGAAAGGTATCCCTGGAGCCTTTCAACGAGGGACGGGTACGAGGTTATCGAATGCACCGCCAGGGACGAGCCGCAATCGCATCCCTGGAAATGCTCCTGCACATAGGGCTGCGGGTCAATGGATATGACCATGTCCGGGAGGACCCCCCTTCCCGTCAGGGACGGCAGGGCTGAATCAACGGCTATGATGAAAAACCGGTCCTGGTTCATGGCAATCCCGTCAATGTTGTCATCCAGGGAAGGCCCTGATCCGGCAATGACGGCCGGATAATCCCGGAAGGCGTTAAACAGGTGCCGCACCGGCCGGGTATTCTTCACCATGGCCAGGTTAACGAGGGCGTTCCGGAGATAACGCGCGCCCAAGGCCTGCCGCGTGGCCTTGTTGCCGGCCTTGATGCTGATTACTTTATCAATCGATTTCTTTACGGCGTTGTAGTAATCGTTGAATATCCTCACTGACGCTGGATGCTCAAGGACCGAAATCCCCCTGACGGCGTCCATGTCCAGAAGCTCCGTCACGGTCATCTCCACCTCGTCCGTTGTCCTGCCCGCAACCAGAATAACGCGGGGGTCATCGAGGAGAAAAGATGTCAGCCGGTTCCGCGCCATGAACCGCTCGATGCCGTCAAGAATATCCACGAGAACGACCCGGGTATACCTGTTGAGGCTGTCTTTTATCGGAAGGCAATGGTAACCGAGGCCGACTCCCAGTATAATGAGAAAATCATACCGGGACGGATCAAGCCTGTCCCGCAGCAGGGCGGAATCGCGCTCGGGATTCACCCTGCTGTGGAGCGGCATCTCCCTGCCGCCGGACTTCACCACAATGGTTTCCAGGTCCTGCCCGGCCTGTACTACTTCATATGTAATTTTTTCCGGGATCATGTATGGTACTATTATCGACCTTTCATTATTTTTACCCCTTCGGAATTACCCGTACTGTGATATTGAAATATAATTAGGGATTCTTCGCTGAGCCGATCAATTCATCACCAGGATCACCATGGTGAAAATATTTAGATGATACTATTATTATTAGTTGACTCTAACATTATTCCTCATTACATTAATAATCAAGGGCCAAAATATCCCGGGAGGCATGCAGGAATAGTTAATCTGAATTTTTATGAGGCTTTCTGAATTAAATAAGGGTCAGCAGGGCATAATAACCCGGGTGCGGGGACGGGGTCCCTTTCGCAAAAGAATCACGGAAATGGGATTCATAAAGGGAAAATCCGTCACCGTTATCAAAAACGCCCCTATGAAAGACCCGGTCGAATACCGCCTGATGGATTCCAATATTTCCCTCCGGCATTCTGAAGCGCGCCTCATCGAGGTTGAGTTTCCCTATAACCAGGCTGTCATGCCTCCCGTTCCTTTATCAGGAAAAGGCCATTGTTATGACACGGATCATTCCGCCAGGATGTACGGGAACGGCACCGTCACTGCCCGAAGCCCGCTGACATCCGGCAGGCCGGAAAAGCAATCCCGAACCATTCATGTCGCCCTGGTGGGAAACCCCAACAGCGGGAAAACCACCATTTTCAATCACGCCTCCGGTTCCCGGGAGCGTGTCGGCAATTACAGCGGCGTTACCGTTGAATCCCGTGATGCCCGGTTCAACCACAGGGGCGTCGCCTTCCTCATCACCGACCTTCCCGGCACCTATTCAATCTCCGCGTACTCGCCGGAAGAGCTTTTCGTGAGAAATCATATCATTGAAAACAGGCCCGACGTGGTCATCAATGTCATAGACGCGTCCAATATTGAGCGAAATCTGTACCTGACCTCTCAGCTGCTCGAAATGGGCGTCAAGGTGGTGGTGGCCCTTAACATGTACGATGAATTTCAAAAGAAGGGTGATATCCTGGACCATGATGCCCTGGGCACATTGATGGGCATTCCCTTTGTCCCGACCACGGGACCCACCGGCAAGGGGATGGGCGACCTCTTCGACGCCGTCATGGCGGTTCATGAAAACCGTGAAAAAACAGCGCGCACGGTCTCTATCAATTACGGACCGGATATCGAAAAAGCCATACTGTCGCTCCAGACTGCGATGGACGAAGCCGGCATGGGAGCAGCGCCGGTCCCGTCGCGCTACGCCGCAATCAAGCTCCTTGAAAAGGACCCGGAGGCGGAGCGGCACCTTTCCTGCATGAACGGGGGAGCAGCCGCCGTTATCCAGCAGGCCGCCAGGGAACTGCGCGCCTTCGAATCCGAGCTGAAAGAGGACACCGAGACCCTGATAGCCGACGCCCGCTACGGCTTCATTGCCGGAGCGCTCCGTGAAACGTACCGGCCTGCCCCGCGGCCGGAGGTCACCGCCAGCGAAAGGATAGACCGGATCCTGACACACCAGGTTCTGGGCTTTCCCATTTTTCTCCTCTTCATGTGGCTCACGTTCCAGATCACCTTCACCGTCGGGAAATATCCGATGGGCTGGATAGGGACGGGGACTTCCTATCTTTCCCGTATGATCACCGCCGCCATGGAGCCCGGCCTTCTGCGGGAGCTCCTGACGGACGGCATCATCGCCGGCATCGGCGGCGTCATCGTCTTCATCCCGAGCATACTGATACTCTTTTTCACGATCTCCCTCATGGAGGACACGGGGTACATGGCGCGGGCCGCATTCATCATGGACCGGCTGATGCACGCCCTGGGCCTCCACGGAAAGTCCTTCATTCCCCTCATCATGGGCTTCGGATGCAACGTGCCGGCGATAATGGCCACGCGCACCCTGGAAAGCAGGAAAGACCGGGTCCTGACCATGCTCATCGTGCCGTTCATGTCATGCAGCGCCCGCCTTCCCGTGTACGTTCTGTTCATCAGCGCCTTCTTCCCGGGCCACCCCGGCACCGTCCTGTTCGGCATGTATCTTCTGGGGATCATCACGGCCGTCCTGAGCGCCGTGGTGCTGAAAAACACCTTTTTCCGCAAAGTTGAAGCGCCGTTCGTCATGGAGCTGCCCCCCTACCGCCTTCCCCGCCTGAAAAACACCACGCGCCACATGTGGGACCGGGGAAAGGAATACATGAAAAAAATCGGCGGTATTGTCCTCGCAGCCGCCATAATTATCTGGGCCCTGGGGCGTTTCCCGGAGCAGCGGGAGATCGCTGAACGATATGATGACAGGATAATCGCTGCGCAGAAACATTATCAGGCAGAAATAGACAGAACCGCACAGGGCGACAGAGCTGCGGTCATCTCCTTCAACGAAAAGATGGAATCCGATGTACAGGCAATCGAACACGCGAAGGCCGAAGAGCGCCTCGAACACTCCTACATCGGCATGCTGGGCAGGCTGATAGAACCCGCGCTGGCGCCCCTTGGCTTTGACTGGAGGATGAGCGTAAGCATCATAACCGGTCTCGCTGCAAAAGAAATCGCCGTGAGCACCATGGGAATCCTGTACCACGCTGATACGAATTCAGCGGGAGGGAGCGGTTCGCTGATCGCCAGGATAAAGGAGCAGAAGTACCTTTCCGGGCCTCTGGCCGGGCGCCCCGTATTCGACCCCCTGACCGCGCTGGGCTATATGGCCTTCATGCTCCTCTATATTCCCTGCGTGGCTACCCTGGCGACAATGAAACGGGAATCCGGATCATGGAAGTGGCCGCTCTTTTCGGCCTTCCTGACCATAACCCTGGCATGGACGACGGCCTTTCTGATACGCCATATCGGCCTCCTGGCGGGGTGGATCCAATGATACAGACGGTACTGGTCATTATAATAGTATCCCTGAGCGTTGCCGCAGCGGCGGTGAAACTGTACCGGTTCCTGAATCCATCGCCCACGATGAACACCTGTTCACCTGACGCGTGCGCCGCCTGTCCTTACCGCCGGGACATGACCTGTTCAGAAAAAATAAAAAAAAAATTAAAAAAATTCATATTTTCACTTGACTGAAAAAAGGTGTTTCTATACATAGTAACTATGTTTCTATTTATAGAAACATAACGGCTACACAGAGAAAAGAACAATGAGCAGGATAACGACTTCATATCAAACCATATGGTGGTGGCGCCCGAAAACCTTCCGATAGGCAGGCGGCATGTCATATGTGGTTATTATGAAAAAGTGCGGCAGCTGCCGCACTTTTTTTTTATTTTTTGAATATCAATGGTGAAACAATGCTATATCCGACATTAGAACAGTTTACAGATCTTTCCCGGCAGCACCGGCGCGTTGTCGTGTACCGCGAGGTTGCGGGCGACATGATAACGCCGATCAGCCTCCTCTTCAATTTTTCCGACGCCGATCATCTCTTCCTCCTGGAAAGCGCAAACCTTGATAAGAGCTTTTCCCGGTATACCTTTTTCGGCATCCGCCCGCGGCGGGTCCTGACATTCCAGGACGGGACGCTTACCGTTGAATCCCGCGAATCGGGGATCGAGCGGCTGAATACAAACCCGATAGATTACCTGGTGCGGGAGCTGGAAAGCGAGGACTCCACAAAGAATGCCGGCATGGGCAACTTCTGCGGCGGGTACGTGGGATACATGGGATATGACATGGTCAATTACATGGACATACTCCGGGAACGGGTGCGCGAAGACGCCGATAACCCCGCCATGGTCTTTTTCCAGGTTGACGAGTTTTACGTCTTCGACAACCACATGGGCAAGCTCTACGCCGCCCATTCGGCACTCATAACCCCCGGTGCGGAACCGGGCGTTATATACGCCGCGGCCGACCGTCGCACCCTGGAAATGGCTGCCGAAATACTCCACAGTCATAAAAAGTTCTTTATCCCCGGCGGGGAGCCGGAGCAGTCCCAGGAATTCGACCGTGATTCATACACGGAAGCGGTGCGGCGCCTCAAGGATGACATAGTGAGCGGCGAATGCATACAGACGGTGCTCTCGAACAAGTATGAAATAGCCTGCGCCATCAATCCCATCAACCTGTACCGCCTTTTAAGAAACATAAACCCGTCTCCCTACATGTTCTACATAAAGTCCGGGAACCAGGTACTCTGCGGAACCTCGCCGGAGGTGCACCTGAAGATCCAGGACCGGACGGCCACCCTGAAGCCGATAGCCGGCACCTACCGCATCGACGGCGGCTCCATCGACGAGATATCGGCGAAGCTCCTGGCCGACGAAAAGGAGCGCGCCGAGCACCTCATGCTCCTGGACCTGGCGCGCAACGACCTCTACACCGGCTGCGACCCTGACAGCGTCAGGGTGGTCAGCTCCTTCGAGCCGGAGGTCTACTCGCACCTGGTCCACATCGTGTCGGAGGTACAGGGGAGGATGCGCGACGACATGTCGCCCCTGCGGCTCTTCTGCAACAGCTTCCCCGCCGGCACCGTGTCCGGAGCCCCCAAGGTCCGGGCCATTGAGCTCATCGACCGGTATGAAAGGTCCCCCCGCGGCTTTTACGCCGGGTGCGCCGGATACTTCTCCTACAGCCAGGACATAGATACCTGCATCATAATCCGGAGCGCTTTTGTCAAGAGCGACCGCGTCATTCTCAGGGCCGGCGCCGGCATCGTGTACGACAGCGAACCCGATAAGGAATACCTTGAGGTCGGCAACAAGCTGGGCGCCCTGTTCCAGGCCATAAAAAAAATCAACACGCTGGAGAAACGAAATGTATTTAATGATCGATAATTACGACTCCTTCACCTACAACCTGCAGGCCCTTTTCAGGGAATGCGGCGCTGAAATCGCCATTGTGAAGAACGACCGGTATGTTCCGGCGGACCGGTACGACGGCATCATCATCTCCCCGGGCCCGTCGTCGCCGAAAAACTCGGGGACAACGCTCCGCTATCTCAGCGAATACCTCGGCAGGAAGCCGGTCTTCGGGGTGTGCCTCGGCATGCAGGCCATAGCCTATTCCCTGGGATACCCCGTCGTCCGGGCCGCCACCGTGAAGCACGGCAAGCTCGACGAGATCGACGTGACGGGCCCGTCGGTCCTCTTCGGCAACATGCCCGGGAGCTTCTCCGCGGTGCGGTACCATTCCCTGGCCGTTGACATGGGCGACGGCCGCGTCACCTCCCGGTCGCGGAATGACGGCACCGTTATGTCCATCGAAGACACCGGACAGAAATTTTTCGGCGTGCAGTTCCACCCGGAATCGATCCTGAGCGAATTCGGGGGACAGATCGTCGCCAATTTTCTGGATTTCGCCGCCTCCGGCGCGGCTTCCGGGATCGATCACTGCAGGGTGGGGGCATGACATGGAAAAACTGGTAAAAAAAGTAAACTCGGGCGAGCGCCTCAGCTTCGATGACGCCCGGACCCTTTTCGAAGGCATGGTCCAGGGCATGCTGACCGATTCCCAGATCGCCTCGGCCCTCATCGCGATGAAGTTCCGCCGCGAGACCGTCGATGAAGTGGCGGCGCTGGCCGCGACCCTCGACTGCCACAAGCGGAAGTTCGAGACCGCGTCCTCCGGGACCATCGACACCTGCGGGACCGGCGGCGACGGAAAGTCCACGGTCAACATCTCCACGGCGGTGAGCATCATCCTCTCCTCCCTGGGCTGCGGCGTGGTCAAGCACGGCAACACGGCGCAGAGCGGCGTTGTCGGCTCCGCCGACATCCTGTCGGAGCTGGGGATGGACCTTGCCTACGGGGGGACCTCCCCCGAGGAATTCTTCAGCCGCCACAACTACGTGTTCATGCTGGCGCCCCACTACCATCCGGCGCTGAAAGGGATCGGGAAAGTGAGGCGGGAGCTGAAGGTGCCCACCATCTTCAATTTCGTGGGCCCCCTCGTCAATCCCGCCGACCCGGACTACCAGGTCATCGGCATCAGCAGGCGGGACCGCCTTGATTTCATAGCCCAGGTGATACGGAAAATCGGCAAGAGCAACATAACCGTATATTCGTCCCGCGACGGGTACGACGAGGTATCCTCCCGGGACACCACCGAATGCATCCATATCGGCGAGGGGAACGACCGCCGCTTCTCCATCGATCCCTCCGATTTTTTCGAGCCCTTCCCCATGCCGGTGGTCAGGGACCGGAACGAAGCGAAGCAGCTCTTCGTGGAGGGCCTTTCCGGTACCAATGAACGGATGTCGGACATCTTCTCCCTTAACGCGGCCCTGGCCCTGCGCACCATGAACAGTCACGGCATGCGCGACGGGTTCCACCTGGTAAAAGAGCACATCGCCGCAGGCGGCGCCGTGCAGAAGCTCAACGAACTGGTCGGAAGCAGCACCGCCCTTAAACAGGCAATGCAGGGATAACGACATGTACCTTAATGAAATAATCGAACACAAGCGGAACGAGATACGGAGCCTTATTCCGGCGGAGCGGAAGCGCCCGAGGCCGGTGACCGATCCCCTGCCGCATCTCAGGGAAAAGCCCTTCATCACCGAGATAAAAAAAGCCTCCCCGTCGCGAGGTTCCATCAACCGAGATGTTGACATAACGCATCAGGCTGAATCATACGAGCGTGGCGGGGCCGGGGCCGTGAGCATACTCACCGACAGCCGCTACTTCCAGGGGAATTACGAATACCTGACCGAGGCATCAAAGGCGGTGAAGATTCCCCTCCTGTGCAAGGATTTCATCATGAGTGAAGTGCAGATAGACAACGCTTTCGCCCACGGGGCGGATTTCATCCTCCTCATCGCGTCGATATTGAATATCAGGGAACTCTACTTCCTCACCCAGCGGGCGCGCCGCTATTCCATGAAGGTCCTCTACGAGATCCATGATGGGGAAGAGTTCAAAAAGATCAAGGCCCTTGACCCGGAAATGGTCGGGGTGAACTCTCGGGACCTCACCACCTTCAAAATAAACAAGGAAAAAGCCGTTGACACCATCGCTTCTCTCAAGGGTGATTTCATGATAGTAGCCGAAAGCGGCATCGAGACCGCCGATGATATAACAAACTTCAGGAAGGCGGGCGCCGACGCCTTCCTGATCGGGACGGCCCTCATGACCGCCGATGACCCGGCGGGCAAATTAAAAGAGTTCTACGGCGCCCTGGTGGGGCCATGTTCATAAAAGTCTGCGGCATTACGGCATTTGAACAGGTTGACTGGGCGATCGATCTCGGCTATTCGGCCATCGGGGTCGTGCTGCACAGCCGGAGCGTCCGGTACCGGCCGGCTGATTACGCGAGGAAGCTGGCGCAGTACGCCCGGGGAAAAATATCAGCAGTTGCCGTCGGCGTCACCTTTGACGAGGTGGCCGAATGCTATCAAGACTTTGACTTCGCCCAGGTGTACGAACCCTGCGGCTACGACCGGGTGATTCTGGCTGGCGACCTGGAGGAACGGTCACGCGACGGTGTCCTTTTCCTGTACGATTCGAGCCGCGGCAGCGGCGAGACGGCGGCCTTCCCTTCCTGGCTCCATGACGTACGGGAGCGGCTCATCATCTCCGGCGGGCTCAACGCGGATTCCGTTGCCGGGGTCATCCGGGAGTACCGCCCCTTCGGCGTGGACGTGTCAAGCGGCGTCGAGGCCGTGCGGGGAACAAAGGATTACCGACTCATGAAACAATTCATTACCGAGGTGCGCAATGCTGTCAGATAGAGGATTTTACGGCCCCTACGGAGGGCAGTTCGTTCCGGAACTGCTGATACCGGCCCTTGACCGGCTGGAGCGGGCATACCGGGAATTCTCCGGCAGCGACGCGTCGATGACGGAATTCAACCGCTACCTGGAGGACTACGCGGGCAGGCCCACGCCGGTGTACCACGCCAGAAACGTCTCTGAAAAATACGGCTTCACGCTCTATCTCAAGCGGGAGGACCTGCTCCATACCGGCGCCCACAAGATCAACAATACCATCGGGCAGGCGCTTCTGACCAGGCACATGGGGAAGAAGCGCGTCATAGCGGAAACCGGGGCCGGCCAGCACGGCGTCGCCACGGCCACCGCCGCCGCCCTCTTCGGCCTCACGTGCCGCATCTACATGGGGAGCCTGGACGTTGAGCGCCAGATGCCGAACGTGAAAAAGATGAAGCTCCTGGGGGCGGAGGTGGTGCCGGTCGATGAGGGGCTCCGCACCCTGAAGGACGCCATCAGCGCGTCCCTCAAGGACTGGGTCACCAACGTAACCGACACCCATTATCTCCTGGGCACGGTCGCGGGGCCCCACCCGTTCCCGGAAATGGTGGCCTTCTTCCACGCCGTGACCGGCAGGGAGGCCCTGGAACACTTCCGGGGCAGGGGGTTTCTTCCCGACTTCGTCATAGCCTGCGTCGGCGGCGGGAGCAACGCCATGGGTATATACCAGGGTTTTCTCGACTTTCCGGAAGTGGCGCTGATCGGCGTCGAGGCCGGCGGCAGGTCCCTCGGCCCCGGCGACAACGCCGCGACCCTTTCCCTGGGTACCCGGGGCATCTTTCAGGGCGCCCTCTCCTATCTTCTCCAGGACAAGAACTGCCAGGTGCAGGATGTGCATTCCGTTTCCGCGGGACTTGATTACGCCGGCATCGGCCCCCAGCATTCATATCTAAAAGATTCCGGCAGGGTGCGGTATGAAAGCGTCAACGACAACGAGGCCCTTCAGGCCTTCCACGAGCTGACCCGGCTTGAAGGCATCATCCCCGCCCTTGAGTCGTCCCACGCCCTGGCCTGGGCCCTCACCCATGCCGACGAGCTGCGGGGCAAACAGGTCCTGGTAAACCTCTCGGGGAGGGGGGATAAGGACCTGGGCATCATCGAGCAGCAGAACAGGGAGGAGTTATGAGAGGAATATATCTGGCCGGCGGATATCCGGATGCCGGCACGTTTAAAAAATGCTTCAATGCGGTTGTGAAAAATGGTTTCGATTTTATTGAGATCGGGATTCCCTTTAACGATCCGACTGCCGACGGCCCGGTCATCGCCCGGGCCATTCAGACCACCCTGGAAAGCGGCATAACGCCGGCGAACGTCATGGAAGAGATACTGTCCCAGCGCGGCACTACGATAAAAAAGTACGTCATGACCTACGCCAATATCATCTACTCTTACGGCATGCGGGAATTCTCGGAACGCATGGCAGGCTGCATCGACGGCGTGATCATCCCGGACCTCCCCAACCGGATGGCGCCCCTCTTTTACGACAGCGGCTTCGATATACCCATCGTTCCCTTCGCCACCCTCGAGTCCCGGGAATCGGACATCGAGGTCATGAACAGGTCTACAAGCGAGATCATCTATTTCATAGGGGTGAGGGGGATCACCGGGTCGAAGTCAGACTTCACGTCGCCGGAGCTGCTGGACAAGATCCGCATGATACGGGAGAATACCTATAAAAAAGTCATCATCGGTTTCGGCGTCAAAACGGCTGACGACGCCAGGCAGGCCCTTGCAATCGGCGACGGCTACGTGGTCGGCACGGAGGCGGTGCTTCGCCAGCAGGACCCGGCGGCGCTGGACAGGTATCTGCAATCACTGAACCACCGATAAGCCCCAATCCTGTTTCGCGGTAAAGAATAATTTCAATTCGAAGCTGCTTTAATTGCACCGTTTGAAGGCGACGTCCCCTTTGGCGGTTCCCCCGCCGGGGAACACGCAGTCAACATTCACCCGCCCGTTTATCATGACAATATTGTTGACCATGACGCCGGTCTTGTCAATGGACACGTCATAGCGGGAACAGTATTTCGGATCGATAATGACTTCCTTGCATTTCTCGTAATCGGGGGGCTCGCATGAGCCCGGGACCTCGACTTTGACGATTTTTCCTTTGACGGGGTCAATGATGGCGACCACGGCGCCGTCCTGGGGGCCCTCACCCAGCAGGACTGACCCGAAAAAGCTCATGTGCTGGCCTGACCGGCACTGTTTCGGGACAAAGGTGAAGTTCCCCAGGGGCTCACCTGTTGCGGTAAACGCCCCGAACACGCTGGAACAGCCCTTGACCATAAAAAAAGCCCCGGCCATGATGGCGATATTCAGCGGCAGGGCGATGAGCCAGATTTTTTTTCTTTTCCTGGCGGCTCCGGCCGTTGAAGCCGATGGCGGTCCGGCCGGTATATCCATCAGGCGCGTCCCGCATGTGCTGCAGTACAGGGCCTTATCATCATCGATCTGCCTGCGGCAATTGTGGCATTGTCTCATTTGAATCCCCCCGTTATGGTTCTTTGACATATAGCGTAAGCCGCTTACGATACCCGGCTTATCAGGCAGAATAAAAGAAATCAAGACATATTAACAGTGCTGCATTCTTATCCTTCCTGATTTTTCCGTACAGGAAATCCTTGACATCGCCGCTATAAGGCTCATACCTGTAAAGAACAGAGACCTTTCATGAAAACCCATAAAGAAATAGCAGGAGAATTATCACGGATTCTCGGCGCTGAAAACGTCATTAGTGACCGCGAAATCCTTGAAAGCTATTCCCGGGACGAAACATCGGACCTTTCGGCCATGCCGGACATACTGGTACGGGCAGGCTCTGTCGAAGACGTGAGCGCGACCCTCAGGCTGTGCAATGAACTGGACGTGCCGGTAATCCCCCGCGGCGCCGGCACCGGTGTTACCGGCGGCGCCGTGCCGGTCAGGGGGGGCGTGATCCTCTCCCTTGAAAAGATGAACCGCATCATCGAGATTGATCGGGAGAACATGGTGGCGGTTGTTGAGCCGGGAGCGATCACCAGGGCCATACAGGACGCGGCCCTGGCGGAGGGCCTCCTGTACCCCCCTGACCCGGCCAGCCTTGAATCCTGCTCCATCGGCGGGAACGTGGCGGAGAATGCCGGCGGTCCCCGGGCCGTGAAATACGGCGTTACCAAGGACTACATCCTGGGGCTGGAATTCGTTCTTGCCGACGGCAGCGTGATAACCACCGGCGGTAAAATCGTGAAAAATGTCACCGGCTACAATCTGGCCGGCATCCTAATCGGCTCCGAGGGGACCCTGGCGGTCATCACGAAGATTTTTTTGAGACTGATACCGGCGCCCCGCCACGTGATCGACATGCTGATACCCTTCCCGTCGCTCAAGGACGCCGTAGAAGCGGTCCATGCCATCCTGGTTAACCGGATCGTTCCGTGCGCCATCGAATTCATGGAGCACGACGCCATCATGCTGGTCGCCAGGTTCCTGAACCGGGACATGCACTTCCCGGACGCCGGCGCGCACCTTCTCATTCAGATTAACGGCAATTCCGAGCAGGCCGTCCTCGATGACGCGGAAACGGTCGGGGCGGCCGTCAGGGTGGACCAGGAATCGATCATACTGGCCCAGTCTCCCCTCCAGCGGGAGCGGCTCTGGAAGGCCCGCCGTTCCATACGCGAGGCCATCCACGCCGAAAGCCCGGTCTTCCTGGCCGAGGACTGCGTGGTGCCGCGCTCAACAATACCGGAATTCCTGACGGAACTGAAATCATATTTCAAGGAGACGTCGCTCCGGTCCGTCATGTTCGGCCATGCCGGCGACGGCAACGTGCACATAGACGTGCTGAAGGGGGACCTCGACTACGAGCGGTGGAAGATGATGCTGCCGGAGCTGAAGCGCGAAATTTACCGGCGGGCCATCGGTCTTGGCGGCACCATCACGGGCGAACATGGCGTGGGATATATCCGCAGGGACTACCTGGGCCTCGCCCTTTCCGCGGACGAGATCGAGCTCCTCAAGCGCATTAAAAAGGCCTTTGACCCGAAGGGGATACTCAATCCGGACAAAATATTTCTTTGACAGGGCGCTCAACGGCACAGTCCGTTTGGGATATACCATTTTTTTACATTACAACAAAGGAGTGTTGAGACATGAAACAGCACAGACCCGCACCAGTACTGTCAATTATCTTGCCTGGATTAATCTTCGCTTCAATCTTTGTCCTTTCCCAGGCCGGCTTTTCCGCCCAGCAGGCAAAGAAGAAAACACCCTATGAAGTAACGAAGTCGATGGACTGGAAGCTCACGGCGGAACGAAGGGCCGCCATCGAACAGGGACTGCCCGAGACAAAAGGCTTTATCGACGGCACTGAAATAATGGAAGAGATCAAGAGCAAGAACATCAGGAACAGGGAGGAGCGGGTAACGCTCTTCAAGAAAAAAGCCATGGGCAAGTATATATTCTTCGCCGCGCAGGTAAACCCGAATCCCTTCAATAACAACGCGAGCCTAAACCTCATCTTCGGCGAAGGGGGACTCATGCCCGATTTCATGATGGTCCAGCTTCGGGCGCCGAAAAATTTCGACCGGGCCGCGTACCTTGCCAGATACGGCGGCACCGGCTACGTATCGGCCTTCGTGGGAAAGGTCGTCGATGCGCCGGACCTTACCCTCGACCCGGTGTATGACGTGTACCTGCCGGGATACTGGAAATAAATCCACCGAGGGGGAGCGCCCGCATTCACCGCGCCGGGCGATGGATGCGGGCATGGCGACTACAGACTTCCGATAGTGGTGACGATTTTCGGCGTTCCGTTTTTCGGTTTTATTATCGGGATGGGAGCGGGAAGCCCGGCGACGCCGTCTTTCTTCGCGATCCATATTTTGTACCGCGCACCCTGGATCAGGGTAGGGCCGTACCCGTCGTAATCATCCTCGACAAAAACCACCCTGGTTATGACCGCCGGCACCTTGTAGAATTTCACGTTTTCATAGTCTTTTTTCAGGCTGTAGGGCAGCACGTCCCGGGAGATGGAACCTGACTGCGACAGCATGTGCCCCCCGGATATTTTCGCCACTTCCGCCGCGCAGGCCTCGAGGGAAGGGCTGGTGGACAATATCTTCAGATATTTGTTCAAAACTTCAATGACGTCCCCGGGGACCTGTTCCTTGGGTATATCCGTCTGTTTTGCATTGGTCGACCCGGCCCAGAGCAGCGCCAGGGCCACCAGGAATATGGATGCTGTTTTTGCGATTTTCATAGTACCTCCCTTTGTTCTGTTTCAGTATATGATAATCAAAACATCAGGATTGGCAATAATTTTTTCATGATCCGCCCCGGGCGTCGATGCGCCATGTATGCAGCAGGCCGTTCCTTCGGTTCCGCTTTTTTTCTTGCGATAAAAAGCCCCATGCCGCTACATCGTACTAGGCGCGTAAACCACAAACCGGGGCGCCATTCCGGCAAATCCCCGGCCTGCAAACAAAGAGAGGTAGCTCATGGACAAGGCAACAATCGGCGTAATCGGCGGCTCGGGGCTGTATGAAATTGACGGTGCCAGAACGATAGAAGAATTATCCGTTGATACGCCCTGGGGGAAACCCTCGGATTCGATCATGATCTCAGAAATCGAGGGCCACCGCGCCGCCTTTCTGCCCCGCCACGGACGGGGCCATGTCTTCCTGCCCCACGAGGTAAACTACCGCGCCAATATCGCGGCATTAAAAATGATAGGAGTGAAGGAGATCATAGCCTTCTCGGCCGTGGGGAGCCTCAAGGAGGAGATCAGGCCCCTGGATTTCGTCCTGCCCGACCAGATCATCGACCGGACCAGGTCGCGGCCGAATTCATTCTTCGGAAACGGCGTCGCGGCCCATGCGGCCTTCGGACATCCCTTCTGCGAGAGGCTGCGGGGCATCGTCAAGAAGGCCGCCCGCGAGATGGACCTGACGATGCACACCAGCGAGACGCTTATCTGCATGGAAGGCCCCGCCTTTTCCACCAAGGCCGAGAGCAACCTCTACCGCTCCTGGGGCGCCGGCGTCATCAACATGAGCACCCTTCCCGAGGCAAAGCTGGCCCGCGAGGCGGAAATCTGCTACACCGTCATCTGCATGAGCACCGATTATGACTGCTGGCACGAGACCGAGGAACACGTCACCATCGACATGGTCATCCGCAATCTCACGACAAACGCCGGGAACGCAAAAAAACTGCTGAAGCTCATACTGGAGCGCATCGGCAGCAAACGGGAGTGCGGCTGTCCGGAGTCCATGAAGAACGCCATAATCACCGCCGAGGACAGGCGGGACAGGGAGCAGTCGAGGAAACTGAAGGCGGTCCTTCCGGATTATTTCTGATCTGTCAGAGGTGTTCGTACACGTATTTTTTAAGAACGCCCTGTGAGCTGGGCGACATTTCGTCGAATTTCACCGTATAATATATGGTGCTGCCTTCCTCCACGGTTTTCGTGGCGATGATCCGGACGTAGATTCGGAAGTTGAAATCCATCGCCTGGAAATCGAGGATATAACGGTAATTGAAATCAAGTTTCTGCGGCAGCCTTACAACGGCCTCGTAGTCGTTCAGCTTGTAGATCGTGCAGGGAAGCTTCTCCTCTGCCGACTCATCCACGATCATGCCTTCATCTTCTGAAAGCTTCGTTTTAGCCTCGCCTTTTTCAATGATTTCGTCAATCTCCCGGAGCTCCTTCTCTTTCGGTATGTTCTTTTCCCGGGAGATAAGAGCGGGGAGTATCACATCGATATAGGGATGCCGCGATTCCTCGCGCTTCACGACCTCTTCCGGCAGTCCGACCTTGAGAGCGGTCCCTTCCCGGCCGTGCACGGGAGAGGTGAAGTCATACTCCGCGTCGCCGACCCGGAAAATGTGGAAGGTGACCGGCTGCTTCTCGGGAACGGCCGCCAGGTCTGCGGCATTGCCGAAGATCCTTATCTGCATGGTCGCGGCATTGCGCGATACGATTTTCCCCAGAAAAACCTTGCCGGCGACCGGCGTAAAATAGATCAGCTGTTCCCCGTCAACGTCCTGGATGCCCTTGAGGGGCTTCTTGGCCTTCATGTGAAAATAGATTTTATCGTAGATGGTGGTAAGGTCCCGGCATATCAACAACTGGGAGTCCTCCGATTCGCCGGTACCCCGCGTGTGGGTGAGAAACCGGCCCACGGCCTTTTCGAACATTTCAGGGTTTTCAATGAACTGCATCGGCCTGGGAAAGCCAAGCATTTCAATCAGATTGTTTACGATCCTGATCTGGAAGTTGGAGAGGCCCAGGCGCTTGAGTCTGAAGAGGAAGAGCTGTTCTTCATGCACCTTTCTGTTTTTGAGAGTCTGGATTATTTTCAGCAGAATGAAAAGGCTGACGGGGATCATGATGATCGTGAACACGATTATCAGATCTTCCATGGAAGCCTTCCGCCACGTGATGCCGAGCACTGTTACAATGTCCACACTGTCACCCCCCTTCCTGACAGGACCTGCCTGTCGTGATCTAAAATCCGCCGGACATTCCGAGAAACAGATCGACCGCCAATGTGCGGGTGAGGCCGTCAATGGACACGGACCCTAAGTATTCCTGATTTAAAACGGTCACCGTACGCTGATGCGTGTAGGACAGCCGGGAGCCCACCATGATCAGCAGGGAATCAACCGCCTTGATGTCAAGGCCGAGGGTGCCCCCGTAGGTATCGGTGTTGATTGACTCATATCTGTTTTTTGATCTTCCCCGCTCCCGGGTGGTGCTCACCCGGCCTCCCATGCTCACCGTGACGGGACCCGCGGGGAGTATCTCAAAACCGGCGCGGACGGCGTAGAGTCCGGCCCTGCGGACGGTTATATTATTCGAAAGGCCGAACATGGCCGTTGTCTCATCGTACCGGACGGCCTTGTAATTGTAATGGATCGGCATTTCGTATTCCCCTTCAAGGGCGACGGCGATGAAGGGCGCAAGTTTATGATATCCTCCCGCAAGGACGCTGAAGCCGCGGTCATAGGCGAGATAGAAGGGCTCCGACACGCTGCCGGGGAAAAATACGTTATTGAAGAAATCGTTATGGCCGAAATTGATTTTCGTCCGTTCCCAGTTGAACCTCCCGGACCGCACCATCAGTCCAGCCTGTGACGTCTCGGTCCGGTACGAATAGCCCAGGGACATTTCCGCCGCGACATCCTCCATGGTTTTTGTCGCCCAGTGATAGCCGTTGATAACGGCATTTACCATGTATGAGACAGTAGATTTTTCCCTGGTCCGGGAGTAACCCAGGGTCCACTGGAGCCCCAGGGAATGGCTCCCTGACACCACAATGCCGTATGAAACAACCAGTCTCGGTGAAACGGCAAGGGATGTGCCGCTGATATCCATGTTTTCAAAATTAATTGTTCCGTCGTAACTCATGCCGAAGTAGTTCCGCCGGTGCCTTGTGTACATGGCCTGATAGGGATTATCCGTGTCCATGGCGACGCCCACCGTCCCGCGGGGCGTTCTGCCGCTGTAGGCAAGGTACAGGCTCCCTGCCAGGCGCTTTGTCTCATGGATATCGGGAACGGAAATCGTGGAACCCAGCGTGGCGCCATAGGAATAGCGCCGGTTCGTGTAGGGAGGCGCAATGAACATGAACCCTATCGCATTGTTCTGAACCTGTGCCGTGAGAAGCGACGGGTTTCTGAGAACATCGAGGGAACCGTCTGAAGCGATGGTCTGGAACTGCCCCATGGTGAAAGCGCCGGCATATGCCTGTCCCCCGGCGACACTGCCGATCACCATGCTTGCGAGAAAAAAAAATATGACTCTGATCTTCATTGGCATGCCATGTTTACCGCCGGTACGTGGGTAAGGTAAATCAATTATTTCACAAAGTCAAATAAAAATTTATTGCTGGAATTCCGCTCCTTCGATAGGATAACGGGCAATGATCATTGATTTTCACACACACCTATTCAGCAGCGACCTCTGCAGGGACCGAACCCGCGGCCTCGAAGACGACCAGTTCCGCTCCATCTACGCAGCTGAAAAATCAAAATTGATAGACCATCATGACCTCTTGGCCGCCATGAAGGATTACGGCGTCGACTTCGCCGTTGCCATGGGCTTCCCCTGGGACGACGAGGAGCTCTGCGCGTCCCAGAACGACTACTTCCGGAGCGTCATCGAGCTCTCCGGCGGCACGATCATTCCCTTCGGATCAGTGCCGCATAATTCCGCCCGGCCTGTTGAAGAATGGGTGCGCGAGATCAGGGACATGGGGTTGCGGGGAGTGGGGGAAGTCGGTTTTTACAGCCGGGGACTGAATGAAGAGAGCCTGGATTTTCTGGAGAATCTTCTCGCCGCCGCAAAGAAACACTCGCTCCCTCTCTGCATCCACGTCAACGAGCCGGTCGGGCACCGGTACCGGGGTAAATACGACCCCAACCTGCGGGTCCTCTACGGTATCCTTTCAAAAAACCAGGACGTTCAGATCATACTTTCCCACTGGGGCGGCGGGCTGATCTTTTACGAGCTCATGCCGGAAGTCTCGGAGTCCCTGGCCCACTGCTTCTATGACACGGCCGCTTCGCCGTTCATCTATTCTGACGCGATCTACCGCATCGCGCCCCTCATGGTCAGCCCGGGGAAAATCCTTTACGGCAGCGACTTTCCGCTGATCAGCTTCCGGAGATATTTTGACGCGATCAACAGGGAATGCGGCGACGAAGAATGGAAGGCGGGCGTCCTTGGAAAGAACGCCGCCCGGCTTCTGAAGATTATCTGATGCCCGCCCACACAGACTGCATAATGCTATTCTTTCTTTTCTTTCTGGTCCTGTAGCCTCATTTCTCCGAGCTTTTCTTTAAGCTTCGTGTCCTTTTCCACCTTGTCGAACATGTCCCTGTACTGCTGGTAGGTATAACCGTATTTTTTGGCCACTTCCTCAACTTTCGCCTTGTCAAGCTCGGGATCGGGCAGGTTTATCTCAAGCTCCATCCTGGCATAGTCTTCCAGGGTCATCTCCTTTTTCGTTTTGCATGATACCGCGAGGACCGAAGCCAGCATGATGATAAGCATTATTTTGAAAAGCCGCATATAACCTCCTCGATGAACTGAAATGATATCCCGTGCGGGATTGTACCGACGCCGCACATGAGACAATAACTATGGGTATTCTTTTTTTTATGTCAAGGATAAATCCGCATAACTGCCGGCATCGCGGTCCCGTCATTTGTTCGAGTACACGACGTTGCCGTTGCAGATGGTATACTCCACCGACCCCGAGAGCTCTTTCCCCATAAAGGGCGAGTTCTTGCACCGGGAGAGCATGAAAGACTCGTCGATCCTGACCTTCTTTTCGGGATCGATGATGGTCACGTCGGCAATACCGCCGATTTTCAGTTCGCCGCGTTCGATTTTAAGCACCCGGGCCGGATTGACGGTCACCTTCTCGAAGGCCTCGAAATACGAGAACCCGTTCTCTTTCACCAGCACCGTGATGATCAGCGGCACCGTTGTTTCCAGCCCGACAATGCCGAAGGGGGCGTATTCGAGCTCCTGCATCTTTTCATTGGGCGAATGGGGCGCATGGTCCGAGGCGATGACGTCGATGATCCCCCTTTTAAGCCCCTCTATGATCGCCTTCCGGTCTTCCTCCGTCCTGAGGGGCGGCTTCATCTTCGCCATGGACAGGTATTCCGCCACGGCGTCATCGGTCAGGGAAAAATAATGGGGAGCCGTCTCGCAGGTGACCCGTATGCCGTCGCTCTTGGCGCGCCGTATTATCTCGACCGAACCGCCCGATGAGACATGGGCGACATGGAGACGGCCGCCGGTCAGGCGGGTCAGGATCACGTCACGGGCGATCATGACCTCCTCCGCCTCCCGGGGGATGCCCTTGAGGCCCAGGAGCATGGAGTTTTTACCTTCGTTCATGATGCCGTCATCGGTCAGCTCGAGGTCCTCAGAATGGGTCATGACGGGAACGTCGAACATCCGCGAATATTCAAGGGCCCGGCGCATGAGGATCGAGCTCATGACCGGCAGTCCGTCATCGGTGAACCCCACGGCGCCGGCGCCGATCAGCTCGCCCATCTCGGAAATTTCCTCGCCCTTCATGCCCTTCGTGATGGTTGCCGCCGGGAACACGTTGATGGGCCCCTTTTCGGCTTCCAGCTTGATGAAGCGCACCAGGGCCTGGTTGTCTATGACCGGATCGGTGTTGGGCATGGTGCACACGGAGGTGAACCCGCCCTTGGCCGCGACCCTGGAGCCGCTGATGATGGTCTCAACATCCTCGCGCCCCGGCTCGCGGAAGTGCACGTGCATGTCGATGAGGCCCGGCAGGACCAGGCACCCGCCGGCGTCAATGACGCCGTAGCCGTCCCGCACCGATATGCCGCGTGAAATGTCCGCTATTGAATCATCCTCGACGAGTATGTCCAGCGTGTCGTCGGTCCGTGACGCCGGGTCTATGACCCGGCCGTTTTTAATTACTATTTTCAAGGGAACCTCGTTCCTCGCTCACCTCTTCAAGGGGCGCCCCTCCCGCCAGAAGATAAAATATCGCCATCCGGACAGCCACCCCGTTGGTGACCTGCTCGTTGATGATGGTTTTCGGGCTGCTCATGACTGCATCGTCAATTTCTATGCCGCGGTTCACCGGTCCCGGGTGCATGATGATAACATCGCCCCTGCAGCGGCGGTACCGCTCGTCGGTCAGGGCAAACTGGCGGTGATATTCCCTCAGCGACGGGAAGAGCGAGCCTTTCTGACGCTCTTTCTGGATCCGGAGAAGGTTGATCACATCCAGCTGGGGCAGCAGGGCGTCCAAGTTATAGGAGATTTCCACGCCGTAGTGCTCGAACGCATCCGGTACCAAGGTGGGCGGCCCGCAGAGCGTCACCCGGGCGCCCAGCTTTTTAAAGGCCTCGATGTCGGAGCGGGCCACGCGTGAGTGCTTGATGTCGCCGATGATGCCGATATGGAGCCCCTCCATGCTGCCCCGCTCCAGGGTCCCCCGCCGCTCCATGATGGAATAGGAGTCAAGCAGGCCCTGGGTCGGGTGGGCATGGAACCCGTCGCCGGCGTTTATGACCGATGCCTTGATGTTACGGGATAAAAAATGCGGCGCCATTGACGCCGCATGTCTCATTACAATGTAGTCCACCTTCATGGCTTCCAAGGTGTGGACCGTATCGATGAGGGATTCCCCCTTCACGACGCTTGACGTCGACACCGAGAAATTGATCAGGTCAGCCGACAGTCTCTTGGCGGCAAGGTCGAAGCTCAGCTTCGTCCTTGTCGACGGTTCATAAAAAAGGGTGCATACGGATTTTCCCCTTAAAATGGGGACGCTTTTCACTGAACGGGTAAAAATATCTTTAAAATACTTGGCGGATCTGCAGATAAGAAGAATCTCCTCTACAGATAATGATTGGATATCAAGGAGATCTTTTCGTTTGAGGGAACTCATATTAAAATCTGATAATCAATGTACACCGGTAAATTGTCAAATTAATTATCATAATAATAATGAATATTTTTGATGGACGGGAGGCATGAACCGGGGTTTCACAACCTGCCCTGGCTCACGGTAATGGAGTCTGTCAATTCAACCAGGGAATATCTTCCCTTTTTAAATGATCCGCAGTTGGCAACCTGGCAGCCCATCAGCTGTTCAACGCCGTAGGCCTCATGGATATGCCCGGCCAGGCACAGGCCGATGCCGTTATTTTCTATAAAAGTCCTGACCGCCCTGCTGCCGCCCCTTATGCCGATGAACGTCCGGTCCCGGACCCGGTGCGGCGGAGAATGGGAGATCAGGACCGATACGGCGGCGCCCGCGATCTGTTTGAATCCTGCCGACAGGAAATCGGCGAATTCCTCCTCGCTGTACTCGCTCGCGGTGTTCATCGGGGTCTGGGTCGAACCTCCCACCCCGAAAAAACCGACACCGTCAATAATGGTTCCCCTGCCGTGAAGACTGTAGCCCCTTCGTTCGAGGATAGCGCACACCTCGCTCCGGTCCCAGTTCCCGTGCACCCCGACAATCCTGTCCGTGTAACGCTCAATGCAGGAAAGGACATCTTCCGCCGACTTCCAGTCCCCGTCCCTGGCAATATCTCCACACAGGGCCACGAGGTCCACTGACTTGATCAGATCAGCGGCAGCGTTAAAATATTTTTTTTCACCGTGGATGTCGCCGATGGCCAGGATTTTCATCTGTTTTTCCCCGGCCCATTATGTCGAAAATATTAAATAATTCAACCATTAATTGCAATAGGCGCACAAAGTCGCTGCCGAGATCCGAGCGGGGGGCCGCGCTGTTGTTGTCCAGGCCCCGGCCAGGTTGACTGAAACTTGATCCTGTGATCTCCAGGGCCCCGGACATTTTATACTTGCATTTATGGCCCTGATGCAGGTACAACGACTCAAGAACGTTTCCCCGGATGCCGCCATGTATATCGATTCCCACGCACATTTTGACCTGATCCTGGAAGACACAAGCGACTCGGAAGATACCCTCGTCGCGAATCTGCGCGCGAACAACCTCTCCAGGGCCGTGCAGGCCTCTATAGACGTGGCCAGTTCCCGGTGGTCCCGTGATTTCGCAAAGCGATGGGACGGCATCTTTTTCTCGGCGGGCATTCATCCTTCCTCCCCGGCCCCCGACACTGAGCTCCGGGCCCTGCAGAGCTTCACGGAGGAAATTCACTGCGGCCCCGATTCGGGGCTCTTGTTCGGCATCGGCGAGTGCGGTCTCGATTTTTACCGCATGCGCCAGCCCAGGGAGATGCAGGAACAATCCTTCCGGTTCCAGATCGCACTGGCAAACCGGCTCGGCAGGCCTCTCATCGTCCATTCGCGGGACGCCATGGACGAGACCCTTGCCATACTCGGGGAAATAAGCGGGACCGGCGGCATCATTCACTGCTTTTCAGGCGACCGGCGCGCTGCGCAGCGGGCCCTTGACCTGGGATTTCACATATCATTCGCGGGCAACGTCACGTACCGCAATGCCGCGGACCTTCACGACTCGGCGGCCTATGTGCCCCTTGACCGGCTGCTGGTCGAGACCGACGCGCCATTCCTTGCCCCCGTGCCCCTGCGGGGCAGGCAGAACAGGCCGGAGCATGTCATCCATGTCTACCGGTTCATTGCCGACCTTCGCGGAGAGCCCATCGACCGCATCACGGAGAGCGTGCTGAATAATTTTTTGGAGCTGGTAAACCATGAGGCCAAAAAAGTTTAAATCTGATTTTCTGGTGATCGGCAGCGGCATCGCGGGCCTTGCCTTCGCCATCAAGGCCTCGCGCCTGGGGACGGTAAACATCGTCACCAAAAAGAAGGATTTCGACTCCAACACCAACTATGCCCAGGGAGGCATCGCCTCCGTCCTTTCCCCGGAGGACTCCTTCGAAAAGCACATAGAAGACACGATAAAAGCCGGGGCGGGACTCGGCGACCGGACGACCATTGAATTGCTGGTGCGGTCCGGGCCCGAGCGCATACGGGAGCTGATGGAGTGGGGGACCCAATTTTCCGAAAAAGAGGGTCCCGGCGGCAGGATCCTCGACCTGGGAAGGGAGGGGGGCCATTCTAAGAACCGCATCGTCCATGCCCGGGACCTCACCGGCCAGGAGGTGGAACGGGCCCTTCTGCAGAAAGTATCGGAGATTAAGAACATCCAGCTCTTCGAGGACCACACCGGGGTCGATCTCCTTACCGAACACCAGCTCAAGAAAAAAGGGAAAAAACGGAACGCCATACACTGCTACGGCGCCTATATCCTCGACAACACCACCGGCATGGTGAACACCTTCAACGCCAAGATGACCCTCCTGGCCACCGGCGGCGTGGGCCAGGTCTATCTCCATACCACCAACCCGGAGATCGCCACGGGCGACGGCATCGCCATGGCGTACCGCGCCGGCGCGCTCATCGCCGACATGGAATTCATCCAGTTCCATCCCACGGCCCTCTACAGCCCCAAGCAGACCGGGCCCTGTTTTCTCATCAGCGAGGCGGTCCGCGGCGAAGGGGCCGTGCTCGTCAACAAGCGGGGGGAACGCTTCATGGAGAACATCCATCCCCTCAAGGACCTTGCCCCGCGGGACATCGTCGCCCGCACCATCGACATGGAGCTTAAAAAACACGGCGTCACCAACGTCTACCTTGACATCACCGGCAAGAGCAAGAAATTCCTCATGCAGCGGTTCCCCCACATTTACGCCCAGTGCCTTGAAGAGGGTATCGACATGTCGAAGGAACCGGTGCCGGTCGTCCCGGCCGCCCACTATCTCTGCGGCGGCGTGGTGAGCGATCGCGACGCCAAGACATCGATCGAAAACCTCTATGTCTCCGGCGAAGCGTCCTGCACTGGGGTGCACGGCGCCAACCGTCTGGCCAGCAACTCGCTCCTTGAGGGTATCGTATTTTCCCACCGCGCCTATCTGCAGGCGGAAGAGCACCTGAAAAAATTCAACAAAATGCATGTCATCCCCGAGTTCCCCAACTGGAACAAGGCGGGAACCTTCGACCTCGAGGAATGGGTCCTGGTGCAGCACGACATCGAGGACGTGAAGCGCCTCATGTGGGACTACGTGGGGATCGTCCGCTCCGACAAGCGGCTGCAGAAGGCACACAAAAGGATACTGATGCTCGCCGAGGACATCCATGATTACTACAAAAAGAGCACCATCTCCTCCCGCATCGTCGAGCTTCGGAACCTGGCCACCGTGGCCAAGCTCATCATCAGAAGCGCCCTGGCCCGCAGGGACAGCATCGGCCTTCATTACAACTCTGACCATCCGACGCCGGGGACAAAAAAGGTGAACGTGGTGCTCCAGACTGATCATGAGCCGCGGCTTATGAAGCTGGATCGTTCTAGATGAAGGGCCGGATTGAGATACGGCCCGTACGGCTTGATGACCTCAGGGAGATTTACCTCCTGGGCCGTGAGGTCTTCGGGAACCGGGCCTTACCCTTCCAGCCGGTCTGGAACGAGGCCAATCTTGCCGATGCCATCGCCGGAGACCCCGGTCTTTGCCTTGTCGCGGTTTCAAAAAAAAGCATAGCCGGCTTTATCATAGTATCCCTTGACGAATCAGGAGGGCCCTCTTGCGCGGTCATCCGGTGGCTCTGCGTCAGGGAAAACAGTCCGGACAACTTACTGACCGATATGCTGAACAGACTGCAATCTTCACTTGCGGAACAAAAGATAGAAAAAATTATGGTCGCCCTACCCGAAGGAAATTCCGAATTAATTGAATATTATCGGAATTTTGGCTTTACTGAATCAAACCGATTTATAATTATGGAGAACTTTTCACCGGAAAAATCGTGATCGTCCCGGCGTTCTCCAAGATGAGAGGATGATCCCGTATTACCGGAAATTAACAACAGGGCGGCATCCGGCCGGTCGCCGGCGCCGCGGGTACAGCCATGAAACTCAAACTGGTGGAAAAAAACAGTCCCGAATCCCTGGTCTCCAGGGTCGGCAGCAGTATTCCCCCCTCGGGGATCCGGGAATTCTTCGATATCGTGTATTCAACGCCCGACTGCATTTCCCTGGGCGTCGGGGAGCCCGATTTCGTCACTCCCTGGCGGATATCGGACAGCGGCATCTTCGCCATCAAGGACGGCAATACCCATTACACGCCCAACCGCGGCCTGCCGGAACTGCGGGAACTGATCGCGGAATACGTTGCGTCGAAATACAGCATCCGGTACAATCCCGACACGGAACTCGTCGTCACCATGGGCGTCAGCCAGGGCCTTGACCTGGCCCTCCGCAGCATCCTGAACCCCGGGGACGAAGTAATCATCTTCGAGCCCTGCTACGTCTCGTACACGGCCAACGTCGAACTGCTCCACGGAAAGCCGGTCATCATCCCGACCCATCAGAAGGACCGTTTCAGGATCGACATAGACGTTTTAAAGAAATCCATCACCGCCAGGACCAAGGCGGTCATGCTCAATTACCCGTCGAACCCGACCGGCAACACCATCGACGAAGAGACCCTCGGGAAAGTGGCTGAGCTCGCCATACGGCACAACCTGATCGTGCTCAGCGACGAGATATACTGCGCCCTCTCCTACGAACGCAAGCATTTCTCCATCGCCTCCATACCGGAGATGAAATCGCGCACCATCTACCTGAACGGCTTCTCCAAGTCCCATGCCATGACGGGATGGCGCCTCGGCTATGTGGGGGGGCCTAAATTTCTCATCGATATCATGATGAAGATCCACCAGTACACCGCCCTGTGCGCGTCCTCCATGGCGCAGTACGCCGCGATCGAGGCGCTCCACAAGGGCGAGAAGGACGTCATCGCCATGAGAAAGGAGTACCTGAAGCGGAGAAATTTCATAGCCGGAAGGTTCAACGAGATCGGCCTGGACTGCCTGGTCCCGGAGGGGGCCTTCTACGTGTTCCCCGACGTCTCCGGCACGGGTCTCTCCGGCAGGGACTTCGCCCTCCAGCTCCTGAACGCGGAAAAGGTCGCCGTGGTGCCGGGCCGGGCCTTCGGCGAGTGCGGCAACAGCCACATCCGCTGCTCCTACGCCACGTCCATGGAAAACCTGAAGGAAGCGATGATACGGATCGAGCGGTTCGTAAAGGGCCTGAAATGACGCCCCATGGTACTGCTGATTGACGGATTCAACCTGATGTACAAGTTCCCCGACCTGGAGGAGAAGATGCTCCGCGGGGAGCTCAACGAGGCCCGGGCCGGGCTCCTTGACAGGCTGAAGAAATTCCAGAAGATTAAAAAATCGCAGATTCGGGTCGTCTTCGACGGCAAGAAAAACCCGTCCCACAATGTCCGCACCGAGAAGGTCGGTACGATCGACGTCTACTATTCCCTTGATTATTCGGCCGACTTCCTCATCAAGGAGTTCATCAAGAAGGACCCGAACCCGAAGATGAGCACCGTGGTCACCTCTGACAAGGACATCCTCTTTTACGTGAACCGCTTCAAGGCCAAGACCATGACGAGCGAAAAGTTCGCTGACTTCGTCACCAGGACCATAGAGGAGCAATACATCGAGAAGTTGCCCGAAAAGGAGGACAACCCCGATGTGTCGGATGAGGAGATTTCCTTCTGGGAGAGGCTTTTTACAAGGAAGAAATCATAAAGGGTGCACCGCACAGGGCGGGGTTAACCCCTGCATGAAAATTCATTTCTTCAGCCGTTTGTCGAAAAAGGCGAACACTTCCGGCACCAGGCTTCCCCAGTAGTTCCAGTCGTGGCCGGCGCCGGTGCTTTTATCACTATCTACAACGAGTTCGTATCCTCCCTTGTCGGCGGCAAGCTGTGCCAGGCGGTCTGCCAGCATCTTTGTCTGGTGAGGCGGCACCACGCCGTCGCGCGTGCCGTGGCCGAGAAAGACCGGCGTTTTTTTCAGGTTCTCCGCCAGCCTGATTATGTTCACTTCCTCCTCCCAGCGCTCCCGGTTGGTTTCATAGTGTCCGTATACCGAGACGAGGAGCCTGTCGTTTGAAAGGGATTCCGAATCGTAGTCGCCGGAAAGGCCGGCGGCCGCGCCAAAGAGATTCCGGTGCCGTGCCGCGAGGAGGAGCGCGCCGCGGGCCCCGGTGGAGATGCCGAATATGCCAGTGTTTTCCCGGTCCTTTGCAATGCCGAAATTCTTGCGGAGGAATTCTATCAGGGTCTTCGAGATGAACACGCCGCCCGGCTGCGGCGCCCATTTATTCACGGTCTCGGGAAAATACTTCGACTCGTACAGGGTTGTGGACATGGCGGGGCAGACCAGGACAAAGCCGTAACGGTCGGCGTAATCGGCCGCGGGGGTGCTGTTTTCCCAGTCGCTCGGCTGCTGCCGGAAGCCGTGAAGCACGATCAGGGTGCGCGTCGAAGAGCTGCCGGCGTAACTTTTCGGGAAATAGATCTGGACCAGGCCCCGGGAAGGTCCCTTGTCTTCGTTATAATCGACCCTGACATTCCGGAGCCATTTTCCCGGTCTTATATCGTATGCCGGTTTTTCCTCCGTGGCGGCGGATACGCATGAAAATGACACAAGGAAAATCAGCGGCAGATAATTTATTATTTTCAAAATCGGCACCTCAATATTCGGTATGACATCTTATCCTGACAAGCAACCCTGTTGATAACGGTCATTTTTTTCAAGAAGTATTTACGCCTGTCCCTCGCTTTCAACCATCGTCAGTCGTATTAATCCCACCCCCTGCTCTCCCACTCCAGAATCCCATTAAAAAATCTCTCCAGCAATCCGCGAGCCGTCCTGTCCCGGGCTGTGTCGAGGGGAGGCGGAAAGAGAATCGAAAAGAGCAACACCACGGACATTATCCGGCTTTTAAAAATAAAATTTGAAAATAATAAAAAATATTGACGGGACCCATCTATTATATTACTATATCAATATATCTTGATATAGTAATATAATAGATATAAGTAACGTTTAATTATTATGCCAGGAAGTACAGGGTTGTGATTGTCCAACTCTGCTATGAATTGACTGCAGCACTATTTTTTATTATTGTTGAAACATAACGTATAAGCAGGCGGTACTAGACCATGAATTCTTTTTTATCCATGCTTGGACAGGGCAGGGCGATCCTCTTCGACGGCGCCATGGGCACCATGATCTACGACAAGGGGATCTATATCAACCAGTGCTTTGACAACCTGAACCTGACCCAGCCACGCCTGATAGAGGAGATCCATGCAGAATACGTCAAGGCCGGCTGTGACGTGCTGGAGACCAACACCTTCGGTGCCAACCGAGTGAACCTTGCCAAGTATGCCCTGGCGGACAAGGTCCGCGAAATCAATGTCGCCGGGGCCGCACTCGCCCGCTCCGCCGGCGGAACCGGGATCCTGGTGGCCGGTTCCATGGGGCCCCTTTCGACCAATGTCGAGCCCCTGGGCGCCGTACGCTGTGAAGAAGCGGAAGAGGCGTACCGTGAACAGGCGGAGGCCCTTGTCGAAGGAGGCGTCGATCTTCTCATCCTGGAGACCTTTGACCAGATCGACATGCTTGAAGCGGCCCTCGACGCGGTGCTCGCCCCGAAGAAGGTGCCCGTCATAGCCCAGGTGTCGGTCAACGAGGACGGCCGCACCACCTACGGCACGTCATTGAAACAGGCGGTCCAGTTCCTGAACGGGACCGGCGCCGACGTCATCGGCCTGAACTGCACCGTCGGCCCCGGGCCCATGCTCGAGCTCCTGAAAAAAATGACCCGCATGACGAAAAAGCCCATATCGGTCCAGCCCAACGCCGGCTATCCCCGCCACGTGGGGGGACGGAACATCTACATGACCACGCCGGAGTACCTGTCCGAATACGCGGTGCAGTTCCTGGGCAACGGCGCGAGCATTATCGGCGGCTGCTGCGGAACCACGCCGAAGCACATCCGGGCGATGAAGCAGGCCATCAAGTCGCGCTTCCCGGAGAAGCGGGAGATCATCGTCGAGGAGGCCGCGGCCCGGGACACGGTCGACGCGGTACCCCTTGAAAAAAAATCCGCCATGGCGGCCAAGCTTGCCCGGGGCGAATTCGTCGTTTCCGTGGAGATAACCCCGCCGCGGGGCTGCGACGCCGGCGCCGTCATTGAATCGTCCAAGCTGTTAAAGCAGAACGGCATCGACGCGGTGAACATCCCGGACGGCCCCCGCGCATCGGCGCGCCTGGCCCCCATGCCCCTGGCCATCCTCCTCGAACGCGAGGCGGGGATTGAGACGGTCCTCCATTACACCTGCCGGGACCGGAACATCATCGGCATGCAGTCGGATTTCCTCGGCGCCTACGCCGCCGGTCTACGCAATGTCCTGATCATCACCGGAGACCCGCCGAAGCTGGGAGACTATCCCGACGCCACGGCCGTGTTCGACCTTGACTCCATAGGGCTTGTCCGGGTCGTCCACGGATTAAACCATGGCCATGACATCGGCCGTCATCCCATCGGGAAGCCCACCGGCTTCCTTATCGGCGTCGGCGCCAATCCCGGCTTCGAGGACCAGGAGCGGGAGATCGACCGGCTCTTCCAGAAGAAGGAGGCCGGCGCCGAGTTCGTGATCACCCAGCCGGTCTTTGACATCCGCCAGTTCGAGACCTTCATGAAACGTATCGACGGCCTCGGCATACCGGTGATAGCCGGCCTCTGGCCCCTGGTGTCCCACCGGAACGCTGAATTCATGAACAACGAGGTGCCCGGGGTCATCGTGCCGCCGGACATCCTTGAACGGATGCGCAGGGCCGGCACCGGGCCTGAGGCGGTTAGGGAAGGTATAGACATTGCCCGCGAACTGCTGGCCGACATGAAAGGCATGATACAGGGGGTGCAGATTTCCGCACCCTTCGGCCGCGTGCAGTATGCCCTGGATGTCCTGAAGGGGTAATGGGATGAGCGGAGTTCATGAAATTATCCGGCGGCTTGGTGAAGGGACCGTCCTCGTCTTCGACGGGGCCATGGGAACGGAAATCCAGAAGCTCTCCCTGTCTGACAAAGAATGGAACGGCCATCACGGCTGCAACGAGGCCCTGAACCTCTTTGCGCCCGGTATCATCGGGAACATCCACCGCTCCTATCTGGCGGCCGGGGCCGATATCATCGAAACCAATACCTTCGGTGCATCTGCGGCTGTTCTTTCCGAATACGGCCTGGGTGAGGAGTCGCGCTCCATTGCCCGCGCGGCCGCGGTCATCGCCCGCGAAGCGGCTGACGAAGTGAAAGACCGCCGATGCTTCGTTGCAGGCTCCCTGGGCCCCGGCACCAAGCTCCCTTCCCTGGGCCATACCGGCTTTGATGAAATCTACGATTCCTATCTTCCGGCGATCCACGGCCTCCTGGACGGCGGCGTTGACCTGTTTCTTCTCGAGACCTGCCAGGACCCCCTGCAGATCAAGGCGTGCCTCTGCGCCATCAGGGACGCCATGGCCGGGCGTAACGTCCGCCTCCCCGTGGCGGCCAGCGTCACCGTTGAGACCACCGGCACCCTGCTGGTTGGTACTGAGGTGCAGGCCGCGGTCTCCATACTGGCCGGCATGGAGGTTGACATCATCGGCATCAACTGCGCCACCGGTCCGGGCCAGATGGCGCCCCACGTCCAGGAGCTGTGCCGGAGTTTCCCGGGCCCCGTTCTGGTCATGCCCAACGCCGGCCTTCCTCAGAACGTAAACGGAACCCTGGTCTATGCCATGAAGCCGGAGGACTTTGCCGGTGAACTGAAGAGATTCGTCGAGCAGTACGGCGTGAACATCGTCGGCGGCTGCTGCGGCACCTCGCCGGACCATATCAGGGCCCTGCGCACGGCCCTCGCCGGTATCCGCCCCCGGGACCGCGCCGTAACGCCGGTGCCCGGCGTCGCCAGCCTCTACCGCTTCCAGGAGCTCCGCCAGGAGCCGCCCCCCTTTTTCATCGGGGAACGGGCCAACACCAACGGGAGCAAGCAGTTCCGGGAACACCTGCTGGCGGAAAACTGGGACGGCATGGTCGAAGTCGGGAAGAACCAGGCCCAGTCCGGGGCCCATGCCGTGGACCTCTGCGTCGCCTATGCGGGGCGTGACGAGGCCTCCGATATTATCCGCCTGGTCCCGCAGTTCGCTCTACAGGTAGCGCTCCCCCTGGTCATTGATTCCACCAGCCCCCGAACGATCGAGGCGGCCCTCAAGCGGTACGGCGGGCGCGCCATCATTAATTCCATAAATCTCGAAGAAGGGGAGGCCCGGGTCCGTGACGTCTGCAGGCTGGCCCGGCGCCACGGCGCCGCGGTCATTGCCCTCACCATAGACGAGGAGGGCATGGCCAGGACCGCTGAAAAGAAGCTCGCCGTCGCCCGGAGGCTGTACCGGATATCGGTGGAGGAGGAAGGTCTGAAACCCACGGACCTGGTCTTTGACCCCCTTACCTTCACCCTGGGGAGCGGCGACGAGACCCTCAGGACTGCGGCCATTGAGACCCTCCGCGGCATCGAGTTCATCAAGGAACACCTGCCCGGCGTATTCACCCTCCTGGGCCTGTCCAATATTTCCTTCGGCCTGAACCCCCGTTCCCGGCAGGTGCTGAATTCCGTGTTTCTCTACCGGGCGGTCCAGGCCGGCCTGGACCTGGCCATCGTCAACGTGGCCCAGATCGTGCCCGTCAGCCGCATAGACGGTGACGATTTAAAGATGGCGATGAACCTGATCGACAACACCGGATCTTCCAATCCCCTCCATGAATTCATAAGGCATTTCGACCGGTACGCGGCGAACGCCGGTAAAGAGGACCGGACACCGGAAGAAACGCTCTCTCCGGAAGAGCGGCTCCGCCAGCGCCTGATTGACGGATCGCGCTCCGGCCTTGAAGAGATCCTGGAAACGCTTCTTGCCGGCACCGCCCCGGCAGGCATCATCAATACTATCCTGGTGCCGGCCATGAAGCAGGTGGGCGAGCTTTTCGGAAGCGGCAGAATGCAGCTCCCCTTCGTGCTGCAGTCCGCCGAAGTAATGAAGCGGGCCGTGGACTACCTGAGCCCCCGCATGGACCGTGTTGAAGCGGCCCGAAAAAACAGCATTGTCCTGGCCACCGTGAAGGGAGACGTCCATGACATAGGGAAGAACCTGGTGGACATCATCCTGTCGAATAACGGGTTCCAGGTCTACAACCTGGGCATACGGGTCGACATAGAGGAAATAATAAGCAAGGCGCGTGAAACGGGGGCCGATGCCATCGGGATGAGCGGGCTCCTGGTGAAATCGACCCAGGCCATGAAGGAAAACCTGGAGTTCATGAAGGCCCAGGGCCTGGACATACCGGTCCTCCTGGGGGGCGCGGCCCTCACCCGCGGCTTTGTCCTTGACGCGTGCGACCCGATCATCGATTCGCCGGTCATCTACTGCGAGGACGCCTTCCAGGGGCTCCGTGCCATGAATCTCCTGAAAGAAGGAAAGCTCGCGGAATACAGCGAGGCGGAAAAGGTCCGCTACGCGTCGCGCCCCATGCCGGCGCGTTCCTTCGCGACCGAAGATGTCGAGTCCGTGGGTCCCGCCCCGTCGATACCGGAGCCGCCCTTCTGGGGCAGCAGGGTCGCCGGCCCGATCCCGCCCGAATTGCTCTTCCCCTGTCTGAATGAAAGGGTCCTTTACAGGGCACGGTGGGGCTTCCGCCGCGGCGCCCTGACCCATGATGAATTCGAGTCCCTGATAAACAAGGAAGCGGGACCCGTGCTTCAGGCCATGAAAGAGCGCCTCCTTCGTGAAGGCATCCTGACGCCGCGGGCCGTCCATGGCTACTGGCCCTGCGTTTCCGAAGGCGACACGGTCCTTATCCTGGACCCGGCCGACCGCTCCCGGGTAATCGGGCGGTTTCATTTTCCCCGGCAGAAAAAGGCGCCCCGCAGATCCATCGCTGATTTTTTCCTTCCCAGGGGAAGCGGCGCGGCTGACGTGATAGCCCTCCAGGCCGTCACCATCGGGCCGGGGCTGAATGACCTGGTGCACGACCTGTACGGGCAGGGGGAATACCGCGACTATCTTTTTTATCACGGCCTGGGAGTGGAACTGGCCGAGGCCCTGGCGGAGCTGTGGCACGGCACGGTCCGCGCGGAACTGGGAATCACGGCTCCCGGAGACGGCGCTCCGGAATCGCAGAAGGACCGGGGATTGCGCTACTCCTTCGGCTATCCTCCCTGCCCGAGCCTTGAGGACAACAGGAGCCTTCTCGACATTCTCGGCGCCGACCGCATCGGCATCGCCACCATGGAAAGCGGCGAAATGGTGCCGGAACAGTCGACCAGCGCCTTTATCGTCCACCATCCGAAGGCGCGGTATTTCACCATCGAGTGACCTCCATCCCGTTCAGAGATACCCCCCTTCCTTGAAGCTGTAGTACGAGACATTGGTGATGATCACGTGGTCAAGGAGAGGGATCCCCACGATGTTACCTGCTTCCGCCAGGCGTCGCGTCGTCTGAATGTCTTCCCGCGAGGGCGTGAGCTCCCCCGTGGGATGATTGTGGGCCACAATGACCGCTGCGCCGCCTTCGCGGATGGCGCCCCTGAATACCTCCCGGGGATGGACGATGGCCTCGGATACGGTGCCGGCGGAGACCATGGCATTTTTCAGCAGCCTGTTCTTGTTGTTCAGGACCAGGACCCGGAACTCCTCCCGGTCAAGGCAGGCCATCTGGGGCAAGAGGAGATTCCAGACCGCTCCCGGCGATTCAAGATGCCCCGCCAGGCCCGGCGCGGCAACGACGCGGCGGCCCATCTCAAAAGCGGCGTGTATCCGGACCGCCTTGGTGAAGCCGATGCCCTTGTTCCGGGCGAGTTCCCTGATCCCGGCGGAGGCAATACCGCCCAGGCCTCCGAAACTCCGCAGCAGGGCGGTTGAAAGATCGACCACGTCAAGCTCCCGGGTCCCGGTCCCCACCATGACGGCCAGGAGCTCCTGGTCTGACAGGGAACGAATCTCGGCGCCTTCCTGGCATTTCTGAACCGGCAGAAGATACCGGGACAGCATCGTCGGTGTGATGGTAACGTCCGGCTGCATACCTGTGCTAACGAAGAAATACCATGCAAATTAAAAAATTTTGTTTGAAATAAAAAATCTCATCATGTAAAAACTGATGGTAGGCGATACATTGTCCCTCCCTCTTGATGGGGGAGGGGCCGGTGGGGCTGGAAAAACACATGTCTCAATCAACAACAACACCCTCCCTTTGCCCCTTCCATCAAGGAAGGGGAACAGTGAAAACACGGTTTCGAGGAACAACTATCCGCGCCGTCCTTCTCTGCCTGACGATTCAGGCCGGACTGATGGTATCCGGTCCGATCCCTTCTGAAGCCCGGCCCCTTGATGAATTTCTCAAGGAAAAAAACGCGGGAAATTATACCGGCGCCCTTGATGCGCTGGGGAAAACCGACCCGGACCCGGCCGATCCGGCATCGATCGAGGTCGCCCTTTTCATGATCGGGGAGCTGATGCGCTACCCGGAACTGCACGACCGCGCCGGAAAGGTCCTCGACCGTATCGCGGCCGGAATTGCAAATATCCATCCGCATCTGACTGGTCGCATCGACCAGATGAGGACCGCATGGTGCCTCAGCAGGGGAGACATCAAGGGTGCTGAAGCCCTTCAGAAAAGTCTTTCCTTCCTTGATTTTCAGGCCATGGGTCCCTTTAAGAACGGCTGCGTGGAGGATTTTGACCGGTCCTACCGGCCGGAGCAGTCCTTTGAACATACGCAGACTTGCCCGGGAAAATTATCCGCTGTTACGTGGTTTTCCGTGCGCCCTGACAGGACCGGTTCGATCAGCTTCAACGAACTTTTCCCTGAAACCGGCCACTCCTTTTTTTACCTGGCCCGGACCATCATGGCGCCTCAGAAGGGTGAATATTACCTCATCCTGGGGAAAACCGGGTACACCGACCTCTGGCTTGACGGCACGAGGATTTTCTCCGACCGGACCGGGCACGGCTTCTGCCATGACCAGTACTTCATCCGGGTTTTGCTCCCGGCCGGACCGCACCGCCTCCTCATCAAGGCGGGCGATTCCGCCGGCGGTATCCAGGTATCGATGAGGGTGGCCGCGGTTGACGGCACCAGGGTCCCCGCCGGGATTTCCGATGCCGCAGGTCAGCCCGGCCAGGCATCCCTCCTCGGCATAACCTTCTTCCCCGCCCTGGCAGGGCTGCTGAACATCGGTGAGCCCGGCCCCGACGAGCTGTTCAATGCGGGATATCTTTTTCTCGCATCGCGCCTCGGGGACAGCGAGAACAACAGGGGCCTTCGCCTTCTTTCCGCCGTTCCGGAAGGCCACCCGCTCTATTCATCAGCGTGCCGCTCTATCGCCCTGGCCCACGGTGATATCGAGGCGCGGGACCGGTATCTGAACAGGTCCATCCGGGCAGACCCGGGTAATATTGAATCCCTGAGGGAGCTGGCCGTTTTGAAAATTTCCCATGGATTCGCATACGAAGCTTATTCGCTTATTGATTCCATAAAAAAAATTAGTCCCCATTCTCCCTGGCGCCATGAATTGTTGGCGCGCCTTTTCATCAAACAACAATGGCATCCCGAGGCCATGCGCCACGCTGCCGCGCTCAAGCATACTCTTTATCGTTCAGTCGGTCTGTCGCTGGAAGCTTCCATGTTTAACTCAGAATCGGATTATTCCCGCTCAATCCCCGACCTTGAAGAGCTTATACGAATCGATTCGTTTAACCTTTCATGGCACAGGGATCTCCTTGACTGCAATGATAAGATCGGCCGCTACGACCTTTCCGAACAGTTGCTCCTGCGCATGGTAGCCCTGTATCCAAACAACAGTACGCTGAAACTACGCCTTGCCCGGGTTGTAGAATTTGGACACGGACCGGTCCAGGCACTTCCCTTTCTCACGGCAGCCATCAAAACAGCCCCGGGCAACGGGGATATCCTCATGCATCTTGGCCTGATATACCATAAAATCGGGAAAAAGGAACTGGCTGTATATCACCTTGAACTCGCGTGCCGGCACAACCCCGGCAACCGATGGCTCAGAGACTATCTGGATACCATCACGGGCAGCGGAAAAAAAATCCCGGACCGGACAATCCTCCCCCTGTCACCATAACCGCTTGAATTCAGACATGAACGCGGAGGCTATTTCCCTGTTGTCGATGATGAGGATGTTTTCGTCATTGGACCTATTGGCGTTTCTTGAAAAATTATACGACCCCATGATTACCCGTTCCCCGTCAATGATGATCACCTTGTGGTGCATCGCTCCCCGGTTGTGGTCCAGCCGCACCGGCAGTCCTTCAAGTTTCATTTTGACGTACTGCGAGTGGCCGGTTTTAGCCCCCCGGCGCTCGAATATGCCCTGCACGGTGACGCCGGACTTGAATTTTTTAATCATCATTTCCCCGATCCCGGCGCTGGTAAAGGAAAAAGCCATGAAATAAATGGAGGATTTCGCCTTCTCCAGCCGCTTGAGTATGATCCGCTCAACATTGTCTTCGGGGGCGAAATAGGCGTTGATGTCGGTCCCCTCGATGTTCACGTGATAGTTCCTGCGCAGGTCGGCAAAGGGCCCCTCCTCCTTCCGGTTGCCGAAGATCTCCTCGTCGAACATTTCAAGGAACTCGTTTTTATATATGTCGGCGAGGATCGGAGAATATATCAGGATGGCGTTATTGTTGTTTCTGACCGAATCGTTGACCGTGGGATTGTACGATCCGGTCCAGAGATATTTCCCGTCGATCACGGCGAATTTATTGTGCATGAGGCCCCGCCGACGCGGCGGATCAGAAACCATTTCAATGCCGGCGTCTTCCAGGCGCTTCAGGAAACGGGTCCCCTTCCCCTTTTTTGCCCTCATGGTGTCATGTTCCGTGACAAGCTTCACCGCCACGCCCCGTTTCCGCGCGTCCACCAGGGCATCAATTATAGCAGGGGACGATATCTCGTAAAATGCCCCGTAAATGCTTTCTTCCGCCCTGCCGAGTAGGGCCGTCAGGCCCGCTTCGGGATTGACCGTTTTAGAAAGCACGGCCCATTTTCCCGGCGACGTGAAATAGAGCTTCCACCACCCGGCCCCGTCACCTCCTGCGGGTATCGCCAGGGCCAGAAACGCGGCCAGGGCCACGGTTATGATTCGATGGATCAAAGAAGGGCACCTCACTGTGGCATTCAGGGCCGTACCGGCCCCGGGATCATCTGCCTGGTATAACGAACAAATCATCCGATTAATGAAAAAAAGCCGGAAAAAAACCGGCTCCCTGGTGAAACGGGCACGATGCCGCGGCCATTTCAAGTGACCCGGATACCCGATTTCAGCTCTTCCAGCTTATCATAGAGAATGTTCTCATACACGGTATAGAGCTTCTGTTCCTCGGCGCCCGGATACATTGCCTTTACCTTCGACACCAGCGTCCTGAAAGGCGTCAGCTTTTTGATGTCCCTGGTGGCTTCTATCATTTCCTTGATGCTTGCTTCGTCCTTCTGGAGGAGGCTGTGATAAAACTTGAAGGAATTAAGAAGGTCGAGGAGCATCGTCTTGTTTTTCTGAACGACCGGGTCTCTTTCCTCCCTGCCCAGGAGGTCCTGGATGAAACTGAGGATGTATTCGGTGTCGAGGGCCGTTATCTCAAAGTCCAGGAGGAGCTGGTTGATCTTCGCCAGGTCCATGGACCGCAGATGAATCCGAGCAAGAAACACGGGGTTTGACGACATCATGTTTATGTTCATGACCCGGTCCGAATCCGGGATCTGGAGCCGTTCCGCCAGAAAATAGTTGTTCGCCAGCTCCACATAGACGATCTCGTTCACCTTGTAGCGGTTTTTTATTATTATGACGTCGTTCGGCGTGACCGCGTCGTCCACCACCACGTAATCGGGCTGGATGCTCACGTCAATTTCGCGCACCATCTGGGCAACGTCGTGCACCAGCATCATCCGCACCGGTATCGCGTCCATTTCCTTGTCGGTCGCAAGAAAAAAGAACTTCGTCTTTAAGTCCCGCACGTCGCGGTAGGGCACCACGATCTCGCCGTTTCGGATCTTCAGCAGGACGTAACCGCGGTCGTATTCCCTTTTAATATCGAAGGTCGATCCGACGAAGATGATGACCGGCACCGTGTGGAGGAGGCTCCGGCATTCCTTGTCAACATAGATCGATTTTCCCTTCTTGTCAAAGGCGAGGAACTGCCACTTGTCAAAGAAAATCTTCAGGAGGTATCCCTTCGGCGTTTTTTCTTCGATAAAATTCATCTGTCAGGAAACCCTCCCGGTCAGGTTAAGGAGCCATTCATGAACGGGCGCCATGTTGCCGTAATGCCTGCGGCAGAATGGAACCAGTTCCGGTGAAAAAAGCTCTTTCGGTACCGGCATCTCTATTCCCGCCCAGAGGCCATTGTAAAGAAGATACTCGGCATTGGCATGGTCGGCGGGATATCCCCGCGGGACCTTTTTGAAAAAGGCGCCCCCCAGGCCATAGGGCCCTTTCTCCAGCACCTTCTTCACCGCCCGGTCAAGCCCGGGGCCGTACGTGCGGTGCACCACTGAATCCCGGTACTCCTTGACCATGTGTTTAGGAAACATGTAAATCCCGGCCCCCAGCATGAGGGTCTTCGGCTCAAGGTGAAAGTAATAGCCCGAGCACTCCATCCGGGGCCCCCGCCCCTCCCAGAACCAGAGGGCGAGGTTGGTCTTGAAGGGCCGCTTGTCCCGGGAAAAGCGCACGTCCCTGTAGATCCGGAATATTGATTTATCCGTCCTCGGGTCCGCATGTATTCCCGGCGACCGGCGGGACAGCGCCTCGCCCATGGCCGTCACGAACTGACGCGCCGGAACCATGACGTTCTCCTCGTATTCATTGCGGTGCTGTTCAAACCACTGCTTGGCGTTGTTTTTCGCCAGGTCACGGTAGAAGGCAAGGCACTCCCTGGGAAACCCGCTGAATTTCGATGTCATTCGGTCTACCCCCGATTCATCCACGGGCAAAAATGGTGCGTTTCCGGTAGCGTTCCAGTTCCGTTTTGAACATTTCAGCGATGCCGGTAATGTCCTTGAACTGTTTTACCATGAAGAGCGTCTTTACCACCTGTTTGATCTTGGTGTCGTCCTGGAGGTCGGCCATCTGCTTCTGGCTCGCCGTGAAAATCTCATCGGTATTGTGGAACGTTTCCCTGATGATATCTTCCACGTTTTTCGGCAGCTTGTTGAACGGCGCGCCGGTCCGGTAATGGATGTTCTTTATGATCAGCGCTATCAGGATCATCACCGTGCGCTTCCGGTCGGCTTCCCGGTCGCTCATCATTTTTTCAAAGGCGGCTATGATGGTCTCGTTCTTTTCCTTGATCGCGTCCATCAGCTCGAACCGTACGTCCTCGGGAAGCTTGTTGAAGGACGGCGCGTGGTGTGGGTAAAATACCTTCAGGTACTGGGGGGACAGCATTATTTTTCCCGCAAGCGAATCGGCGGTCGACGAACCCTGGACGTAGCTCCTGAGGTCATCGATCCTCATGTCAAAAAGGCTGGCGGCTGAGGAAAGAAACGGCGGCTTCTCGATAGTGCCCAGGAGGAGCTCAATGCCGCGGTTTTCGTTTTTTTCAGTAACGAAAAAATAATCCATCAGCATGGCGATGAACTGATCGCCGGCGCTGCCCGCATGGCCTTGGTCCTCCACCATTTTCAGATATTCGTCGATAAGATTGTTGAAGCTTTCGCCCTTTTTTGCCATGCCCCCTCGGCCCCCGTGGAACGCGTCCCGGGCCGGAGATTCCGGCCTGGTTTTCCATATTCTAGCTGCTGCCGCTAATTAAATCAAGTAAAATTACGCCCTCGCATGCACATCGGCGGCAGTGGTGTCAAAGCGCCCCGCTTCGAAATAACGGTAGCCGATACCCGCCACCATCGCGGCATTATCGGTGCAGAGGGGCGGCGAGGGGATGATGATCTCCTCGACATCGCGTTTTTCTTCTTCAAGGAGCGTCCGTAGTCTCCCGTTGGCCGCGACACCGCCGGCCACCACGATGGTTCTGATACCGCGGGACCGGGCCGCGTCAAAGGCCCGCCGCACCAGTATTTCCAGGACCCTCTCCTGGAAGCCGTAGGCCAGTTCAGCCCGGTCGGCCCCGGGATTCTGCTTTACGTAATTTATAACCGCCGTCTTGATACCGCTGTAGGAAAAGCGCAGGTCCCCGGGCTCCGGCAGGATCTTCGGGAATATATTTTTTTTTCCCCCAGCGGTGCGCGCGAGCTTTTCAATAACCGGGCCTCCGGGGTATCCCAGGTCCAGGAATTTCGCCACCTTGTCATAGGCTTCCCCCACCGCGTCGTCCACCGTCCTCCCGATGACCTCCATCTCACCGATGCCGCGCACATGATAGAGAACGGTGTTGCCCCCCGAGACCAGCAGGCCGATATACGGGAATACAAGGTCCCGGCCCTCGAGAAAGGGCGCATACAGATGCGCCTCGAGGTGGTTTGCCGCGATGAGGGGTATCCCCAGGACGTACGAGATGACCTTTGCCGACTGGAGCGCTATAAGGAGCGATCCCACCAGGCCCGGCCGGTTTGTGGCAGCCACGTAGTCAAGGTCCCCGAAACCCAGGCCGGACTCCCTCAGGGCCTTTTCAATCAGGATATTGATGGTTTCCAGGTGGGCCCGCGAGGCGATTTCCGGCACCACGCCGTAGTATTCCCGGTGGAGATCGATCTGGCTGGAGATGATGTTCGAGAGCACCAGCCTGCCGTTTTCCACAACGGCAGCCGCCGTTTCGTCGCAGGAACTCTCGAGTCCGAGTCCGATTGTCATGGATGGTGCTTCACTTCCCGCTGCTTATATGCCTGATGGCTTCATTAAGCTGCAGGTCAAATTCCATGTCATAGAGCGGCTTCTTCTTGAACCGGTACATCCAGTCCTTCAAAATATAGTTGGCCGTTTTATCGGGCAGGATCACGCCGTCCTTTGACAGAGCCGCGCGGAAGGAAGCCTTCGTTTCTTCCGTGTATTCGGTTTCCTTCCTGACAAACTGCTCCAGGATTTTCTTTTCCCGGACGATTTTCAGGTTTTTCATTTCGCTTTCCGAAAGCTTTTCAAGGGGCACCTCATAGTCGGGTTTGATCCCTTTTTTATGTATCAGTTCCCCTGAAGGGGTGTAATATTTGGCGACGGTGATGGCCACGCCGATATCGTCATCCAGGTTGAAGGATTTCTGGACCGATCCCTTGCCGAAGGTTTTCACGCCCAGGAGTTTTCCCCGGCCGTTGTCCCTGATTGCGCCGGCAAGAATTTCCGACGCCGACGCGGAACCGTTGTTCACCAGCATGACGAGGGCCCCCCGGTAGATCGGCTCGCTCTGCGACTTGAACACCTGGACGCGGCCGCTGCCTTCTTTTCCCCTCGTTGACACGATGGTTTTACCGCGCTCCAACAAAAGCTCGGATATTTCGATCGACGAGTTCAGGAGTCCGCCGGGATTGTTCCGCACGTCGATGACGATTTTCTTTATCCCCCTGGCGTTGAAAAACTTGAGCGCCTTGGTAACGTCCCTGGTCGTCTCGGACCCGAAATTCTTTATCCTTAGATAGCCGATGTTTTTTTCCTTGATGATGTCGTACTCGACGCTGGTTATCTTCACCGGCGCCCGTTCCAGCTCAAAATTCATCGCTTCATCAAAACCCTCGCGCCTGATCTGCAGCTTGACCGTGCTTTTCGGCAGGCCCCGTATCAGCTTCACTATCTTTTCAAGCTTCATCCCCTTGACGGCCTTGCCGTCGATGGTTGTGATGATATCGCCAGAGAGGATCCCCGCCTTCATGGCCGGGGAATCATCGATGGGCGTCACAACAACAACCTGGCCGTCCTGAATGGTTATTTCAATGCCGACGCCCTGGAATTTTCCGGTGGTCATCTCCTTCAGTTCCTCGAATGATTTTTCGTCAAGGAAGCGGGTGAAGGGGTCGTTCAGAGAGTTAATCATTCCCCGAATTGCGCCGTAGAACATATCTTTCGGCGAGGCTTCATCGACATATTCGGTCAGTATGAGCTGATACACACGGTGAAAATAATCCAGATATTTGTGGGCAGGTTCAGTCGCCGACGACAGGAAGGAAACGTTGATACCGATAAAAAGCCCGGTTAAAAATGCCAGTACCAGCAGGTGGAAGCGCCGCTCTTTTATTTTTTTAAACATCATGCACTCCGGTTGAATGAATAATAGGAAAGAAATATATAGGTAGTATGTAATCTGTAAAGTAAAAAAGTTATATAAAAAAGACCCCGCCGATGCGGCGGGGTCTTCGCCGGTTTTATTTTCCTTTCAGAACATACACCCCGTCCCAGCCGCGGGAAGGCGGGGTTTTGGCATAGGCGTCGCATCGCTCCACATAGACCCGGGAAGGGCCGTCGTCATCCACCACTTTCAGGGCCTGCTTGAACAGAAGCTTTGCCTGCTTCCAGTCCCGGTTCAGGAAGAACTCCCTGCCCTGGTTGTATTTCTCAAGCATTTCATAGATCCTGTCGGGGAGGGTCCCCTTCTTGCCCATGAGCTCGTAAATGGGGACCGCCTGGCTTTTGCCCACAACCCGTATCACATCGAGCTGGCGCGCTTCCACGATGTCCTTCACGCCCTCATAGGTGGTTCCGCTGATCATGACGCTGGTCTCATAGAACTTGTTGGCCCCTTCCAGGCGCGACGCAAGGTTGACGGCGTCGCCCATGGCGGTGTAATCCATCCTGGTCCGGGACCCCATGTTTCCCACCGTGGCCTTCCCCGTATGGATCCCCATGCGGGCGTAAATAGGCTCCAGGCCGGCGTTCCTCCACTTCTCCTGCAGCTCCCGGAGCCGCTTTTTCATGTCTATGGCCGCCAGGCACGCCTTCGCCGCGTGGTCAGGCATGACGATCGGCGCCCCGTAAAAGGCCATGATCGAATCGCCGATATACTTGTCCACAGTGCCGTTATATTTCAGGATAATATCGGTCATTTCCGTGAGATACTCGTTCAGCCGCACGACCAGCTCCTTCGGCGACAGTTTTTCGGATATGGTGGAGAAGGCCTTGATGTCCGAAAAGTATATCGTGATCTCACGGTCTTCGCCGCCCAGCTCGAGGGAATCGGGGTCCTTGATGATCTCGTCGATGACGGTCGGCGAGAGATAATAGGAGAAGGCGCCCTTGATGAAGCGCTTCTGGCTTTCCTCCTTCATGAACTTGATGGCCACGATCGCCAGTGACGGGAGGAACAGGGACAGGATGATGCCCAGCTGCTGGAACCACAGGTTGGCCAGGGCGAAGAGGAGTATCACCACCAGATTCAGCACGGTAAAGGTTCCCAGCATCGTGACAAGGGATTTTTTCGCGTCCAGGCGCTGAATGATAAATCCCATGGCCACGGCAAGGGCAAGCATGATACCCAGGTTGATCGGCCAGTTCACCCTTTTAATGAACTGTTTCTGGATTATGGTGTTGATCGTGTTGTGGTAGGTGCCGACCCGGGCATAGACGTTATGGAGCGGTATTGACCCGATATCCTGCGTTCCCGCCGCCACAAGACCGGACAGCGCTATGGTATCGGACAAATTTTCAACCAGCAGGCCAAGATTCAAGGCCTTGTGCAGAAACTCCATCTTCTTCAATTCTTGCTTCTTCTCGTTGCCCGCTCCTTTTGCTATCTCGCTTTTGAGCTTTTTGATTTCCGCGGCATAATTATCCAGGTATTCAAGCTTGGCCCTGTTCATTTCATGCTTGATATCAGTTATCTCTTTCCATTTCTTCATGGTAGCCGCAGAGCTTCCCGGTACGGCGAGTTCGGCCCGGGCCTTCGCGAGCCGTTCGCTCAGTTCTCCCAGAAGCCTGTTCTTTTTCAAGGCCTCCAGCTGTTTTTTCAATTCGGCGATGCTGGCGGCCATGTTCTTTTTCATAGCATCATCGCCTTCTTTATATTGCTCGGTGAAACCCTCCAGCTGTTCTGTCATTCCGTTTATCTTCTCAGCCTTGATCTGGTCTTCCTCGTCATATATCTTTTTCACCATGCCGGCATACTTCGGGTATTCAAGCACGGCATAAAAAGGGATGTGCATAAAGGTTTTTTCAAAGCGGCCGCCCTTGTTCTGACCCGAACCGGCCCAGGCAACGTACATCATCCCCTTTAAATCGATGGGAATCGACAGGTCTTCGGTCTTCAGGGTGATGGGATGTATTGCTTTTTTCAGCACTATGTTTCTGCCAGGCGTTACCTCCACGCCGGTCAGCGGCACCCGGCACACGTCCATGAGCATTATCATGGCAAGGTTGAAATAGAGCCTTCCCTGAAACACCTTGACCAGCTGCACCTTGCGCACCGTGCCGTCAATGTCGGTATACCGGTTCACGAAACCGAAGCCGCGTCCCGTGCTCATGAATTCGGGTATGGGGTAGGAAATACTTTTGGTTTCAGGATCATCCAAGCTTTTCAGTTTTTTTATTTCGGCGGGGGAGAGCTTCACGGAAGAGCGCTCGAGGAATCTCTTCTGGGCCTTTTTGAAAGAATCTTTCTTCTGCCGTTCGAGAACATCGAAATTGGCCGGCTCGTCGGTGAAGGTGTATGATAGGACGACCCGGTTGGACGAGGCGATGCTGTCGGCGAAAATCTTGTCCTTGTTTAAGCCCGCCGATTCGAGGTCGGCGAGCGACAGGCGGTTCCCCTTCCGCACCAGGGCCTCAAAGGCCTTGTCATCAATGGTCTTCGGGGTCGCATCGAGGAACATCATATCAAAGCTGACCTGCGACACGTCGAGGTCCTTCATCGTGTTAAGCCCCTCGGCGTAAAGGTTTCTCGGCCAGGGATACTGGCCGACGATGGTCAGGCTGTTCTCGTCGATGTCAAGAAAGGCCAGCCGCTCCCATTCCTTTATCGAGGGGCGCAGTTTGAACCTGAGGTCATAGAGGTTGAGCTCGAAGCGCTCGTACACGACGGTGAAGCAGAAGAGGACCACCAAAAGGTAAAACACCAGGGCCACGGCTATGCCAGAGAATTTGTTCTCCTCGATGAATTTGTTCGCGATGTCAAGATATTTCTTTATCATGGCCGCACCTCGAATACACTACAACGGCCTGCCGACAGACGCGCAGGCCCCAAACCGTGCATAGTGGATATTCATCCCCCCGCCCCCTTCAGTGGGCGAAGGTTCTATGATTCCGGAGCAGACCATCCCCGGACGAATCACCATCAGCCTAGAAGCTGATGTTGAACCCGGCCATGACAAAATGCCGGTACGACGTACTTGAAAAACTCGTCTTGTTGTACAGGTAATCATAATAATATCCGAAGGCCTTGCCCGGGATAAAGAATCCGTAATTCATGAAGAATGAAAAATCGGAGAAGATGAGCCATCTCAGCGATGCGTCCACCTCATGCCCTATTTCACGTGCCGGCTTCGTGGCGTCAAAGCCGTTGTTTATGGGAGACCAGACGTGATGCTTCAGGTAATAGTAGTACTTGGCCGTTATGGTCATATTCTTGATAGAATAGATTTCCACCCAGCTGAATGGGGACAAGGCCACGGAGGCGCTGATCATGTGGATGTTTGCCAGGAGCGGCTTTAAGGCGTATCCTCCCACAAAGGTGCCGAAATAGAGGAAGCCAGCGTCTTTTCCCCACAGGTTGCCGTTGGGGGCCCGGTAGTCGCTCCTGTTAACATCCCCCGAGCCGAAGGCATACTGCGCTTCCAGCGCCGGTTTCGTGGTCACGTCGAAGTAATAGTTTACTCTTACATTGGCGGCATAGGCATTAATACCCGTGCTAATCGGGTATCCTGATATGTAGCTCTTACCCTTCTCAATGATGAATTCGCCGAAATAGGAAAGGCCGCTCACAATGACCCCTTCCAGGCCCATGCCGTAATACTGGGACTGGTAACGGGTCCTGGTATTATAATACCTGACGCCAGGATCAAAGCCCGCCAGCACCGAGGTGAGCAATCTGTTCTTGTTGTAGAATTCCTTGCCGAAATCAAACTGCGCGAGTCCGTAAAAGAAAATGGTCTGATTAAACCATGACGTAGATACTTTACCGCCGGCAAAGACCCGCTTGGCGCCGGTGGCAAGGTCCGGATCGCTCAGTCCGTAGGGATTATCGTCCTTTACCAGCCATCCCGTCCAGGCCCCGAGCGCCTTAATATTGATATACTTCGAATAAAAATTGAACTCGGCACCATCGCCGCGGCCGTTCATGACAATGCCCGATCCAAGGAAGAAATATTTCCTGCCCGCGGTAAAATCCACGTTTCTGCGGAGCGTTGCCATGGCGATATAGCCGAGGTCAAGGTCAAGCACATTGCCGTTTTTCGCCGCCGCGGCACCCTTTTTGCTGATTACTGCGGTGTACGTATCCTTGCCGCGAATATACAGGTAACTGTTGTTCCAGAGATAGGTTTTGAACCAGGCGCGGAATGTCGTAACCTGTGTTGTCAGCTTGCTTCCGGGCGATTCCTGGTAAATGAATAACGGCGTTATCCATGCCCCGTAGGTGATCCCGCTGGAAATCATGTTTTTTTCCGATTGAATGACCCGCATATCCTTGTCATTCTGCAGCTCCGGGAAATACTGGTCCTCTCCCGCATCTGTGGGAGCCGCCGATCCGGTCAGGGTGAACCCAACGATACATGCCAATACTGCCGTTATCACTGCCGCCTGTTTCATTTTTTCTCCTCCATTCGTTCTGAAACCCGCGCGATTACTTCCAGGAGCTCATCGCCGCTCATGGTGTCCAGCTCGCTCGTATTGGCTGCCATTATCTTTTCCCCGACGCAGGCGCGGTGGGCATAGCGTTCGGTGTCAAAGATCAGGAAAAACAGGGAACTCTTCAGTTTCAAGTGACGGGCAACCATGAGGGCCAGCATGCCCCGCCTGAGAGGCTTGTCCTTATCATACCTGCTCGCCTTCAGGAGTTTGATGCTCTTGAGATATGCCACGTCGGCATCAAAACCGGCAGGGAACTTTCCCAGGGTGTACATGTATATTTTTACGCCGTCCTCGAACGACACGGTCTTTTTTTCAGCAAGGGCATTGATGAAATTAATTTCCTGGGCATTCCCGAATGAAAACAGTAAAATTAGTGCGACGACATATGCAAAACGTCTCATGGAGCCCCCCTTCAGGAGAAAATAGTTTGTTCAGATCTATCCATTCATCTCGGAACGGAAAAGCGGTTAAGGTTTCCTAGATATAAACTGCCTGCGCGTTAAGTATGATCGGTAGACATACCCGCTATTGAGCTGGCCATATCAGGTGAATCGTGACCGGCACCGTCTGGGATTGCCCCCCCGCGCCCCTGCCGCCCGGCCCGTAAAACATGAAATCGTCGCCGAGAAATCCAAAGGCTTCAGCCTCATCCGCCGATATTATCAGGGGATGCGCCTGTACCAGCTCCTCTTTCATCCCCGTGATGGGGTTTTCGGAACCGCCCTTATCGCTCTTCTGCTCGAAATTGAGGTTCCCCGAGATTATCTGCGGCCCGCTGTTGAGACCCTCACCGAAGGCGCTGTTTTTCGGAACCAGGAAGCTGTCCCCGAAGGTCGGGCCGGACGTGATCACCTGCCGGGTGCCGCGCACGCTCGATGTTGCTACCGGGGTTGAAACCTTGAACACGGTCTTGATCCGGGCGTCACGGGCCACATCGGTCCGTATCGATCCGCGGCGCAGGCCTATGCGAGTCCTGGAGTATTTTCCGTCCTCGTAGCTTTCGTTGATCTTCATGATGGTCAGAGGTTCCACAGTCACGGTGTGCCGGTTGATCCGGATCTCCACCCGCGAACGGACGCCGGTGCTCACCTTTGTCCCCGGGTTCAGGGCAATGCCGGCCCCCAGGGGTACCCAAGCCCCGCCCGCCTTGTATGAGGCAGTGCCTTTCACGGATATGACCCGTATCTCGGCATAAGCGGTGCCTGCGAAGGCGATAAGAGCGATTAATACTATAATGGAAATTAAATTTCTTTTCATGGTTTTCTCCTTGGGGAAGGCAACACTGATTATTCGCATAACTAGCCTTTATTATTATTTAATTAATGCAAACCTTTTTTATACAAACCCGCCTTAAAATAAACTACAACAAGATGGGGAAATAATAAACTATTTTCCCAAAAAAAATAAAAAAAGTTTGTCTTTCCTAAAAATTGTATTAATTTTAAATAATCTAAAAATTTAATATATTGAAATTGAATGAAACCATATGAAAACTATAGCATTATTATTTCTTCCAGTGTTACTTACCCTGCAGGTTCTTTCCTGTTCCGAAAATGAGCGCCGCATCGGCCTTTCGGGCCAGACTTCAACCGTAATACTTGCTATCGGTAACGTGGCGGGACACACGGCACGGAACGATCCTTCAGGCATTCTGGACAGGATATTGCGCTTATTCGAAAGCAATGCCTTTGCCCAGACAGCGCCGGCCGCCTTCAGTTCCATCAAGGTCCGCGTTACTGGAACCGATATCGGTTTAATAGAAAAGTACTTCAACCCTTACGGCACCATATCACTCACGGTTCCATCAGGCAACCTGCGCCAGTTCGAAGTAATAGCCTATGTGGCCCCGGGGGACCTGAGCGCCGCCACTTCGTTCCGCGGTACAGCCGTGGCAAATCTTCCTTCCGGGGAAACCGTGACCGTCCCCGTGCCGATGGGCCTGCATGAGACAAAGATCGTGGTCCCCGATTACGGCAACAACCGGTTGGTGATACTGGATACCATGAGCAACTGGCGCGCCCAATTAACGACCCTCACCGCTGACGGACAGGACTCCATATCATTGACCGGACCCTACGATGTTGATTTTGATTCACGGGGAAGGATCTATATAGCGTATCAATTCGCGATAGTCCGCTGCGATAACATAGCGGGGGAGAATTACCGCTTTATTTATAATGTGACCTCTCCCGTCGCCGTAGCCGTTGACCGCGCAAACAACATTGTGTACCTGGCCACCAGCACCGCGCTCTACCGGACAACCCTCGATGGCACGGCACTGCCGGCCCTGTCGGCTGCAGGAATTAACAGCATTACCGGCATGGATATCGCTGCTGACGGAACCCTGGTAATTACCGGTTCCGACATATCGTATTTTAATGCCGTGTTCAGATACGATCCCGGAGCAAACGGCGGCAGCGGCGCTATTGTAAATGAATTACTCTACCAGGACAGTGATATATTGCTGACCTCCGTTACCGATGTCCAGGTGAAACCTTCGGGCATATATGTCCTTCAGCCGCAGGATGCGAACGACAATAGAATATTGAGGCTGGCCGTTAACCCAGACGGTACCATGAGGGTTGCTGCCCATGGTACGGACCCCCTTTTCGGCACCCTGAACAACGCGGGACATTTTACGTCAATCAATAACAGCGGTTTCTTTGTCCTGGAAAAGCCTTATTCACCTATTGACAGCAGGCTTATTCACATTCTTGATATCAGCGGTATCGGGTGGACGGAAAACCTGGGCTCCGGAAGCGACCTGTTCAATTTCTTCGATTACGGCGGGGGCGGATGATGGGAGTGCTTCCTTTGACTGATTACATAGCAACGATCCTTTGAGATTACAAAAGAATAAAATAATCCATCATAAATTTAGCCACCCTTACCGCCTATATTCCACGTCATAGGCCCCGGCATTGCGTCCGTCATCACCCAGTAATTATCTTTTATTCACAGTTATACAGTGTCAATTATTAATCGTTAAAACTCTTCTGGTGAATATCCAGCTTATTAATTTTCTGCTTTCTTATTAGCCAATACCCCTCTAAATGTATAGATATTAATACGAAAACCGCGATAATCCCGCCATTAAATTAATGTCAAATAATCGTTGTTTCTGAAAAAAAATATTGAAAAATATCTTGTTTACTATATCATTTCATTCAACGGTAAGAAAATTAAAAAAGGTACCCTAATGACACGTTACGCCACTTATCAAATGAGCATTGCATTTCTGTTATTGACAATTTTACTTTTCTGCTGCTCCGACTCCGAACATCGCACAGGTATGCTCGGCCAGACCTCCACGGTCATCATAAACCTGGGACTTCCTGATGACCTGGCAATGGTGAACCCTTCAATAATTGACAGGATTCGCCGCTTCTTTACAAAAGATGCCATAGCCCAGACAGCGCCGGCAGCCTTCAGCTCCGTCAAAGTCCGCGTCACCGCCACTGACATCGGCATTATTGAAAAAGAATTCAACCCCTACGGCACCATATCACTGAGCGTGCCAGCGGGGAACCTGCGCCAGTTTGAAGTAATAGCCTATGTGGCACCGGGGGACCCTAGCGCGGCGATTTCATTCAGAGGCACGTCTATCGCGGACGTAGAAGCAGGGAAGACCGTGACCGTACCGGTTGCCATGACATTGAACGAAACTAAAATAGTAGTAGCTGATTGGTTTTTTGACCAAATTGTACAAATTGATTCTTTTTTAAATGGGGACATTACTTGGAAAGTAAATAATCTTGGCTTATCTACTTTTTTTAATCCTTATGAAATTGATTTTGATTCACGGGGAAGAATTTATATAGCCAGGTCCACTACACCAAATCCGCTGGTAAGGATTGACAATATAAATAGTTCAACTTACGATATTATAAGCACTAGTGAGTTTGGTATTAAAGCCATTGCAATCGATAGAAAGAATAATTTGATATATTATGTTCAAACAAACAATGAATTTTACAGATGCACAACAAATGGTGATGCAGTAACAGGCCCATTATCGAGGACTGGTGTTGCCACCATACAAACGTTTTATGGAATAGCTTATGATGATATTGAAAATGTACTTTTTATATCAGGCTTAAATGTATCAGCTCAATCTGCAATTTTCAAATACAGCATAAACTCAAACACTATTATCTCTTCCAATAATTCATCAGTATTCAACCTGCCCAGTCATGTTCTAGTAAAACATCCATATCTATATGTCGCTAATACAAATGGAACGGATGGGAACAGAGTTATACAGCTTACAAAAAATTTGGCAATCGTTAAAGGATATGGAAATTTTGCATCAACTGCAGGTGTTGAAAACACTGCTCGCGGCATGTTTTATGGTCCCACTAGATTTGTTGCCATTTTAAATAGAAGAATAACCTTGGTTGATGAAGATGATGATAATTTTGGACGTCGAGATAAACTTATCACAATGGATGATATAGATGGAAACGGCTGGGACACCTATGGCCGATATAGCGCAGTAGCCGGCACAGGATATTTTCAATTCTATTATGGTTCTTAATGATTGGTTACTATTTCATAAGTCTTTCTTTTTGCAGCTTATATAAAAAATAGCTTGTTGAAAAAATTCAATCCATTGTGGTATTATTTTTTTCCAATTGAAATCCTCTTCCATTTTCTTTCGAACCAGGATGCCCATCTTGGCAATCATGTCCCGTTTTTTTACTATTTGCCGAAGTTGCCCCATGAACGCTTCCATAGTCCTTTCGACAATAAACCCATTTACATTATCCTCGATAAGCTCCGGCACCAGACCGACATCTGTCGTCAGCGAAGGAACGCCGCAGGCCGCCGCCTCCAGGATCGGCCGTGGACCGCTTTCGCTTTTTGACGCGCATATATACAGGTCAAGGGAATTGTAGAATTCACGCATCCGGTTGTCGTCTTTGATCCATTCCTTTTCAGCGATCTGGGCGTGCAGCTCAACCCCCTCAACGGCCTCGCAGGCCGGCTTTATGATGTCAAAAAAACCGCGATACTGGCTTTTGGGATTTTCATTATTTGTCAGGCTTCCTGCCCATCCGACCACCAGCTTGTTATCATCTCTAATCTTTTTTTCAGGATAGAAAACGTCAAGATCACAGCTGTATTTCGTGTATACAACCGGCAGATGCTTCGAGAATATATACCAGAGCTTCATGCAGTTGGTATTGATCAGCAGGGCCCTTTTCATGCGTTTTATGAACCGCCGTGGCGGTTTCGCGTTATAGCCGGGGGGCTCGGTTTTGTTATTATCCCAGGAAACGAACGACCGTATGCCGGTAATGACCCTGTCCACGGGAAGTTCACGGATCAGGAATTCGTCGAAGAGACGGTTTGTCATGGGGAAAATAAGGTCAAAATTCTTGTAGAAATAATCGCTATCCCGGATAAATTCCCCGAACTGGCATATCTCGAGATGGAGGTCCGACGTGTTGTACTTGATAAGGTCCCGGGCGTTTTTTTCAAGGGACCAGTGCGGCATGTTCGGAATGAGCAGAATTTTTTTTCCCATAGCCACTGACGCGTTATTTGGTAGAGCCAAAGCAAGCTTCATGCTGTATGTGTCTTTGGCAAGCCTATTATAAAAAAAACAGCCTGGATTACAACGTATTTTTAGTACTAACATCTATAGACCGCGCGCGACATCCATTCCCCCATTTCTTATTGACATTATTTCCGCGAAAAGCATAATTTTGATTCTTCCGCGGCAACGCGGATATTCCTTGCATAACTAGTTGTGCATGTTCCCATGGATATAAGCGCCATCAGAGATTTGAAGCTGAAATACCCGGGAATCATTCTCGAGGACCGGGAGATACTGCTGATAGCAAAAAGCATTCGGGAATTTCCCCGGTGCAGCCTCCTTGTTTTCGGCATGGGCAATGACACGCCCCTCTGGCTTGAGATAAATGCACAGGGCCGCACGGCTTTCCTGGAAAACAGCAAGGAGTGGCATCGGAAGGTACGGGAATCGTGCCCGACAGCGGAATCGTACCTCGTGACCTATACTACAAAACTGTCCGAGTGGGAGCAGCTCATAGACGACTATTCCCGCCTGACTGTTGATCTTCCCCCGCAGGTCACCGATACAAAATGGGACGTTATACTGGTAGATGGCCCATCAGGAGATTTGGCCAGTTATAGAAGGCACTATGGCGAGGAACCGCCCGGACGCATGTCCAGCATATACATGTCTTCTCTATTAATCAAGAACGGCGGTTATGTTTTTGTCCATGACTGCAACAGGATAATCGAGCGTCAGTATTCAGATCGATATTTATTCGACGTTAACCTGGTCGAGCAGACAAGGACAAAAGCCCAATTGAGAAAATACAGGATCAGATAACTCATCAATGTTCCATTTCTTAACTTATCATAATATAAATAATTAACAACCGTTAAATTATTCCCGACTATAATTTTATAAAATCATATTTATTTGTTGATCAGGAAACAGTAAATTATTACTATTTAACAAACCATCATTAATTGTCTTCTGACGGAGAACTATTATGAAACACGCTGTGCAGTGTATATACATGGGCAGCTTAATTATGATATTTGCGCTCTTTTTCTCCTGTTCCGACTCCGAGCCCCGCACAGGCTTGCTCGGCCAGACCTCAACGGTCATTATAAACCTTGGAATGCCGTCCGACCAGGCTTCTGATTCGTCAATTTTCGAGAAAATGCGCCACTTCTTCGTGCGGGACGCCATTGCCCAAACTGCGCCTGCTTTCTTCAGCTCCATCAAAGTGCGCGTTACCGCCGCCGATTTCGGCATTATCGAAAAAGAATTCAATCCCTACGGCACCATATCGCTGAACGTGCCTTCCGGCACCCGGAGGAACTTTGAAGTCATTACCTACGTGGCACCAGGTGATCCCAGCGCCGCCGCATCCTTCCGGGGTACAGTCATGGCTGATTGTCCGGCCGGGGAGACCGTCATAGTACCGATTTCCATGTCTTTGAATGAAACGAAAATAATTACCCCGGATAATTTCAATAGCCGTATTGTCGTGAAGAATTCAATGCACAGTGGCTGGAACGTTATTACCACCTTTCAGCAACCCATGGATATAGATTACGATTCGCGGGGAAGAATGTACATTGTCGATTAAAATATATATTAGACTTGTTGCATAACTCCTATTTTGTTGCCATATATTAATTCCACAGTCCGCATGCTACTATAAATGTCTGATCGATAAAATGATCTCTTT